>JAIPBB010000151.1 GCA_021739805.1 Saprospiraceae bacterium | reverse complement strand
TTTGTTGTTACTGATGCTTCAAATAATACAGCAATATGTAGCTTTGATGTTACAGTTACAGATAATGAAAACCCTGTTATAAACTGTGTAGTTAATCAAGCAAAAAACACTGATATCGGAACTTGTGGTTATACTGTGACTGGTTCAGAATTTGACCCAACTTCATTTGGTGATAATTGTCCTGGTTCATATATCACAAACAATTTCAACAACACTAACACATTAGCTGGTGCTAGCTTCCATAAAGGAACAACAACAGTTGTTTGGACTGTAACCGATGCTTACAGTAATACGACTACATGCAGTTTTGATGTTGTTGTTACTGATAATGAAAATCCTGTTATTGCATGTGTTGCTAATCAAGCAAAAAACACTGCTGTCGGCGAATGCTCTTATACTGTGATTGGTTCAGAATTTGATCCAACTTCCTTTGGTGACAATTGTCCTAATTCAACCATTACAAATGATTTCAACAATTCAAGTACTTTGGCTGGTGCAATATTCCCAAAAGGATCAACAAATGTTGTTTGGACAGTAAGCGATGCTTCTTCCAATATTGCAACGTGCAGTTTTGAAGTGGTAGTTACTGACAATGAAAACCCATCAATCACTTTACCAACAAATATTTCAATTAATAATGACCCTGGAATATGTGGTGCTAAAGTGAATTACACTGTGGGATATAGTGATAATTGCTTTGGTTCAACTATAGCTCAAACTGCAGGTTTAGCTTCAGGAAGTTTATTCCCAATAGGAACAACAACCAACACTTTTGTTGTTACTGATGCTTCTGGTAATTATATTACAGGTAGTTTTGATGTTATCGTTACTGACAATGAAGCCCCTGTAGTAATTACAAAAAACATTACTGTTTACCTTGATGCTAATGGTGATGCTTCGATAGTGCCAGCCGATGTTGATGGTGGAACTAGTGACAATTGTTCGTTCAATCTAACAGTGTTCCCACACACTTTCGATTGTGCAATTGTTGGTCCTATTCCGGTTACTTTAACTGCTACTGATTCAAACAACAACAGTTCAACTGGTATAGCAACAGTAACAGTTCTTGATACTATACCTCCAGTCTTTCTTAATTGTCCAAACGACACAATAGTTTATGCAAATAAGCTCTATTGTGAAGCTAAATTTATCAATTGGGTTACTCCAAGTGCATATGATAATTGTTCATATACAATTACTAACAATGTTCATTTATGTAGATGTTTTTTAATTGGAACAACTTCAGTAACTTATACAGTTACTGACCCTTCAGGAAATTTTGACACTTGTACATTTAACGTTACTGTAATACCTTTACCTTTAGTTGTTACAAATCAAACATCTAATTATAATGGTTATGGAGTTAGTTGTGCAGGTGGAAATAATGGATTTATTGACCTTACTGTAGATGGAGGGTGTGTACCATATACTTACAACTGGAGCAATGGTGCAACTACCCAAGACATTAATGGGCTAAGTGCCGGCATATATACTGTTACAATTAAAGATTTTAATAATACAGTTTTCACTACTTCTTTTACTATAACTGAACCTCCATTGTTAACTGCTAATGCAGGTGTTGACCAAACAATTTGTCTCCCATCAACTGCACAACTTAATGGAGTTGCAAATGGTGGAATACCAGCATATATATACTTTTGGAAACCTTCTGGGACTCTTAATAACTCACAAATTGCTAATCCAATAGCTTCTCCTAATACAAATATGACATATTCTTTATTCGTTATTGACGCAAATGGATGTTTTGCTACCGACCAAGTAACAGTATCAATTGGAACTCCACCTACAGCTTCAATAACTGTAACAGGTGAGGATGATTTTTGTGATGGATGTGATGGAGTTGTTTTAACTGCTCACTCTTCTACTACTAATAATCTTTACTTATGGTCAACTAATGAAACCACACAATCTATTAGTTTAAAAATGACTACTCATAATCCTGGATTGTATAGTGTTACTGTAACTGATTTAAATGGCTGTCCATCAGATCAACCCGCTACTTATAATTTCCAACCACGTGAACATACCGGTTCTTACTCAATTATCGGGCTTGAAGAAGTTGAACTTGGAGAGAAAAATTATGTACTTAATGGTTCTGTTGGAGTTGCCGACAATAATGGCACAGCTACTTTTGACAAGTATACTGAAATTCAAGGTAATGGAGCATTTGCAATAGCTAAATTTATTCAGGCAGATGCACAAAGCTTTATTCCTCTTAAATATTACGAGCCTGCTCCTGTCACATTGCCTGTAATGCAGTTAAATACTCAAAGTGGCACATACACAAATGTTAGTGTTAACAATTATACAAATACAACAATAACAAGCAATTTTGTTTCTGTTGAAGTTGGGAAAAATGCTACAGTTACTCTAACAGGAAATGTGTTTGGTAATATTGAGCTTAATAAAGGTTCTAAAGTAATATTTACTTCATCTGACATTGATATTGTTTCCATTAATGTTAAAGAATCAAAATCATACAGCCCATCCACAATATCTTTCACACAGAATGCAACTGTCAGGATTCTTCAGGATTTCAAGATTGATGATTATAGCTCAATCAATCCTGAAAATTATGATGTATGTTTCTACATTGGATGTGATATTGACACTTCTACTACTAATTGTGGACCATGTGATGGTAAGGTTACTCATTTAACATTAAGATATAATGGAAGTAGTCCTGCTTTGATTAAAGTAAAACAGAAAGATGGAACTACCGTGTTTAATAACAATGTAAATCCAGGTGAAAACTTCTCTTTCGTAGGCACTGATAAAAAAGGAACATTAGGAACAGAAATCACTGTTTATGTTAATAATACTGAGAATGTAAAGATTCACACTAGTTGTTCACAACCAATTGAAGTTGGATTGGTATTTGGCGACTTTACTGTTATGGGTGGAGCAAGTAGAAATGGTGGAGCTTTATGTGTTGCTGAAGAAGTTATTGATGATGACTGCGGACCTTGTGATGGAAAAGTAACTTATTTAACATTAAAATATAATGGAAGTATTCCTCATTTATTTACCGTTAAACAGAAGAATGGAGCTACAGTATTTAATAATACCGTAAATCCGGGTGAAAGTTTTTCATTTATTGGAACTGATAAAGGAACTTTAGGAACCGAAATCACTATTTCTTATAACAATAAATGCACAAATGTTACCATTCATACAAGCTGTTCACAACCAATTGAAGTTGGAATGACATTTGGCGAATTTACAGTTATGGCTGGAGCAAGTAAAAATGGTGGAGCATTATGTGTTGCTGAAGGAGTCAATATGGGCTGTGATGATGATGATGACAATGTTTCTGCATGTGGTCCGGGTATATTGGACATCGATGGTAAAGCAATTGAATTTAATGGTTCAGTTTATATTCCTGATGGTGAAATATATGTACACGGTTCATCATACCAATCCACCGCAATTCATATGAAAGGATTGTTTATAGCTAAAAGCATCACATCTACAAGTGAGTATGTTTATTGGGATTGGAATGATTGTGTAATTGGTTCAAAAGGTAGCTATGAAATTCCTGGAAATACTGCTTCTGTTGAAGAAATTGTTAGACCTTCATTCATGAATGCTTATCCTAATCCAGCAACATCTTCAGAAAACATTACAGTTGAGTTTAACCAAACTCAAGACAAAATAGCTTTTGTTGAGTTGTATAGTTTAATTGGAGGAAGACTAAAACAAATCAAAATCGAAAATTCTGATTTACATACTAACAAGGTCGTTATTGATATGTCAAACATTCCGGTTGGTATATATATGATTAGAGTTGTTTCTGGTGACGAAATGCACACTCAAAAAGTTGTTCTCACAAAATAGAATCAACTTTATTATAAAATCTCAGAGCCTGGCAATTTATTTTGTCAGGCTCTTTTTTTTTAGTCAATTTACTAAATATCAATAAATCCGGAATTTATTGATTAAGCCTATTTTCTAATCAAACAAATTGTATTATTTTTAATCAAAATTTTCAAATGACGAAATATCCAACTAAAGCAGCCTTAAATCAGGAAGATATTAAAACACTAAAATACCAATGTAGGGCAGGAATAATAGTTTCACTAGCGATATTGATCTTAGGTATTGCTTGTGTTTGGACAATAAAATTTTCTTACTCTGATTATACACTCTCAAATAAGCTTTATTCAGCTTTGACTCTTTTAATGTTTATTTTATTAGCTATAATTATTGGCTACTTAATGACAGGAAAATACTTAAAGGATATTAGAAATGGATATAAATACTTAGAAATAAAGAGGATTGAATCTAAAGAATCAGAAATAGATTTTGAGGCAGGAAGTGGCACCTTGTACATTGGGCAGAAAATGAATTCCTTTAACTCTTATAGCCTCATTATTGAAAGATACAGATACCGTGTAGAAAAAGAGCTCTATGAAAAATGCAATGAGGGCGATGAAGTAATCTTTCATATCGCACCAATTAGTAAACACAGGATCAAAATCGAAAAGCTAAAAAACAAATGAATTACTGAATTCGATAAATATTTCTGAATTCAATAAGAATTTATATTGTAAGAATTTCATATTCTGAAACTCAAAGCCATTACTAAATAATAAAGAAGAATTAAATGGAATTAAGTCAGGCGGTAATAGAACGCATCCACAATATTGAAAATCCCGATAATCGCAAAATGGTTGATTATTTGATGGATTTATTTGGCTCAGTAGATTATAATTTGGATTGTGGAATAAGATCAAAAGCAATAACTTTTGCTGTGAATCAAAATTGGTATCATTGGATGGCTGCTATTAACACAACAAAAAAAGGAATTTCAATTTACTTTTACAAAGGGATTTATCTTGATGACAAATTTGGTTTACTTGAAGGAAATGGTAAGTATCTGCGAACTGTAAGATTTAATAAAATTGAAGATATAAATAAAGAACAAGTTTTAGATTTAATAAATCAGGCTATTGCTTTCCAATTAGAAAATGTAGAAGAATAAAAAATGGCATTCATCAACAAAGAGAAAAGTCAATAAATTAGTTTATTGGGCTGCTTAAAATCATAATAATTCTATATGTTATTTTTTTTATTTATGATCCTTTTACATCTAAAATCAAAAATCGTTAATCCTTGTTCTTAAATCATTTTTTATCACCCTATTCAACATATTACAATTTCGTTGCAAAAAAAATGGCTTCCCCCATCACAAAGAAAGCCAATATATATTTTTTTATAGAATTATCTAAACAGTCTGAACTTCTTCAATAATTTCAAGTCCTCTGCGAATAGCTTTTTCATTATCAGGAATCATATGATGATATCTTTCAGGTAATGATTTTTTCAAACCTTCAATAACATTTTCAAGTTTTAGTGTTGGTTTTACTTTCAAATAAACACCTACAACAATCATATTGAAAATTTTCATAAGACCCATTTTTGCAGCTTCTTTATTAGCTTCAACTTTATAAATGTTGATGTCAGTTCGGCTTGGATGTTTTGTTATTCCGTTTGGATCATATAACAATACTCCACCAGGTTTTACAGATGATTCAAATTTGTTCATCGACTGCTGATTAAGAATAATCGCAGTATCGAATTGAGTTAAAATCGGAGAACTCACTCGTTCATCACTAATAATAACAGCTACATTAGCTGTTCCACCACGCATTTCGGGTCCGTAAGATGGCATCCAACTAACTTCCTTATTTTGCATCATTCCTGAATAAGCAAGTATCTTTCCCATGGAAAGAACACCTTGGCCACCAAATCCGGCTATAATAATTTCTTCAGTCATATCTTTAAGTTTTAATCGTTAATAAATTATTAATTATTCTTCAGGAACTTTAATATCGCCCAATGGATAGAATGGAAACATATTATCAACCATCCATTTATTAGCATCAATCGGAGTCATTTTCCAACCTGAATTACAGTTTGAAACAACTTCGACAAAGCTTACACCCTTATTTAATTTAGAATATTCAAAAGCTTTTCTAACCGCTTTCTTAGTTTTTCTAACGTTTCCGGGAGTATGAACAGCCTGACGAGTTACAAAATAAGTCCCGGGTAGCTGAGCTACCAATTCAGTAATTTTTAATGGATTTCCCATAGAGCTAATTTCCCTGCCATGAGGCGAAGTTGATGAGGCCATTCCGGGAAGAGTTGTTGGTGCCATTTGACCACCTGTCATTCCATATATACCATTATTCACAAAGAATATAACAATGTTTTCACCACGGTTACATGCATGAATAGTTTCAGCAGTTCCTATTGCAGCTAAATCACCATCGCCCTGATATGTGAAAACATATTTGTCAGGCATTAATCTTTTTGTAGCCGTTGCACAAGCTGGTGCACGTCCATGTGCAGCCTGCATCATATCTATATTCATGAATTCATATGCAAGCACAGAGCAACCAACGGGTGCTATTCCAACTACATCTTTTTGAATGCCCATTTCTTCAACCACTTCCATAATAATTCTATGGAAAGTACCATGACCACAACCGGGACAGTATGACAAAACTTTGTCTGTTAGTAAATCGGTTTTTTTATAGACTATATTTTCTTTTTTTAGTACGTCTTCTCGTGTTAATTCTGCCATGATATTATCCTCCTATTATTTTTTGTTCTAAAGCTATAACTATTTCTTCAGGTGTAGGTATCATTCCGCCCATTCTGCCAAAATGTTCAATTTTAATACTACATCCAACAGAAAGTCTGACGTCTTCAATCATTTGTCCAGCACTCATTTCAACAGTTAAAATTCCTTTTACTCTTTTTGCTAATTCAGCAATAGGTTTTGTTGGGAAAGGAAATAATGTTATAGGTCGTAAAAGACCAACTTTAATACCTTTCTGTCTTGCTAACTGAACTGATTTCTGACAAATCCTGGCACTTGAACCATAAGCTACGAAAATATATTCGGCATCATCACACAAAATTTCTTCGTATCTTACCTCATTATCTCTCATTGCCTGATATTTCTCTTGAAGCTTTTCATTATGCTTTTCTTGCTTTGAAGAATCAAGGTCAAGTGAAGTAATAATATTCCTTTCTCTATCAGGAGTCTTTCCAGTTGTTGCCCAAGGTGTTGTCGCAATTACTTCTTCTCTTGTTCTTCTTTGCATTTGCTCGTCAAGTTCAACTTTTTCCATCATCTGTCCAATAGCACCATCAGATAAGATAAGAACCGGAGTGCGATATTTAAAAGCAAGTTCAAATCCAATTTTCACAAAATCAGCCATTTCTTGAACTGATGCAGGTGCAAGAGTTGGAGTATAATAATCTCCATGTCCGCCACCTCTTGTAGATTGAAAATAATCACTTTGTGATGGTTGAATTGTTCCAAGACCTGGTCCACCTCTAACAACATTCACGACTAAAGCTGGCAACTCGGCACCCGCCATATATGAAATTCCTTCTTGTTTCAGACTTATTCCGGGGCTTGAAGATGAAGTCATAACTCTCATTCCACAACTTGCACCACCATATACCATATTAATTGCAGCAATTTCACTTTCGGCTTGAAGAACAACCATACCTGTTCTTTTCTCAGGCTGTTCCATCATTAGATATTCCAATACCTCCGATTGAGGGGTTATAGGATATCCAAAATATCCATCAGTACCGTAACGAATAGCAGCTTCTGCTATCGCCTCGTTACCTTTCATTAATTTTATCTCTTTCATGTTATAGATATTATAAAATTTTTACTCTGGTTTTTTCATCCTATAAACAGTGATAACACCATCAGGACATACAACTGCGCAGTTTGTGCAGCCAATACAATCATCATTAATTGTTTGACAATAATGATAACCTTTCCCATTTACTTGGTCGGCTAATGCAAGAACTTCATTTGGGCATGCAACTGTACAAACCCCACATCCTTTACATCTCTCCCGGTCAATTACGACCTCGCCTTTAAATCTTGCCATATTACTTATTTTTATTTTATATTAACAAAATACTTTCGCAAAAGTACGAATTTTTCTTTAGATTGATTTTAAATAAGGTGATTTTTATTAAATTTTATTAACCTTTCTTCCAAAACAGGAAACTGATCACGTTTTACTAATGATACGCAAGCCCTAATTCCTTCAACTCTTTCACTACCTGTAATTGCAAGTGAAATTGCACTGATTCCGTAAGTTAAGAGTTCACAAAGTAATTGTCCCCCTGTAAATCCGGGATATGAAACAGTGAAATAAAAGCCATCGGCAATTGGTTTGTCAATATCATAATCATAAACAATATTAAAACCATTGTCGGTGAATAGTTTTTTCATGATTTTAGCTTTCGCTCCATACTCAAGAACAACTTCCCTAAAATTAAATTCACCATTATTTACTGCTTTTAACATTGCAGCCAAAGCATACTGAGCTGAGTGTGATGTTCCTGAACTAAGTGCATACACAGTACCGAAAATCATTGCATATCCAAAAATATCAGAAGCATAATAATTCTTTAGCTCAGGAGATTGAGTGTTAAACAAATGGTCTGAAATCACCATCATTCCTATTCGCTGCCCGGCATAGCTAAACACTTTTGAACTTGATATAAAAAGCACCCAATTACCTGTGTATTTAGCAACAGAAGGTTGAAATGGCGGAAATCCGGGTTTACCCATATCACGGCGAAAATCCATACCGAAATAAGCAAGGTCTTCCAAAACTATTACATCATATTTAGTGGCTAATTCACCAATAATTTGCAATTCCCCATCGGTGAAACAAATCCATGAAGGATTATTTGGATTGGAATAAAGAATTGATGAAATATTGCCTTTTTTCAAATACGATTCTAATTTGTCCCGTAATTTTTCTCCTCTGTAATTATAAACATCAAATGTTTCATACTTCTGCCCAAGTACCTGATGCTGCATTTTGTGAACAGCAAAACCCGGGTCGATAAACAAGGTTGTGTCTTTTTGTTTATTAAGTCTGCTGATAGTAAGAAATGAAGCAAATCCTGCCTGCATTGAGCCAACAGTTGGAATACAACCGGTTTCACTTACATCAATATCAAGGAAGAGTTTTACAAATCTTGAAATTTCTTTTTTCAATTCAGGATGACCATGAACATCGGGATAGATGGCAGCAACGCCATTTTTTAAAGCTTCAATTTCAGCGGCAACACCAATTTGATTAGCAGGAAGACCGGGAATTCCCATTTCCATCCTAATAAATTTTTCTCCTGTTTCTTTTTCAATATCGTCAACAAGTTTCTTTATAACCCGTATTGATGCTTTACCTATATCTGCAATATTGTTTTCTTTTATGATTCTTTGTACTAAATCATAATCTATTGGAGTATCAACCTTTACCATAAATACTTATTTTTTTTTGAAAAGTGAAAATAAATAAATCTATTAAAATCTGTAAGAAATGATTTATTTAAAAACATTAAAATTCTGAAATACTAACAGTTAGATATAGAACGGTTTTCTCTAACAGAACATCTGAATTTCGCTCGAAAATACATAAATTTTTTGAATAGAAAAATGATTATTGGAAAAAAGCTTAAATATTATCAGGTTTAATTCTATTGACTTTATTTTTTAATATTCAACAGGTAAAAATTGTTTTTCAGCTTTCATTTCATTCGGACAAGGATTTTTAACCTGCCTGAAGTCATTCATAAATTCTATGGGTGTCATAACCCATTTAAAATCTCCGAAAGTCCATAAAACAAGTTTACGTTTAACATCCTTTATTTCAGCAGTAAATTCCATATTCCAATCTTTCTCAGTCGCATACACATAAAATGACTTGTTCCCTTTTAATCGTGTGAATTTGTCGATTGAAAATTTGGAAGGTGCTTCAAGTTGCCAAAATACAGTAACATAACCGCTCTCAATATAAATTCTTGGAGTTTCACCATTACAAGGGACATAAACCAAATAACCTTTTTCATCACGTTCCAGCATTATCCATTTATGTTGAATAGCATCTAAACTTGTCCAGGTTGCAGGAAATGAGTTAATTTCCTTTGTAACAGTATCTGAAGCTAGAGTATTTTCCTGCTTCAAAGTATTTGATGATTTTGCTGCTGTGTCGGCAATTTCGGCAACAATTTCATTATCTGGTGGTTTATTATTTGAATTGCAAGCAAAGATAAAAAGTAGAAGTAATATTTTGGGGAAGTGTTTCATTGGTGTTTTAAATGCTTTGTTTGTAATAAAATGGGGTTTAATAATTTTTATTTTTGTTGGCAACAGTTATTATCTACCTGTCCAATATTTTAATCCCTTATTATTTTCCTTAGCTATTAAATCAAAATTATTAAAATCACAATCTAAATATCCATCTGAATCTAAAAATATAGTTCCATTATCATAGCACTCACTTATCACATGAAACAAAGATGTCAAAGAGTTGTAAACATAATCAGGATTTTCTCCAAATGTATTTGTCCAGAAAATTTTGCCATAATTATTTGTGCTTTTATTTAAGTCAACCCAATAACAATTTCCTGAACCATCTTCTAAAAAAGGGAAAAGTTTCTTATCTGGTTTTGTATTTGTATTCCAATCTGTGAAAAACTCTTCATAATCTATTCGAGTTTTGTAATATTCAACCGAATCTTTAAGACAAAGAAATACATGAATAGGTATTAGTCCAATCAACCCAGATGGTGTCTCATAATCGATATTTGTACCATTCGCACATGAATAAAGTTCTTTCAGTTCATTGTTGAAGTCAAATCCTAACTCTACCTCAACTCGTCTAATCATATCTTTATCTGCAGGCTTATTAATGACTTTCAATAAATGATAATTTAGTTCTGTCTGTTTCCTAATTATCAATCGAAATGATTCTGTTATTGTTCTCATAAAATTGTTGCCAACTTACAAATAATTATAACTCAATGTTATTTTTGCATTAGCGAATATATGAAAAATTAAAGATAATGTTATATAGAATTAAGTTAAATTTTAAATAGATTTAAACCACAGCAAATTGTTGTTCAATTATTTCCGGATATTGTTGCCATACTTTGCCATCAATTTCTTTCCCATTTAGCTTTTTATTTCTCTTTACTTTATCTGCTCCCCATGTCCCCCATTGTTTAAAGAAAAATGCGATATCTTGTTCTTCACATTGATGTTTTATATTTACTACCCAACTTTTATCCATAGGTCTTGCTTTATTTCCACTTTCTCCACCTACAATTACCCAATCAATATTCTCCAAATTAATTTTGCCTAAATCTTCGAGTAATGGTTCCACAGAAAGAAATAATACACTTGCACCTAGTTGTCTTAATTTATTTATTCTGGGCAATCCTTCTTTTTGGTTGTCAACAGTAACACCAAGCCAAATATTTTTAGGAATTTTATATTTTGACAAATATTGATACATTCTGTTTGCTCTTTTAGTCAATATTTGGTAGGTATGATGTGGGGTTTCTTTTATGACATTAAATATTTTGTTTAAATAATCATCAGGCATATCCTCATGAAATATATCACTCATTGAGTTTACAAAATATATAGTTGGCTTTTTTCTTTTAAATGGATCATTCAATCTGCTGGGAACAGGATTAAATTTAAAACCGTTTTCATAGCCTTCCACACCCATTGCTTGCAAACGAATTGCCATAGTTTCTGCATAACAATTTTTACAGCCTGAACTAATCTTTGTGCAACCTGCTGAAGGATTCCAGGTTTGCTCTGTCCATTCTATTTTATGTGCCATAATCTTATGTTTTAATAAAATAGGGTTCTTTGATTCTATGAATATTTGTAGATTGATTATTTACACTACCAACTCTTTCAATTAAATTCTCTTTTTCAAGATTCTGCACTACTTCAGTGAATAATTTTGGTTCACAGCCATTGTGCATAGCAAATTTCAAACCTGTGATATTATCAGAAATTTCTCCTGACAAAATTAATCGTTTTATTTTATCTGAAACAGAATCTTTTTTCACATTCTCACCAAGTTGTTCAAATAGTGTTCCTTTAACATGATTATTATCTATATTAAAATTGGCTTCACCTGAAAAAACATCATGCTTCCAGCAAACCTTCAAAAATTTCTCCATACCAAGTGAATGGCTTGAACCGAATATCAAACCGTAATAATTAGCTTTCTTATCTTCTTTTTGAATTGAGAAATGATGTAAATAATATTCTTTTTCTTTCGGAATTAAATCTCTAAAATATTTAGCAATTGCCCTGTGGATTTCATTGGGTCGTATTTCATCAAATTTAATTTTCGAAGTATCAATGTATTTTGTTGTGTTTGGATGTTCTCTAAATCGACTAATAAAAGAAGAAGAAATGAAAAAGATAAAATCTGTCTTTTGGTATGATATTAACTGTTTGAATATTTTTTTTTGCTTATTCGTTATTGTACCAGTAATTATTAGACATTGCAATAGCAAGCCTATCAAACAACCTATCCCCGAAGTATCTACGATTTAATTTGTAGCAAAATTCATCAAGATATAGCTGCAAGTATTTCCCTTTTATT
>JAIPBB010000150.1 GCA_021739805.1 Saprospiraceae bacterium | reverse complement strand
GTGAAAACCCTGCCAGAGTTAATACTCAAAGAATTCAGCAAGTTTATTCGGTTTATTAAATGTTGGTTAATAGAACTCTGGCAGGGTTGATTTTTTAACTAACGAATGAGCTGTTATTAGGCAAAGTGTTTTTTTAATTCTTCGAACACTTTATTTTGGTCTTGACGATTGTCAAAAATTGTAATAATCTCTATTTCTGAATTTTTAATTCTATAAAAGAAAGAAGATTGTTTTGTAACAATACATTTTCGCAGTCCCTTAATACTTAATGATTCAGGACAACTTTTAGGAAAAGATGAGACTTGACCTAATGTCCTTTTAAATTCCGTAATGTATTTATTTTTAGCTTCGACATCCCATTCTTTTGCAATATAATTCAAAAGAATTTCTAATTTTTTTTCGGCTATTGGTGACAGAAAGACTTTAAACTTTTTCATGAAATCTTGTCCATAAATTCGTCAAATGAAATTCTATTTCCTTTGTCCAATTGCTCAATTCCAAATTCAATCTCTTCTTTCTCAGTAGCTGTAAGACCAAGCCAAAAATCTTTTGGCTCATTGATTATAAGTCCTCTAATTTTTTCAATTAAGTCAGGATTCTCAATATTGAGAATAATCTTTGCAAGTTCAATTTTTGATGTTTGAATATCCATTTTACAAAGTTAATACATATTTTTCAATTATGGGAATACTACGACAACATTTTGCCTAACCGTAATAAACCCCATTCCCTCTTTTCATCCAACACCTGTTGTTTGTTTAATGCATTGTCGGTTTTCAAAGATAAAGAAATATATTTATGTGTATATAATTTATTGAAAAAAATTCTCAGAAAATTGTTGATAGGCACGGCCGTGCGTCTGTACTTACCTGTGTTGTGAAAACCCTGCCAGAGTTAATAATAGCAGAATTCAGCAAGTTTACTCGGTTTATTAAATGTTGGTTAATAGAACTCTGGCAGGGTTAGTATTGGTGATGTATTTTTAATCAAATATCAGGAAATAATTTTGAAATTGCATTCATAGGTAAAAACATTTTTCCACTTCCATGAAGCAATATAAAATCATAATTTTTATAGAAAGAAATTGCTTCCTCGCCAATTGGATCAACAACAACTGCAAAAGAACCTATAACTTTTTTTGAAACTCTATAGGATTCTTTCAAAGCATCCAATAAAAGATATTCGCCTAGTCCCTTTCCAAAAACAGATTTGTCAACCGCTAACCTTCCTAATAGTGTTATAGGTAAATTATTATAAGAATTAGGAAATCTTTTTGAAAATTTTACAGGAATATCATTTTGCGATATACTACTATTTGACAATGTATAATATCCTTTAACTATATTGGATTCATCTGAAATCACAAAACAAACAGCTAGCTTTTTTTTTACATCTTGACTAACTTGTAGTTGAATATAATTGTTAAGTGATTTTTTTCCACAATCAAATTCAGTTCTATTGTGAGATTTGTCTAAAAGCGATAGTTTTAAACTCATTTAAATCGACTTTGTGTTTAAATATTTTTCTGCTGCTTTTTTCAATTTCTCACTTGGCTCATTATTGGAAAGCACTGCATTAAAGAAAATTTCTTTATCTTTTTCGGATAAAAGAATTTGTTCTTTTTCTTTAATGATTTTCTTTGCTCGCTCCCTGACAATTGATGTTATGAAACTTGCAAGTGTTTTATGGCCACTGATTCTGGAAGCTTTTTCAAAAAATGTTTTATCTTCTAATGAAAGACGCAACTCGAACCTGGACTGTTTTATCTCTGCTGTTTTCATTTCTATTAATTTGTAAATTTAATACAAAAGTACGTAATTGTTACGTACAAAACAAGTTTTTTTGATTAATAATTATGAAAATGCCTAAAAAATTTGCAAGCGTTTGTGGGTTTTAGATTTGAGTATATTATGAAAACTTAAAACCAGGGTCACTCGCAATGACGAATATACCATTGTCGGGAATAGCCTCCTAATTGAGAAAAATATTTATTTCAATTGAAAGTATTACTAAAGGAGAATAAACAAAAAGCCCAACCATAAAATGATTGGGCTTTGAAATAAAATCTTTACAATCTTATTGAATAATCACCTTCTTAACAGTGATATTGTTTTCGTCATTAATCCTTAGATAATAAATACCTTTTGGATAAATTGAAAGGTCGATTTCCTTATGAAGTCTATCATTTGATTTTTCTAATGTTTCACACCAAATAATTTGTCCTTGTAAATTAAGAAGACAGAATTCCATTTTGGCAGAAGTTTTACCGTCAATATCAAGATTTAGTAATCCTTTGGTAGGATTAGGGTAAAGCTTAACATTAAATTTATCATTGATTTCATTAATACCTGAGCAATCAGCAAAAGTGATTTCTATTGCATCATTAGTCGTGCAGCCAATAATATCAGTAACGCTAACTGAGAATGTATGTGCACCTAGTCCGTATCCTGTGGTGTCAATTGTCAAAGTTTGTCCTGTTGAATTATCAGACCATAAATAACTAGCGAAACCAAGACCTGCATCTAATATAATGCTTTGGTTATCACAAATGGTAGTATCATTTCCAAGTTCAACAATAGGATTATTAACAGTAACAATAACTGAATCGGAATCAAAACAATTTCCATCAGTAACTGTAACAACATAAATAGTTGTTAAAGTAGGAGTAACTTGAATTGCCATTGTTGTATCACCAGTACTCCATGAATAAGAAGTTCCACCACTAACATCTAAATTAGCTGTTCCACCAATACAAATTACCGTGTCATTTGATGCAATTGCAGTAGGCCCACCTGTTTTAGAAACAAGAACATCGTCTGTTGCAAAACAACCGCTTAGTGTATCAGTAACAGTAACAGTATAAACAGTTGAAACCAAAGGATTCGCCATTGGATTTGCAATGTTTGGATTACTAAGAGTTGAAGCCGGTGTCCATAGATAAGAATATCCTGGATTTTGAGTGCTACCAATCATAACAGCAGAACCACCACAAGTAATAGATGTGTCAGCTCCTGCATTTGCAATCGGCAGTTGATTAACAATAACAAATACTGAATCAACGCCTGCACAACCTAGAGCATCGTAAACAGTTACAGTATAAACTGTAGAAATAAGAGGAGAAACTGTTATACTTTGTGTGCTTTGACTTGTACTCCACAAATAAGAAACTCCATTTGATGCTGATAGAGTAACTGAGCTGCCATTACAAATTGATGTGTCAGGACCGGCAGTTACTGTTGGAGCACCTGAAATAGTAATCAGAACCTGATCAGTATTATAACATCCGGAAGCTATGTCAGTAACTGTTAGAGTGAACAAAGTTGTAACACTTAAAGTTGCAATTGGATTTGAAATATTAGGATTACTTAAACCGGTAGTTGGTGTCCAACTATAAGTATAACCTGGCAAAGACGCACTTCCAATTCCAACTCCTGAGCCACATGGTATAGTCGCATCATTTCCTGCATTGGCATTTGGTATTGCTTTAACTAATGTAACTAAAGTATCTGAGCCAGTGCAGCTTCCTCCTGAAGTATAAGTGTAGATTATTTGCTGTGATCCTATACTTGCATTTGCCGGATTAAAAATATTTCCATTGATTCCGGGTCCTGAAAATACACCACCAGAAGGCACACCTACTAATGTGCTTGGAGTGCCATTTTTACAATATGTTGTTGCTAAACCTGAAAAACTTACAGTTGGCATCGGGTAAACATTAACAATAACAGTATCAGAATTTGAACATAAATTAGCATTAGTAACAAAATAAACAATAGTGTAAGTTCCTGCTCCTGATATTGATGGATTAAATTGTGTTGCCGTGATACCATTCACTGTAAATGTTCCGCCACTTGGAGTTCCTGATAAAGTAATTGCACCTTCATCTGCACAATATGTATTGTTGAGATTTGAAATACTAACATTTGGTATAGTGTTGACAACAACATTTTGTGAAATTGAATTACTGCAACCGTTAGCGTTTGCCGGACTAGTGTAAGTTATTGAATGAGTACCAGATCCTGCAACAGATGGATTAAATATATTTCCAGTAATACCATTTCCAGAGAAAGTACCTCCCGAAGGATTACCAATTAATGAAACAGCTTGTGCATTATCGCAATAAGTTGTGCCTAATCCACTAAAAGAAACAGTTGGAATGGCATTAACCGTTATTGAGTGATTAGCTGTTCCTGAGCAACCATTTGCAGCAGTATATAAATAAGTGATTGAATGTGTTCCTACACCAGCTGATGATGGATTGAATGTGTTACCTGAAATTCCTGAACCTATAAAAATACCACCTGTGGGTGACAGTATTGCTGTATCAACAGGGCTGTTAGAACAATAAGTTGTACTAAGACCACTAAGTGAAACAGTAGGGGATTGATTTACTGTTGTGTTTTGTGTTGCCAAACTTATGCAGCCATATTGGTCAGTATAAGTATAAGTTATTGTTTTTAAACCTAAACCCGCAGTTGAAGGATTAAAAGTATTAGCAGAAATACCGCTTCCTGCAAAAACACCACCTATAGGACTTCCAGTTAAAGATGCTGGATTATCTCCGGTGCAATAAGTTGAGTTTAATCCTGAAATTGTTGGTGTTACAGGGTTTGCTATTGTAACATTAATAGTGTCAGAGTCAAAATCACCAAGTGAATTGGTAACAACAACATAATAAGTTCCTGTAGTACTTACAGTGAAATATTGGGTTGCATTCTGTAATCCGGTTACACCAACTTTATACCATTGGTATGTAAATCCGGTAGTTCCACCTGCATTTAAAGTGACTGTTTGTCCTGCACATGCACCGGTATCGTTTCCAAGATTTACAACAGGGAAATCAGAAATCCTGATATTATCAATTGCCATATCACCATAATAACCGGTACTTGTTTTAGTAGAACGGAATCTTACCTTAATTGTACCTGAATATGAGTTTAAATCTATCTTCTTTTCAGACCATGCATCGTAATATCCGGTATGTTGTTGTCCATTGATACTGTCTTGTGGAATCCATAAACCATTGTAAAGTACATCAACAGCTAGTTCTCCCATGGTTGAGCCATACATATGATAGTAGAAAGACATTTTAGGATTTGTCAAAGCTGAAATATCAATACAAGGTGAAATAAAATAAGCCTGATCGTTAATATTACCATAATTTGATTCAGTATAAAGATATCGTCCTGATGAACTATTAGAAGCGTCATAATAAGGTCCTGTATAAGATGTTCCTGTGCCAGAATAATCTGCATACCATTGATAGGAGCTATTGTTTGAACTACTGCCTACCCAACCGTTAGGAAAATTAGTGTTTGAACTAGGGAAAGTTGTAAATGGCTCAACTAATGGAAATGTATTAACACTTGAATTAGTTACTGTCACAGGCGATAAATTGTTATTATAAGCATTTCCATCACCTGTCATGATTGCTGATGCAGTAAACACATAAGAGCCTGATGTTGACATATTAAAGGAATTTGTGATAGTAACATTTAATGTATTACCGGGACCAACAGAGCCTGAATTTACAATAATAGGAGTGAAGCTAGTGGAATTTGGACCTGCAACACTCACATTAATTGTTACAGGATGTGATGAAAAACCAATAGTTTGAATTCCTAAATTCTTAAGTTTCACTATCACAGTTTCATTTGTTGAAAAACATCCTAAATAAGATGGACTAACAAGTTCAATAATAGCAATGTCATAAGCTGCTGGTGTGAATTCATCAGCTCCAATATCGGGTGTAGTTGTGTTTCTTGTTTCACCGTCAATATCAGTTGTTATTCCTGCAATAGGTGTCCCTGTATTATTCAATAAATTATTTGTTACATGCAGGTTAGTGTTAGAAATATAAGCGGGATTAATGCTAATAGAATTGTATCCTTCACCTGAGTTTGATTTCCAGAGTGCTAAAGATGTGCAATTTGTACCATATTCATAGGCTAAATAAGAACCTGTAGCATAAAGGTTGTTATTGTTATTTGTGTAATATGTCGGGTTTACATTCGCATAAATTGCATATCCCCCGGCAGTATTTGTAAGGTTGTTATTTCTTATATTAATCCCGTTGGTATAACTGCTTCCATACAAATAATAGGTGTAGCTGCTTGTATAAGTTCCATAAATATGAATGCTGTTGAAGAAAACGTCCTGGTAATTATTGTAATAGGAATATAATCCGTAGCTGGAATAGGAATTTGAAGTAAAAGAGATAAAATTATTTGCAATTAATCCTCTATTTGTAGATGTTCCATCACAATACCTGGCATATATCCCATAACCACCATCTGACTGGTTAATTATTTTATTGCCGGTAATTTCCATATCATTGTCACAATAATAGAGATACATACCATAGTAATAATTGTAAGTGGTAGAAGATGAGTTAAATGTGTTGTTTTTAATAATCGGAGCATCCTGGTTGATCAAATAAATACCCATATAGTACTGGTTGCTTATGCTATTGTTTTCAATCAACATTCCTTCATCAAGCAAACTTGTACTGTAGCCGTTCCAATAAAATCCATAAGAACCATTTAAAATATTGTTGTTTTTAATTGTTATGTTATTATTGGTGCCACTTCCTTGAATAACAGCTGCATAATTGGATGTTGATGAAGCTGAAAATCCTTCAAGCTTACAATTCATTATAGTTATGTTTGAATCGTTATTGAAGTTTAAAACTGTTGAATAATAACTGTCGGTAGCTTTTAGTGTAAGGTTTTTTAATGTAACATAGTCACTACCATCGATTTTCACAACATAGTTATCAATAGTGCTTGAAGCATCGAAGCTTACAACAACATCTGAACTATCACCGGTGACCGATTGAAATAAAACTGTTTTTGATGAAGAAGTACCAGGTATATCAGTAATCTCAAATTGTTCATTATAAGAACCTGAATCAACATTGAATGTAACACTTGCACTAATTCCTCTTCCACTCACGGCATTTGCTGCAGCGGTAAATGAACTGAAATCATCAGCAGCATCAAGACCAATTGTATAAATACCAGCCAAAGGTGGACCGGGAGAAGTTTCATCTGCTCCAATATCAGGATTACTTGGTCTTAAATCACCATCAATATCATCAGTAACTGCAGAAACATAAGTTCCTTTACCATTTAATAACATATTGCCAATATGCAGGTCAGAATTGGATGTGAATTGTGGGTCAACACTATAGGAGTTGTAATCTTGCCCTCCATATGATTGCCATGTGGCTAATGTTGGGCGACTTCCACCCCAATAATTCAAATATGAACCTGATGCTGTAAAGTTATTATAATTGCTTGAAAAATATGATGTTGATGGAGAAGAATATAAATAAAGACAATAGCCGTCTGCATTATTAGAAAAGATATTATTATAGATAGTAAAATACGGATACGAACTACCGTAATATCTCATACAAACATTATTTGTACTTGCATAGCTTCCCGTAATGTTAATACTGTTATAGTAGAAATCCTGGTATGTGGAGTAATAGGTGTAAATGCCATAAACGGCAGAACTTGTAGTGTTTAACTGAATAAAGTTATTTGCTATTAAACCTTTGGATGAACTATTTCCGTCACAATAATACATATAGATTCCGTAGCCACCATTTGAAGCTGATGATATTTTATTCTTGGTTATTTGCATAGCATTATCGCAATAGGAAAGGTACATAGCCAGGTAAGATGTATAACTACCCGATACAATATTAAATTCATTAGTCGAAATTATTGGAGCATCAAGGTAATAAGCGTAAATTCCATAAGCATATTGATTTTGGAAAGAGTTGTTAATAAAATTAACTCCTGATGTTAAACTTGAAGTTCCATAATAGTATATAGCATAAGAACCATATTTAAACAAATTATTAGATAAAGTTAGCCCTGTATGATCATATCCTGTAGTATAAAAAAGTGCATATGAATTATTGTAGTCTGAAACATTTCTTCCAATAATCTGACAATTTGTGATTTTTAAGTTTTGAGTAACAGTATTGAATTTAATAACACCAGCATAAGTACCTGTACTAATATTTTTTAAAGTCAGGTTTTTAAAGATGAAATTATCAGCTCCATTAAAATTGATTACATAATTATAGGTCGAACTGTTTGTGTTATACTGGATAATAACATTTGAGCTGTCGCCACTTGCACTTTGGAATGTAATTGTGTTTGTAGGTGATGTCCCCGAAATTGTAGGAATTATTAATTGTTCGGTATAAGTTCCTGAAGCAATATTAAGCACAACAGGTCCGCAAATTCCCTTAATTGAAAGGTCGTTGATTGCAGCTGTAATTGTACTGTAATTTGCACCAGTGCCACCAATAGTAAGAGTTCCACCTAAAGCAGGCTGAAGGTTTGTAAGGTTTATCGTATCGTTAGAGTTATTTAAATCTGTTGAACTATTTGGCTGGTATGTCCATGCAGAAAGTGAATAAGTTCCACTATTAGCAAATGTATAGTTTCCTAAGGTAACAGTATCTGTTTCTCCTAATGCCAAAGAACCTGACCATGAATAGGCTGTTTGAGATGCATTATTAACTTTCCAATTAATAGTAACACTATTAAGTGTGTCAGAACCATTATTTCTTAATTCAACTTTAATTGGATTTGAACCCACACAAACATTTGCTGAAGGTTCGATAAATTGAACTAAACCGGCATCGATAGCTGGAATAATAAATTCATCAGCACCCATATCAGGAGCAGTAGTACTTCTTGTTTCTCCGTCAATATCATCTGTAACTGAAGAGACCGGTATTCCAGTGCCTTTAAGATATGGATTACTAATATGAAGATTTGTAGATGATAAGAATTGAGGATTGATACTAACCGAGTTATAATCATCTCCTGTAGCCGAATTCCACGAACTTATTGTTGGGTGATATATGTTATAATAATCATCATAAATTAAGCTGGTTCCTGATGTGTAAAAGTCGTTATAATCACTTACAAAGTAGCCGTAATTAACATTTGTATAGAAAGCCATTCCACTTGCATTATTTGCAAAAATATTGTTTTGAATGTTGAGATTATTTATTGTTCCATACATACCAAAACATCTGTTATAATAAGAATTATAGTTACCTGTGATGTTAACACTATTGTGATAAAAGTCGGCATAAGTAACATAGTATAAGTAAATTCCACTAATAGAAGTTCCTGTTGTATTTAAAGTAATAAAGTTGTTGGCTACTAAACCATGATTGGTGCTTGTTCCATCACAGTAATACAAATATATTCCTTGTGAAGTGTAATTGTTGCCAATAATGTTTTTTGTGATTTTAAAATTCTGGTCAACATAATAATAATAAATTCCGATAAAGCCAGTATATGATGATGATTCAATTTGATTTTCAGTTGTCTCAGCATTTATATGATTATAAAGATAAACTCCATAACCATATTGATTTATTAGTTTATTTCCTTTTATTAAGTAGCTGTCGGTTGGACTTGAACTTTGATATGAATAGATTCCGATTGAGCCATTTTGAATTCGATTATTTTCAATTGTTATATTTTCTTCATAAGAATTATAGCTATAAATAACAGAAAAATAAGTTGAAGTTGATGAAACAGCAGGTCCAACAAGTTTATTATTCCTTATTGTTACATTTCTGCAATAGTTTCCTAATTGTATTGCTGTTCCGTAAGATGAAGAACCGTTTTGAATTGTTAAAGACTTAACAATTGTATATTGAGCACTATCAAGTTTAATCACATAATTGTTTGTGGATGAAGTTGGAGTGGCTGTTATAATTACATTTGAACTATCACCTGTTGACGATTGGAAAGTAACAGTATTAAAAGAGTTAGTTCCGGGAATATATGGAATTACAACTTGTTCACTATAAAAACCGGGTGAAATATTAACTATTGTAGGTCCGCAAACGCCTTTTAAAGCTAAATCGGCAATCACTGCTGAAATACTAGAATAACCACCAAAGCCAACTGTTAATGTACCTCCTAAAGCCGTTACTAAACCTGTTTTATTCAATGTGTCGTTTGCAGGATTTCCATCGGTTGAGCTATTTGGAGCCGATGTCCAAAGTTTAATACTATAAACAACATTAGCTGCGAAAGTAGCTGAACCAATTGTAGCTGTATCAGTAGTATTGGGAGCTATACTTCCTGTAAATGAAAATGGAGTTTGCAACAGTCCGTTAACTTTCCAGTTTATAGTAGCAGATGTTAAAGTTGTACTTCCAAAGTTTTTAATTTTAACTTTAATAGGAGAGTAGCCAATACAAGGATTTGCTAGAGGGTAAACCATTTCAACAACACCGGCATCGTTTGGTGGAATAGTAAATTCATCAGCTCCAATATCAGGTGATGATGCACTTCTTGTTTCTCCATCAATGTCAGTCGGCACAACGGCAATAGGAATTGCACCTCCATTTAGACCGGGAGAAGAACTATGCAGGTCATTATTTGAATAAAACTGTGGGTCAATATTTTTTGAGTTACCATCTTTACCGGTTGCGGTTTTTAATCCACTAAATGTAGTGTGATTTCCACCCCAATAAGCCAAATAGTTACCGTTAGAATAGAAATTATTATAATCACTAAATGAAATAGAAAGACCATTATTTATATAAGCAGCATATCCACTTCCCATATTTGCAAAAACATTATTTAAAATATCAATGCCTGAATAGTCATTAACATAAAGAGCTGTTGAAGTATTGTTTGTTGATATTAGCCGAATGCTGTTAAAGAAAACTTTTTGATTATAACTTCTATATAAGAAAATACCATAAGTAGCAGTACCTGAGTAAACTTCTGTTTCAGCTATCATATTATTGGCAATAAGTCCTTTGTTAGAGCCTGAGCCATCGCTATAATAAAGATAAATACCGTATTTGGCACCTGTTCCATTCAATAATATTTTATTGCCTTTTATTTCAATACCATTGTCGCAATAACGATTACCAATAGCTATTGTAGAAACTGCTGTTGAAGCAGAAGTAATGGTGTTTCCTATTACTTTAATTCCATCCTGATACTCACAAGTAACACCTTCTAATGAAAAGCCTTCAATTATATTTCCCTGAACAACTAAATCCTTTTCAAGGTAAGCTGCTGAATAACTAAGCATTCTTATTCCATAAGAACCATTTTTTATATGGTTATTTAAAAACGATAAAGTATCATCGATGGTGTTGCCAGAAAAAATTACAGCATTATTATAGCTTGAACCAGTTGTCGGTACACCATCAATAACACAATTAGAAAATTCATTATTGTTTGCATCGTTTCCTATATCGATAACTCTTGAATAGGAACTCCCATAAGATTTAATAGTCATTTTCTTAAATCTGATATAATCAGTTCCATCCAGTTTTATTGTATAATTGTCAGTCGGACCTGTAGGTGAATAAGCAAGAATAACATTTGTACTATCTCCTGTAACTGATTGGAAAGTAATTGTATTAGTTGGAGAAGCTCCTGGAAGTGTTGAAATATTCATTTGTTCTAAATAGATTCCTGATGCAACATTAAACACAACAGGTCCGGAAATACCACAAGAATTTATGGCTGAAATGGCTGCAGAAAAACTTGTGAAATTAGAACCAACACCTCCAATAGTATAAGTGCCATTAAATGTTTGACATGAAAGTATATTGGTTGTTGCGGTATCATTAAAAGCGTTTGAATCTGTGACTGAATTTGGAAGCTCAGTCCAAACTTTAATTTCATAATTTCCTACAGGAAAATTTACCGTTCCAAGTGTGATAGGACCATAAGTTCCATTTTGAGCTATTGAACCTGAAAAATTATAAGTTGATTGTGTTATACCATTGATGGAATATTTAATAAGGCAGCTTGTTAAGTTCACTTGCCCATAATTCTTTAAAATAGCTTTAACAGTATCAACTCCGGGAGTTACAGGAGATGTTGGATTTGTTATTGACGAAATTCCGACATCATTATATGCAGCGGGGTCAATAGTTAATTTAATGTTAGGTCGGTTAGAATATAAACCGCCAGTTGTAAATCCACAACCATTTCCACCATCAGTATGATTATGGGAAACGCTATTTGCTACTACTGATGTATAAACTGAAGAACTACTAGTATATGATGAATTATTGAAACAAACACTAATCAATAAGTTTGATGATCCATCCCATGCAAAAGGGCTTGTTAGGTTAATTGTTTGCCAACCGGTTGATGGGACACTATATGTTGATGAATAAACTGTTGTTAAGCCCGATGTTACCATTGTGCTAATTAGTGATGTTGCTGATGTATTTTGCATTTGAATAGTAAAACCATACATAGACTGGCTTGCCCTTGAAGCTACGTTAAATGCAACACTAAGGATATCACCGGCAGCCCCACCTGCTGCATTTATTTCTGATGCTGTATAAAGCATTTGGGTTTTTGCATCATGGTAATAAGTGTAAAAGGGATAATTTTGAGTTAATGTTCCTGTTACTATTGTTACTGTTGTTTGTGCTTTTAAGGAATAAAACGATAAAATAGTAA
>JAIPBB010000149.1 GCA_021739805.1 Saprospiraceae bacterium | reverse complement strand
CTGCCGCGATATTGAAATTAAAAACATAAAGCTTTACTCTTAATTATTTTCCAAAAAATTCATTATATTTGAGCAGATTTAAATTCTTTGTTATGAAAAGGCTTTTGCTCTTTCTTTTTCTTATTTTTTTTGTAATAGCTGAAAATTATTGTCAACCAAATCGCGAAATACGTATTTCAGGAATTGGAACCTCACAGTTTTTTCAACCTGAAGAAACCAATGTTATTGGAAGCCCTTATTTAAGCAATAATTTCATGCTTGGTAATTTAATTGCGGAAAATGACACAGTGAAAGCTTTATTCAGATACAATGTGTTTAATCAGCTTATGGAAATTATTTATAAGGATGACACTTTAAATATAACATCACCATTTAAGCTAAAGGAAATAAACTTTAGTAATAGAAAATTTATTTACTGTTGTGCCATTGAAACTAAATCGAACAATCAACTATTAAATTCTAATTACTATGAAGTTATTACTGATGGTTATTGTCAGTTATTACTTAAGAGAGTTAAAAAATTGGATGAAAATGCCTATGTCAGAAATTATATGGGTGGAGGCGGAGATGGAAGAGCAATGTATTCTACCATAGAATCACATTATATAAGGATTAACAGGGGAGAGGCAGTAAAACTTAATAAAAACAAAAAAGGAGTACTCAGTGTTTTAAGTGACAAAGAATTAGAAATAGAAAGTTTTATTGAAAAAGAAAAAATTCAATTTAACAAAATTGATGATATTGCAAAAATCATTGATTATTACAACAGTTTAATAAATTGAGTATAAGTTTATAATGAAAAGGATATTTTTAATTTTATGGCTTTTTGCGATTGTTTCAATTCCTTTGTTTTCTCAAAAGAAAGAAGCAAAAATTACCAATATCAGAATGTCCGTTGAGCAGGGAAATGTTGTTGTGAAATATGATATTGATAACTCAAAGCCCATTGAATATTTTGATGTAATTATTAATTTCAGTAATGAATACTATTCAAAGTATTATCACCCTGATAGTGTTTATGGTGATGTGGGAAAAGATGTAAAAGGTGGACTAAACAAAACAATAATATGGGAAATTGATAAGGATATGGCTATGATTAAGGGAAACATAATGCCTCATATTAATTTTGCGAATGTGAATCTTGACAAACATTTTGGTGGACCTTCAAATGCACTTTTATCTCTTGCCGTTCCGGGGCTTGGAGATTATTTTATTGCCGATTACAAAGAACTTAAGTTTAAGCCTTATTATAAAACTGCATTATCCTTAGGATTATTATCAGTTGGAATTATCTCTGCTAAAAAGAGATATAGAGAAGCTTATTGGAGCCCGCCTCACACTGAAACTATTTATTATCGTCATTATACAGGCACTCATTATGTTCTCATTGAACAAGATAAGGTATTTGCCGGCAGATGGATTGAAGGTAAAATGAAGAATTATATTTTTCCTGGTGATGCTGAAGCTTTTATTGGTCTGGGTGCTGCCATTTGGTTGATTGATGTGTTATGGGTGGCTTCAAAAGGAAAGAAAAATATTGCAAATAAAAGAAATCTAAAAAATTTTAGTAATTTTATGGATAATGTGGATTTTAGTTATCAGGAAAAGCATTTTCAATTTAAATATGTTATTAAATTATAAACGTACATATGGAAAAGTATATTAATCTTATTAAAGAGCAAATTGAAAAACTTTCAATAAAGGATTTTGACCTTGAAGCATGGAAAAGCTCTACAACGGTTCTTCTCGAAAGAATATTTGGGAAAGAAAGTCAAAAAATTTCAGAAATCGGAAATATAAAATATGAGCAGGGTAGCTGGACTTTACGCGATGCTTCTGGTATTAAGTCTAATATGGAATCATATAAAAAAAGAGGAAAAGAAATACTTATTGCCGCAATAAATGAATTAGAGAATTTTGGTTTACCTGAAAAAGATGAAGATTTGGTAAATATTAATATTATTAGAACAGCAATTGAGAATGAATTAACAGTTTCCCAGTTTAAAGAAATTAGTGAAATAATAAAACTCGAAGGAAATATAGATGATAAAAAGATTCAGTTTAAAAAGAAATTGAAATCGATTGGAGATGACAAATTAGCTTCAATTTTCATTAATTTAATTAACGATAAAAAAGTGCTGAAAATATTTAGTTGAACCTTATTTTGAGTTTTGTAGTAAAAAGGTTTATCGTAAGAAAGGATTTTGTATTAATTTTTTGTAAAAATTGAAATATAATGAAATACCTACTTAAAACATTAAGAGTATTATTTGTAATAGCACTTTTTGTGTTTATACCTTTATGCACTTTTTTTTATATTTTAAAACTTCCCCAATCACCTGATGCATCTGTTTTTGCATCTGTGGAATTTGTGTGTAGAGGTGGAAAAAGCTTTGGTCCGGAAAACGCATTGTCAACCATTAAAACCGCAGTTGAAAATGGCGTGAAAGCATTAGAAATAGATGTTCAAATAACTTCAGATGATGTTCTTATTGTTTTTCATGACGACACACTCGGAAGAACAACAAATGGACAAGGAGAAATTGATACAATTTCTTTTCTTCAACTGCTTTCTTATAATATTTTAAATGATGATGGTAGTGCATCAGATGAAAAAATATCAACCTTAGAAGATGTCATTAAATATGCAAAAACCCGGGATTTACTATTAGATATTAATTTTAATATGGGCGTTCATCGAAAAAAGGAAGCCACTGAGAAAATTAGCGAGCTTTTCGAAAAGTATAACTTGTATAAAACAGCTTATGTTTCGTCAATCGACCATAGGATTGTCTATAGAATAAGAAAGAAAAACCCTGAAATTATTACCGCATTGATTATGCAACCTAAAATTGTTGGTTTTCATTACATTGATAATTTACATCGGTCGCCCTGGCTTGCAAGACTTGTTGGAGTAGGTATTATCAAACCACACTGCAACTTGCTTACAAAGAGGTTTATTAAAAAATGGCAGCGGAAAGGATACATAATTCATGCTCAGATGATAGAGTCAAAGGAGGTTATGGATGATTTAATTAAAAAAGATATTTCAGTTACCACCAAATGCCCAAACTGCATTTGTGGAAAATAAAATTCTTTTCATTTCGTTTTGTTAAAGTGTTTAATTAAGCCAGATTTATTGTGAAATTAATTATTAAAAACTTTCATTTCGTCATAATTGCTTTACTTATTAGTATTCCTTTATATGCCCAAAACACTATTCCTGAAACAAATAAAATTATTGTTGATTATGTGGAAACAGTTATTGGAAAAAAGGTTGACAGGGGAGAATGCTGGGATCTTGCTTTTCAGGCTTTATCTAAAGCCCGAGCAAAATGGGATGGTGCATATAATTATGGAAAATTGCTTGACCCTGAGAAAGATATTATTTATCCCGGGGATATAATTCAGTTTAAAAATGTTAAAGTAAAATACAAAAAAGGCAGAGTTGTTTACACAGAATCAATGACTCACCACACTGCAATTGTTTATAAAGTTATCCGCAAAGGTGAATATTTAATTGCTCATCAAAATACATCAGAGTTTAAAAGGAAAGTAGGAATTTCAGAATTATCTCTTAGTAATGTTGTTTCCGGCAAGTTGATGTTTTATCGACCTGTGAAGGGTTAGAATTAATTTGTTTCTTTTTTGTATTTAGAAACAATGGAATCTTGTGAAATTATAATTACATTTTTATTTGTTGAATCAAGTTTTAGCTGTATTTCTCGTTCTATATTTTTTAGAAGTTCTTTGTCAAGTTCAGGTTTTGAAGGTTCATTTCTGTTTTTATTGAAAAGTATACTAAAAACAACAATAATAACCAAAACCGATATTATAGTTACAAGCCTATTGCTCTTTTTCCCTTGCTTTTCTAATGTAAGTTGTCTCTGTATTTCTATAATTTCTTTAGATCTAAATTCTTCTTCTATTTCTCCTTTATGAGAAAATTCATTGATTCCCTTATCGTCGTTATTTTGACTATATATATAATGATTAACAATGTTATCAATAAAGTCACCTTCAACGGCAACATAAGTCTCAGGAGTTAAATAGTAAACATCATTATCCATTTCTGATTCTATTAACTCCATTTCTTTTAAATGAAAAATCAATTCTTCAGAGTTTGCTAGTTTAGTCCCATCAATATTTTGAAACTCTGAAGATTTTAATGATTCTGTAGGAGCATTATAAATCAGTATTAAGTTCTTCTCTGCTAATTCAGATAAGTTTTCTATCAATATTTTTTTTGTTTTTATTTCTATTTTTCCATTTATATATTTTTCCATCCAATTTTTAGCTTCATTTTTTAAAACTTCTTCGATATTGTCCAGATTTGCACCTTCATAATAGTAGTTTACTCCATATTCTTCGAGTTCGTTCCAAGCATAATAGAGCAAATAGAAATTCATTAATTCAGGTTTGTGGTCATTGTCAATGTATAATTGGAAAAGAGATTGTAGATTCTTTCTTATTGAATTATTACTGAGAATTTCAGTCAAATGATAATGGGTTATTGCTATTATTGCTTCATTCCCTTCTAATTCTTCAAGTTTAAAATCATTTAAAACAGCACTTACATAAGGTTTGATTTCAAATCTGTCTATTGGTTTAGAGAACGAAGCAAGCATTAAAATATTTTCTGTTTCTTTCCCTTGTTCTATCAAATTGATTGCCCAATCAACAGCCAGATCATAGTCAAAGTTTTCAATTGCTTTATGACTCTGAATCAATTTCGATATGTCTTGTCTTCTAGTCATTTTATAATATCTATATTTATTTAATAAATGCTGCCTGACGACAGACAGGTGCTAAAATATTAATTGATGAAATAGCAATTCAACAATTTAACAATAGAACAATTTAACAATTTACTTTTCATAAGTAATAACCGCAATCCTTTTCTTCCCATCCATTCTAACAGTTATTGGTTTTTTAAATCGAACATGTCTAAAATGCTTAGTTTTATTCACCAATTTTTGCTTTTTAAGAATATCGTAGGAAACAATGTCTTTGTTTAGTTCGGGTTGAACTGAAAAATATCCAACATTCATTGAAGTGACATTATGGAAGAAATGTGAACCTGAAGAAGCGTCTAAAGGAAAGCCTTCAAGGCTGGTTTCTATAATGATTTTTGCATTTGAAATTTGTGGCCAGTTAACAGGAATACCAATCCATTTATCGCGAGTTCCCCATCTGCCGGGTCCAAGAAGAATATACTTTTTATTCTCATTACCCATTTTTTTATTTAGCATTTCAATTTCTTCAACCATTTCCTCAGTTTCGCTTTTATCAAAAGCTTCAACATCTGCATAAATAACATCAGTTATTCCGTTTACAACTCCATTACCCATTCCTTTGTTTGAAAGCAAAACAATTTCATCTTTTTTGATTTTGTCCATTTCAATTTCGTAATCCTGGGCTGTTCCAATCAATGGTTTTATTTGGAGCAAATAAAATGTTGCTCTATGGTTGGAATCCTTCTTTAGGTCAACTGCATATTCAATTTCTACGGCTGAACCCATTGCTTCTTTCACAACATCAAGAACCAATGCAATGGTTTTTGCTAATGGGATATATTCATATTTTAAAACATTTGCAAAATTTATGATTCTTGGTCCCATGGAACTTGTTCCCGGATTAATTCTATCGCTGTCGATATCATAAACCGATGCAAGATGTTTGATAGTATCATGCATTTCTGCATCGTCAAGGTCGAGACGGATTAGTCCGGCGGTGTCACCTTCAAGTAAATTCAGTTTATCTTTTGCTAAATCAACAGCAAAAAACTCAACCTGCGAATTTTTATACTGGTCTTTCGGTGAATTGATTTCAGTTGTTGGATATTTTGGTGAGAAACGATAAGCCTTTTCACCTTCAACAACATATTTCCCTAAGCCCAAAGCTGCTACTGCAAATCCTTCTTCAGGATTCATATGTGCGAAAGGATAATAATTATAAGATTGAGCCACACCACTAATATGTGGATAAAATGCACTGCCAAATTGGTTTCCAACTACCTCCTGGATAACGATAGCCATTTTTTCTTCTTCAATTTTATAATTAATAGCTTCAATATAACTTCTTGCAGTTTTCGAATAAACTGATGCATAAACCAGTTTTATGGCATCCGTGCATTGTTCTAATCGAGTATTTAAGTCGGGATTATTATTTGGCAATAAATATGTTTCGAAAATCCCTGCAAAAGGCTGCATCAATGAATCTTCAAACAAACCGGATGACCTGATTGCAATTGGCTTTGTAATTTCTTTAAGTATTTTCTTAAGTTTTCTTATCAGTGCTGCCGACAATTTTCCATCAAGAAATAATAGATTAATTTCATCACTACTTGTTTCATTTGTAATATTTGTGTGAAGTTTATTACGCTCAATAAAGTATTCAAATTCGTCAGTTCCAAGAATAAATGTCTTTGGTGAACTAATGTTTATGTTTGGGATATGCTGTTGAAAGTTGTAGTTGTGAATCAAAGTATTTATAAATGCAATTCCCCTTCCTTTGCCTCCCAATGAACCTGATGCAAGACTAACAATATTACTTTCATCAATTATTGAAGCCTCTTCAAAAGGAATTATTTTTCCTTTGTTTTGCTCATTTCTGAATTGTGATATCACATTTGTTAAATACTCCCTGACTTCAGCAATATTTTTGAAATCAGCCATTTTTGCGGGGTTGATAATTCTGGCAACCTGAATTTCTCCACGAGCCATTAGCCAGAGCGAAAAGTGATTTCGTTTAGCATGATAAATAAGTGAATCATCGGGAATGGTGCGAAGATGATTTTCGAACTCCTGAAGCGACTTTGCAACTGCAATTTGTCTTCCGGTTTTATCCTTATAAATGAAGTTACCAAAGCCCAGATAGTGCATGATAAAACTACGGAACTCCTGGTTTAGATTCTCTGAGTTTTTATTTATAAAAGTTGCTTTAAGCTTATAAGCCACTTCTGCAATATCCGGTTCTGAAGATTGTATTATTGTTGGAAAGGTTTCTTTTTGAGCTTTAACATAACTCACCAATTTCAATCCTGCCTGATCATCCATTACACCATCTTTTTCAAATTTCACATCCGAAATCAAGCAAAGCATATAATCGCTGTATTTATTTAAAATCTCTATTGCTTCTTCATAATTTGAAGCAAGAAGGATTTTTGGTCTTGCTCTTAAACGCAATACTCTATAAAGCTCATCGGTGCTTACATCCTGGATGATTTGCCGTGTTTGCTCCATAACAATTTTATAAAGCATCGGCATATATCTTGAATAAAACTGTGCAGAATCTTCTACAAGCAGAATTACCCTTACCAAACCTTTTTTAGTGTCGTTTTCTACATTGATTTTATCTTCCTGATTTTTAATCATTGCAAAAAATATCTCAGAGTCACCATTCCAGACAAATATTTTATCGAAAGCATTATCCAATTTTTTTGGACCGGTGAAGTAAACCATCTCACTATTATTATTCAAAAGCAGGAAAACAGGTATATAAGGATATTCTTCTTTAATTTTTTTGCTAATGTTGGCTGGTGCTTTTTTGTCAACACCAACCATGAAAATCACCATATCGAAATGCTTTGAATTAAGTTGCTCGAAAACTTCAGTTTCATTTGAAGCACCAGTGATTCTTGGTAGTGAAGTAAGGTTTAGCTGGTGATATTCACCTAAAACATGTTCGGAGAATCTACCTTCTTTTTCAATACTATAAGCATCATAAAGATTTGCTACCAGCAAAATTTCTTTTACTTTATAAGGCATTAAATCATGATAAACATCACGGCTGGCATTATTTTTATTTAAGAATTTTTGTAATAAATTTCTTCCGGTTTCTTTAGGAATCTCAACAGTTCTATCACCGTTTTCTCTATAAGCATCCGGTTTTTTCAATATCATATCTTTTGCTATGATACTGTTTAAATATCCGGCAATAAGACTGCTAACATTATTAATTAGATGTCGCTCTTCCTTAAGAAATGGTCCTTCATCAAAAGCTGCAAAAGCTTTGGTGTAGAATACTTCAATAAGTCCTTTTCTTCCATCAATGGTCTCGAAATCCTGGCTTATCGACCATTCAGAGTTTCTAAATCTTGGACTTAAAAAAGATTGCTTATCGAATTTAATTTTCGCACAGGTATAATCGGGATATTGCCAACCGGCAGGTAGAATATTGCATATTTGATGAAGCGATTCAGGAACAGCTTTTCCTTCTTTAAGAATTTGAGTAGTCTTATTTATACAAGCTAATTCTTTAAGCCTTTCGGTTTGTTCAGCAATAAGTTTTTCAACATTAATATTTCCATTTGTTGAATTGGCGTTTTTTTGATTTGTATTATTCTCTTCGCTATTATTGTCTTTTTCCTGTTCCATTTCGAAATCTAATGTTTATAAAATAAAAGGCTAAAATTACAATAAACGGTAAAATAATAAGCAAAATAGGTTTAATTATTCTTAAGAAATTAAGAAAGAATTTGTAATTCAAAATTACCGAAGGACATTTTAATTTTTACAATGGTTAATGCCGTGTGAATCAATATTTAATATCACATTTAGACAGATAATTAATTCACATGGGTATAAACTCCTTTTGGATGCATGCTTTAATCAATTTCAAATTTAAAAACCTTGCATTGAGCTGCCTGCCTTTATCTCGTCGAAAGGGAGTCGAAATGTGAATTTTGTATCCGGAATAAATATTGTTTTATTTTCAATCGTCAATAGTTTGCGATATGAAATCAGGGAAAAGCAATATTTTTTTTGAACTATTGCTATCGATAATAAGATGTTCAAAATCTTTCGATTTATGCTTTAAGTCGATGCTTTTTGCAGTTTGAATCAAAATTTCTTTCAATTCTTTTGGGGTAGATATTCCTGTTCGTACTTTTAAAAAATTATAATTCGGTTGTGTTTTTGATAACATAAACATTACATCGTAAAAGTCTCTTCCTTTTTTTCGATTCAATAAAGCTGCTATTTTCATTGAGCATAGCACATCGTTTGCCGGAACGGGGAAATTGAAAACAAAACCGTAAGCATTCAATAAGGCAATATCAGCTTTGTAATCAACTCCCTGATCTTGACTTTCAATTTTAATTAGAAATTTTGCATCCTTAAAAGGTGATAATCCATTATCATAGAGAAACTGTGGAAATACAAGGTTTCTACGATACGCCATAAGTTTATCATCCTTAGATTTATCGTCAGCAACTACTTTTAATCCTGTGTTCTGAAGATGTTTTATCAAAGAATCTGTCATTTTAATAAATTTCACCTTACTCAAGTTTTTATTATCAAAATCCAAATCTTCTGAAAAACGGTCAATTCCATGTATCAACCTAAGATTTGTACCTCCGATAAAACAAAGCTCCTTTGCAAATTTAGAGTTCGATAAATAGTTTAACATCATAAACTGTAAATATTCCCTTATTAGATGAACTTTCTTTGTTTTTTGCAAATAATCAGGAAAATAGGATAATATTTGCTCAATATTTATCATAAGTTGTAGATTTTCAACATTAACTTAATTCTTTTTTCTAAGGCTTTACTCTGAAATTTTTCAACATATTTTAACATTATGTCAGAATCAACTTTAAGCATATCCCTATCGAAACGCAATTCTTCAATTTCAAATTCATTGTTATAAAATGAATACAGATAAAACAAATCAATAATTGCCTTTTCGAGTAGGGCAAATTTAATTGTCCATTTTCCAATTAGCTTTTCTTCATATCCAAAGATATATTCCGGACGCATTGTTTGATAAGTGAATACACCAAATTTGTTTTCAAAACTGGATGTCTTCAAACTGCTTATTGATGTTATCTGTGAAACTCCCTCGGGGATTATTCCATAATAATGAAGTGCATAATGCAAACTAATGTATGAAGGTGAATAAATACGATTTGCTATATAATATTCAAATCCGGAAACATTAAGATATTCAGGAAAAGTATAAAAACCATTCCTTAGTTTGATAATATATCCCTTTTTTGCCCATCTTACAAAATTTGTTCTTTCAAAAGCCGGATGCCACGAAAACACCTGGTGATTGCTAAAACAACCAAGAGCAAACATTTTTTCCTTGAATTCGATAAATTGCATATATTTCTATTTGTTGGCAAATATAACAACAAAAAGAAATATTATCAAATAAAATTAAAATCTTATAGACTTTTTTTAGGATTTATTTTATTGAATTATCACCTTCCCCACCCTCACAAATTCATCATTCCACATTCTAATAAAATAAACTCCTTTAGGATAAGTTGACAAATCCATTTCAACATTTTCTTTATGAATAAGTTGATTATGGATTTTTTGCCCTTGAATATCATAAACTGAGATTTGAAAATCTTTATTTATGCCGGAAGTTACTATTTTAAAAATGCCTTTTGAAGGATTTGGATAAATTGATATTTTACTGTTTTGCTCAACTTCATTTATTCCAGCCGTGCCTTTAATTACCAAAATAGTATCGCTTGCGGTGCAGCCATTGGTGTCAATTATATCTACAAAAATTTGATAAGTATTAACACCAAGATTTGCCCCGTTTAGTATTATTGTTTGTGTTGTATCACCTGTTGACCATTGATAAGATGTGTGGTTTGCTCCTGCATCTAAAACCAAAATTGTTGAATCATTTATTGTAGTATCCTGCCCTAGATTAACAGTTGGCAAAGGATAAATATTTATGATTTGTATTGTAGTATCATGCATACCATAATGCAAGCATTTTGCTGTTACTGTATAAGTACCCGGTGTAGAATAATAATGCTTTGGTGCATAAAGTGATGAATAATTTGTATTAATATTTGCAGTATCTCCAAAATCCCAAAAAACTGTGCTTACACTATCTGATAAAGTAAAACTTACACTATCGCCTAAACAAAAGTTTGTATAATTAAATTTTATTGGCGGCAATAAATAAGATGATACAAAATAAGGCAAACTATTACCTAAATGCAAGCTGCCCCCAAGAAACATCCCATTATCAACATAATTACAAGCAATGCCAAGAGTATTTGGCTCATTAATTACTCCAAGATATTCATCATTATTTGAACTCCTTGCAACATATATTTTCCCGTCTAAACCCAATTGCATTCTATGAAAAGTCCTACCTAAAATATTTGGATATTCAATAATTGTTTTTGAATTGATTATTGCAGAATTGGAGCCTGCACTTAAATCAAATTGATAAATTACCGAATATCCTATATTTCCTACATAAAGTTTTTTACTATCAGATGAAAATGCAGGAGCACAATAAAAACCATAAGTTCCATGGGAAATAATTAACTGATTGCTAATAACTCCAGTTGTTGAATTAAAATCAAATAATTCTAATGTAATACTATCATTGTTGTTTGAAATAGATGAAGTTACAGCCAATTTTTTTCCATCAGGGCTTATACAAATATCTCCAATATTAATTTGTTCATTTGAATATATTTGTCCTATATTTGAAATAATCGGAATAATTGAATCTACTGTATTGCCACAAAAGGAATAAGAATGAAAAGCATTAGAGTTTCTTTTATGAAGTATAAGCCAATAACATTCGCCGTTTGAATGCTTAACAACGCCAATTTTATTTGATGACAAACTCATAAAAGGAATGTTCTTTAAAATAACATCTCCTTTTCCACTGTCTGCACTCATATCAATTATTGAATAATAAGCAGTAGTATTAGTTGATGAAGAATATCCTGTCGGAATAAAATCATAATATAATGTAGAATGTCCAGGTTTAGGAAAAACAATATTTAGACTAATACTGTTTCCTGTAGCTACTCCCATTAATCCAAAGCCATTTGGCATTTGTTGATGGTTTTTATTGTAAACATAATATCCATCGCTATAAAACAATAGATTTCCGTAATAATCGGACATAACTGAACTATAACCCCAATTCTTATGATATAAAGCTCCATTTGTTTTAGCAATAGGAGATGTATTTGAAAAATCTAATCCTGCATATTTAAAGAAATGCCAGTGGTTTGTATATTTTGAATAATGCTGGGAAAAGGCGGTAGTGCTTAAAAAAATTATTAGAATTAGGGGTATGAGTTTTTTCATTTTTATATAGTTTTGAAAGTCACGGGCTGACTTTAAATCAGCCCGTGACTATTGTATTTAAATTAATTATCTAATAATTGAGATATTTTTAGTATCACTACTATTCTCGGTACTTACTCTGAGTTTATAAATGCCGGGATTTAATTCCGAGACATCTAATGCAAATTTTTGCTCATTTATTTCTTTTTGTATTAATCTTTGTCCTTGTAAATTATAAAGTTCAAGTTTTGCGGTTTCAAATTCTGTGTCTATTTTTATATTTACAATATTGCTTGTTGGGTTGGGGTAAACATCAGCTTGAATCTCAGGTTGCTTTACACGAAATTGTGTACTTGAAAAAGATATAATTTTATAATTTACTTCCGAGTTATCTTCATTAAAGAATGTTACTAATTTTTGTTCTCCAGATGTAATCGAAGAAAAACGTCCTGCAACTGATGAAATTCCCTGGACTCCACTTGTATTTCTATTAACAACCGAATAGATATTAAAAGGTGAGGTAGTCGTTATTGTTCCATCATAACTTATTAATTGACGACTAATT
>JAIPBB010000148.1 GCA_021739805.1 Saprospiraceae bacterium | reverse complement strand
GACCGAAGGGAGTCAGTCTGGATGCCTTTCTTGAAATAATTATAAACTGTCAAACTTCTTCCTTCACCCCATCACCCTTTCTCAAGCTCTCACGTTCTGATTTGCCTACTCCTTTCCTCTTCCAGCCACCGTTTCCCCGTAAAACTAATTGCCCATGCTCCAAGTGGTGCTGTTAACACTATACTTAAAACTGCAACCGCAAGAATTATTTCACCCGGATATGTTGGCATTCCATTGAGTTTCATTGCAGCAAGAGGAGCAGCGCCAATTGCAGCCTGAACCGTAGCTTTTGGCAGATAAGCAATCACCATAAACATTTTTTCCTTAAAATTAAATCCCGCTTTTAAAACACAAATATAAGTTCCAATACTTCGGGCAATCAAACCAAGAAAAATCAATAAAGCACCAATTAATCCCGAATGAAATGCAACACTAATATCCACTTCGGCACCAACCATTGAAAACAGGATTATTTCTGCAATTACCCAGATCTTAGCCAACTTCAGAGATATTTCATGTGAATATTTTTCGCGTTTTTCTAAAATAATAAAGCCGATAGACATTAGTGAAACTAAAGCTGCAAAAGGTATCCAATGTTCAATTAAGTGTTCAACTTTTAATAATAAGATTGAAACGGCCATAATAATTAAAACACGCTTTGTCGCTCTTGGATTGAATTTGTCAAATAATTTTATTAAAGCCAGTCCAAGTGCAATTCCAACAAGAATTCCAAGAATTATTGAAATTGGAATGCCTGCAAGTTTCCATGCAAGATTTACGTGACTTCCTGTATAAATGCCGATTAGAATACTATAAATCACTATAACAAAAACATCATCAATTGATGATGCTGCAAGCATAAGTGTAGGAATGCCTTTTTTCGTACCTTTCCGTTTTTCAATGAAATCTATCATCATTGGAACAACAACGGCAGGCGAAACAGCTCCAAGTATTGTCCCTAAAATTGCAGCTTCCAAATAACTGATTCCCAAAAAAGAAGGTGCAAGAAATGTAATTGTAATAATCTCAAAAATTGCCGGAATAAATGAAAGAAGTAAGGCAGTTTTTCCAACTTTGTTTAAAGTGTCTTTTTTTAATTCAAAACCTGCTCTTAATAATATTACGACTAATGCGGCAAGTCGCAATTCACTTGAAATTCCCAATAATTGTGGATCTATCAATCCTAATACATAAGGACCGAGAATCACACCAATGGCTAATATTCCAACCAATTCGGGAATTTTAATCTTTTTAAACAACCATGCTGCCAGAAGACAAATAATAATTAATTCAGCAAAAGAGTATAACATATTAAATTTTTAAAAGACAATAAGTTTAGAATGTAATTTCGTGATTTGTTGTTTCAAAGACTTTGCAAAAAACTGAATCTGTATTATTGTAAGTGTCATTTCCTTTCTTAGTTAAATAGTTTATCTCTATATAGGAATTTCCATGTACTCTACAATTTGTTGTTTCATCATAACTGTAACCAATACCTGTAACCCATTCTGAGTTACAGCATTGGGAGCATTGCAATGCTCCTTTAGCAAAATGATATTTTATTTCATCATAATAAAATCCAACGTTTTGAACATGCAAATTAATCCAGGCTTCGGGATAAATATCATATGTGCCGGAGTAAGTGTCATTAGCTTCCATTGCTTCAGTAGTAATCAATACTTCATTTTCAAAATATTTGTCTTTATTGATAAAAAGCTTGTAACCACCGACTTTTTCAATAGTGATTTCCATTTCATAATTACCTGATGCATCAGTTGTGGTTGATGTGATTTCAACATAGTTCGGATTATAAACTCCACCTGTGATTTTTGATGAAGAAATGGACACATATGCTCCAGACACAGCTTGATTTAATTGAGGGTCGTAAACATTGCCTTTGATTTTTACTTTATTATCATCTTTTTTACAAGAAAAACTGGAAATGAAAATCAGCAGAATAAGAATAAGACTTGTTTTATTGAGTATATCGGGTTTCATAATATTTGATTTTAGAGTAATTTTTAAAGTATAAAATTAATCTAAAAATGTTAAAAAGCGACAAAATTGCTTTATTAATAAAAAAGTCCGGTTAAATAAGTTTAACCGGACTTAAATTTAAATTTTTCCTACACTGTTTTGATTATTGTATTTTTGAACATTGTGATTTATTTGAAATTTGGTGCTTGTCATCCATTCGGACAAGTTTTGTGATTTTATATTTTAATTTTAACTTTTCGGACATTATAGACAGATATTTATTATATTTCATCCGAATTATCTTCAAATTCAGCTTTTTCTGTTGTAATAGTATCTTTTTCTTCATTTAAAGCATCGGTTTCTTCAAGTCCTTCTTTAGTCATAATATATTTTGTTTCATCCATTTCCCATGGAAAATCATATCTGTATCTATCAGTCATTCTGGCAATTTCTTCGTTAATAATAATTGCTTTACCAATAGGAATTTTCAAAATAATTCTTAGCTCCTGGTCTCTCCATTTTGAGCTTTCTGATAGTTTGAAATATGAAGGGAACAATAAAGAAGAATCGTTTATCTCTATTTTGTAATTTATTAACTCAGTTCGTTGGAAAGCATCGTCTTTTGAGCTTCCTCGTGAAGATTTTCGAAGTAAAAGGTGATAATCTTCATCCCGACTTTTTTCAAAAATAAGCCTTGGCTTTTTTATAAAATATAAATTATCGTGGCTTGCTAATAATTTGACATCACAAAAATCATCTTTGTAATAGTTACTTTCATAATCATATCTTAAGTTATCATCTTTTATTTCTAAATATAAAGTTTTGGCATTCATTGAATTTAAATTCACAGTTTCAGGATTTTCAACTCTGAATGAAAAGTCTTTAATTAATTGAAATGCAACAATTCCACATAAAATCAATCCTACAATCCATAAGGAAAATGCCGAAAGTCCGATAAATTTCGTTCTGTATTTTATCTGGAACAATAGTTTAATTCCATTATAAATCAGCATTATTAATGGAACACCAATTAAAATTGAAACTCCAATTATTGCCAAAGTGCTATGAGCATTTGAAGCGAATACTACATTGAAAATATCAGGAACAGAAATGCTTAAAACATCATTTGAATTGGTGATAATTGTGTGAGTGTTACCAAAAAAAGAAACAAAAAATGCAATAATTAAACCTAAGCCTGTAATAATTAGCACGAGAGAAACAATAATAATTATTGATTTTACGAAATAATGAATTAACTGAACAAAGAAGTGAAGTAAGCGTTCAAAACTATTTCTATCTATATCTTCTCTTTTTTTTTTATAGATATCTTTCGCTTCGTTTTTTAAGTCGTTGAGCTTGTCTTTCAAATGATCAACTTCTTCTTTAATGGATTTTTCAATATTATTAATATTTACTTTTTCACCTTTCATTTCAAGTTTTTCGGCAGTTGTCCTGGCTTCAGGAACAGCAATCCAAAGTATCAAATAAACCAAAAAACCTGAACCTCCAATAAATGTTGTTACAATAAATGCTAATCGAAACCAAAGAGGGTCAACATGAAAATATTCTCCAATTCCTGCTGCTACCCCGCCAACCATTTTATTGTCAGGGTCACGAAACAACCTTTTTGCTTTATGCCTGAATTGGCTTTCTTGCTCCTGATAAGGTGGTTCATCATCTTCGCTGTCGAATTCAAATGGCTGCCCCATGATTTCGATTACATTATTAATGTCGTCTATAGTAACAACGTTTTTTGATTCATTAGTTTTTTCTTTAAGCATTTCAGCTATTCTTGCTTCTATGTCAGAAATTATTTCATCTTTCCCTACTGAATTATTGAAATGTTTTTTAATGCTATCCAGATAATTGTTCAGTTTTTCAAAAGCATCTTCATCAATGTTGAAGATAATACCACTTATATTTACTGTGAAATTCTTTTTCATCTATTTAGGTTTTATTTGTTCAATTCAATAATATTGTTAACTGCTTCATAAAGCTTTTTCCAACTTTGGTCTAATTCTGTCAGGAATTTTTCTCCCAAAGGACTAAGTTCATAATATTTCCTGGGTGGACCCGATTTCGATTCTTCCCACCGATAGGATAAAAATCCATCGTTTTTTAACCTTGTTAGGAGAGGGTATAAAGTTCCCTCTACAATCAGAAGTTCCGATTGCTTTAGATTTTCTAATATATCGGAAGCATAAGCTGATTTCTTTGAAATGATTGAAAGTATGCACAATTCCAGCACACCTTTTCGCATTTGAGCTTTTGTCTTTTCTAAATTCATGCTGCAAACATACAACATTTTTTAGTACTATGCAATACACAGTACTAAAAAAAATTTAGAACTAAAGCTATAAAAGTAGTTAAGCGTAAGGAAAACAATGTAATAGGCTGTTGAAAACTTTTTTTACAAAGAATTATTAGTTTTGATTTTTTAGTGTAATAAGCCAAAATCCTTGATTAAATTTTATTTTAAGGTACGGAGTACCTGAAATATTTATAGAAAATAATAAGCTAATGAATTTAGGTGCAGAGCACCGTAACAATTAGTGTTTACAATAATAATATTTCGGTGCTCCGCACCTAAGGAAAGAAACATAAATGATGAGCTATAAATATAAACGGTACTCCGTACCTTATTTTATCTAAACTGATTTTTAACAAAGATTTAACTGAAAATAATCATCTATCAAATTTGCCCATAAATGGATTTCTTTGCCATAATGTGAAGTGCAATTCCACGACTTAAAAGAAAAATCATCATAGCCAGCCAAATTCCATGGTTTCCCATTGGACCGATTAAAAGATAATAGGCTGGCAGAAACACAAATAATGTCGAAACTATCATTGCATTTCGCATTGCTTTCGATGCTGTTGCACCAATATAAATACCATCCCAAAGAAAAGCCGCAAAGGACACAATAGGAATCAAAGCAACCCAAAACATATAAGGTAGTGTTTGACTAATAACTTCTTTGTCATTAGTAAGAATGAGTAGAATTTTATCACCTGCAAAAAGATAGGAGAGGGAGAAAGGAATACTTATGGCTAATCCCCAAATAAATAAAAGCCTTATCACTTTCTTTAATTGTGGTTTGTTTTTAGCTCCTATAGCTTTTCCAACCAATGCCTCTGCCGAAAAAGCAAAACCATCGAGTAAATATGCAAAAATTATAAAATACTGATAAAGCAAAGTGTTAACTGCAAGCATTGAATCGCTGATTTTTGCTGATTGAGCAGTGAAAAATGACAAAGCAAAAATCAACAATAAGGTTCTAATCATTATATCAGTATTGACACGCATAAATTCTTTAAAAGCACTAAGTTTCATCATCGCTTTATATGACCAGTATTTTAGTAATTTTCTATAATATTTGAAAAAGAAAAACAGTGCCATTAAGAATCCTGAATATTGGGCAATCACTGTTCCATAAGCAACACCGTCTGATTTCATACCAAAACCATAAACAAAAAGCACATTGAAAATAATATTGACAATATTAATAACCAAAGCTAAAACCATTGGAATTTTTGAATTTTGCATTCCAAGAAACCAACCCATAAAAGCATACAAACCAATGGTGGCAGGAGCAGCCCAAATTCTAATATAAAAATACTGGGAAGCAATAGATTCAACTCTTTCGCTGCCGTTAACAAGCATGAAACTAAGCTCAGCAATTGGATATTGTAATAGAATAAGAGCAAAACCAATAATTAATGCAATTAACATTGCTCTTGATAAAATCAAGATCGAGTTTTGAAGATTGCGTTCACCATAAGCCTGGGCTACAAAACCGGTCGTTCCCATTCTTAAAAAGCCAAAACCCCAATAAACAAAATTGAAAATCATTGTCCCAAGAGCAATTGCTCCAATATAAATTTCAACATCCATTTTCAAATGACCAAGCAAAGCAAGGTCAACCATGCCAAGCAAGGGAACTGTGATATTACTCACAATATTAGGAATAGCCAGATTTAAAATCTTCCGGTTCATTTGTTGAAATTTTGTGCGAAAATACGAAATGTTGGATTAAAGTTACTCGTTGCTCGTTACTCGTTACTCGTTACTCGTTTCTAGTTTCTAGTTTCTAGTTTCTAGTTTCTCGTTTCTTGGTTCTCGTGTCTCGTTGCTTGTTTCTGGTTGTTCATTTCGACTCCGCTCAATGAACCTTGGCTGGACACTGAGCGGAGCCGAAGTGTCGTTACTTGCTTCTGGTTGTTCATTTCGACTCCGCTCAATGAACCTTTGCCGGACACTGAGCGGAGCCGAAGTGTCGTTACTTGCTTCTGGTTGTTCATTTCGACTCCGCTCAATGAACCTTGGCTGGACACTGAGCGGAGCCGAAGTGTTACTTGCTGCTTCTTACAAACCACGAGTTACGAGTAACCAGTTTCGAGTAACCAGAATACAGGCATAAAATTTGCTAAAAAAGAAGAAATTTTCAACAATGAAAAAGACAATACTTCTCTTCCTTTTAGTCATTATCGGAATTTCTTCAATCTCATTTGGAACATATAAAAACAGAAATTGCGATTGCAATAGAATCAGTAGTGACCCAAAAATTGAATCAGATTGCACATGGAATGGATTCAAGCTTTATGGTAAAATTCAGTTTGTTGAGCATTTTCCTGACATAAAAGTTCAGATTGTTGAACATTTTCCCGACTTGAAAGTTCAGATTGTTGAACACTTTCCGGATGCTTGTGGAAAATGGCAAATCGTTGAGCATTTTCCTGATTTAAAAGTGCAAATAGTTGAACACTTTCCTGATATTAAGGTTAAATATGTGGAGCATTTTCCGGGAATGCCTTAGGTTTGGGTTATATTTTCAAACGTTTCTTTATTTATTTTGTTTGCATTTTGCAAAAGGAAGAGAAAGATTAAGCAATTGTTTTTCATGTGGGAAAATTTTAATATTGAATTTTTTATTATGAAATATAAATAAAGACTGATTTTTGAAACATTAAAAAATTTAGTATTTTTGTTTGATGAGAATAATTGCATTTAAGTCACTTAGAGAATTTTGGGAAAGACCTGAATATGCTGATTCTGAAATGTCATTACGTTCATGGTATCATGATGTAAAAAATGCGGATTGGAAGAATTCTAATGAACTTAAGCAACAATATAAAAATGCGAGTATAGTTGGAGAGGGAAGAGTAGTCTTTAATATTAAAGGTAACTCTTATCGCCTAGTTGTTTCGATTGATTATGAATTTCAAGTGATATTTATTAGGTTTGTTGGAACTCATAAACAATATGACAAAATTAATGCTAAAACGATTTGATTATGGAAATAAGACCAATAAAAACAGAAGAAGACTACAATAATTCTTTGAAAATGATTGAAGAGTTATGGGGAGCAAAAAAGGATTCACCGGAAGGTGATAATTTAGATTTGCTTTGTACATTAGTTGAATCGTATGAAATTAAACATTATCCGATAGCTCCTCCTGACCCCATTGATGCAATAAAATTTAGAATGGAACAAATGGGTATGACAAAGACAGATTTGGAAAAATATATTGGAAGTCAAAATAGCGTAAATGAAGTGCTTAACAGAAAAAGACAATTAACACTTAAAATGGTAAAATCTTTATATAAAGGATTAAAAATACCCGCTGAAATTCTTTTAGCATAATGATAATGAAGAATTAATAAAAAATTTCATAAAGCACTGTTCTTGCTCGAACCATTAACATGATAAATAAAACTTTACTAGCATTGAATGATTTTACGAACTTCCTTGTCAGTCCAATTATTTTTTAAGTATTGTATTACAACTTCAAAGCTTTCTTCTGCTTCTGTTGTCCACCTTGTTTTTAAAGCCATTTTTTATGCTTTTGCATTACTTCATCATGGGATTTTGTTTCCCTATTATCTGCCTGAGTTATTCATCTTTTGACAGATTCCTGAACGTTTATTGGTAGTTCATCCCAAAAATCAGCTTCTCCAATTTGTTTACTTAAAATAGTTCTTATCGCATTTAATATAATCAAGTCGCTAGATTTGTCTGTCAAGTTATGTAAATCAGATTTTATTTTTTTCGCATCCATAATTGTAAAATTTTACCTTTTACAATGATAAGCATAAATACATAATTTGGTTTTGATATAGATTTATTTTTTGGTGGTTAGGATATTTTACTGAAATTTTAAAATATGCAACAGTAATATTTGATATAATCAATAACTTTTTAGAAGTATTTACTAATGCTTATATATATCTTTTTTAATATTAAGAAAAAAATTTACATTTGTGGCTATTTTTTTTTCAATCTAGTATCTTAGCAGGCTTTAAAATCAATTATAAATTAAAATATTTAAAAATGGATGGTCTTATTTATTTAGATAACGGAGCAACCTCTTACCCAAAACCGGAAGAAGTTTATGATTTCATGTTTAATTTTTATAAATCAAATGGCGTTAGTCCGGGGAGATCCGGCTTTGACCTTGGTTTGGAAACCGAAGAAGTTGTTCACGATACAAGGAAAATGCTAACTGAATTTTTCAATGGTACTGACCCAAATCGTTTGACCTTTAACTATAATGCCAGCGATTCATTAAATATGATTTGTGATGGAATTCTTAGAAAAGGCGACCATGTTGTTTCTACAAATCTTGAGCATAATTCTGTTATAAGACCATTAAACCATAAGGTTGAAGAAGGCATAATTGAAGTTACTTATGTGAGCTGCAACGAAAAAGGATATATCAATCCTGAAGATATTAAAGCAGCAATTAAAGAAAATACAAAGCTTGTTATTGTGAACCATGCTTCAAATGTTATTGGAACAGTTCAGGATGTTGGAGCGATTGGAAACCTTATAAAGGATGCAGGAGTGACATTTGCAGTTGACGCAAGTCAGTCTGCCGGCATTGTGCCAATTGATATGAAAGCAATGAATATTGATATTATTGCTTTCACAGGTCATAAATGTCTGATGGGGCCAACAGGAATTGGCGGATTATGTGTTGCTGAAGGAGTTGAAATAGAATATTCTAGATTTGGTGGAACGGGAGTTCGTTCAGCTCATCCACTGCATCTTAGGGAGTTTCCTTACAGACTTGAGTGCGGAACTCAGAATTTAATTGGAATTGCAGGTCTTTATGCCGGACAAAAATGGTTAAGAGAAAAAGGTATCGAAAATATCTATAAAGAGGAAATGAAACTTTGGGATAAACTTCGTGTTAATCTTGAGAAAATACCTGGTGTGAAAACTTATTGTGCTGAAAGTACAAAAAATCATATTGCTGTTCTAAGTTTTAATATTGATGGCTTTGAAGCCGGTGATGTTGGTGTTATGCTCGATGTTGATTATAATATTGCTTGTCGAACTGGTTTGCAATGTGCTCCGCTGATTCACACTTATCTTGGAACCGATTTAATTCATGGAACAGTGAGATTTGGTTTAGGACCTTTTAATACCGAAGCACATATTGATGCTGCTATTCATGCTGTTAAGGAAATTGCGGCTATTAGAAATTAAAGTAAAAAGTGCTTAAAGTGCCTAAAGTGCCTGGAGTGCCTGGAGTGCCTAGAGTTTTTAAGCACTTGTAAAGATGAAAATTACAACAATAAATAGAAACAAAATTAATTATTAAACAATAAATAAATAGAAATGGGAATTATTGTAATAGATGGAAAAGAATTTGACGTTGACGGAGATGGTTTTTTAACCCAACCTGAAATTTGGAACGAAGAAACAGCTAGTCTTTTAGCAAAAGAAGATGGAACCGGAGAATTAAACGAAAAGCATTGGGCTGTTATCAACTATATTCGCGAACATTGGCTTGAAAAGGATATGGCTCCTATGGTGAGAAATATTTGCAAAACCACCGGAATCAGATTAAAGGAAATTTATGAATTATTCCCTATGGGACCGGCAAAAGGTGCTTGTAGAATTGCTGGTTTACCTAAACCGGATGGTTGTGTATAAATGTTTGTAAATTCCAAATAACAAGTTCCAAAAAGCAAATAATATCCAAATACCAATGTGTGAAATTACAAACATGACTGCATATTAATTAATTTTCGATAATGCTGAAATGTTTGCAACTAGCATTAAGTTTGAGATTTGAATATTAAAGAATTGGAATTTATTTGTAATTTGTTATTTGTTATTTCATCTATATTTAGAAGCCCCAACTTAAATTGATTATTATGACCATTTATCATTATATTCTCCTTGTAGCATCCCTAATTTGTTTTGTTGCAAGTTTGAGACAATTAATTCTGGCCTTAGATAAAAAAGGCGATTCTGATTATGCAGAGCCAAAAGGTACAGCTAATCCGGCAATAAGTTATTCGTTTACTAAGGCGATGTCTCCCACAAAGAAAGAAACAGCTTTTTTGCATTTGCCAACATACTCAGCAGGGATTCTTTTTCATATAGGAACATTTCTTAGCATTTTTTTATTGGCAGTTCATTTTGTTGGTATAAATATTCCTGAAGCTCTAAGTTATACAATAGTTGCGATTCTTGCTGTTTCAATTATCAGTATTGTTTCAATTTTCATTAAAAGAATTGTTAATTCTAAATCAAGGGCAATGTCGAATGCCGATGATTATTTTAGCAACTTTTTGATTATTGGATTTCAGGTGATTTCTTGTTTAGTATTAGTAATGGACAATTTACTTCCACTCTTATTCATATATTCAAGTGTGATGCTGCTTTATATTCCGTTAGGCAAACTAAAGCATACAGTGTATTTTTTCGCTGCGAGAATTCAGTTAGGAAGATTTTACGGTTTCAGAGGAGTTTGGCCGGCTGCAAAAAAAAATAATTAATGAAATCGGAAATGATTAATAAAGAGCTTCCATTAAGAAGAAAATCAACATTTTGCCCCTTCCGCCAATTGGCGGATGATATTGATTTTCTTCCACCCTACAGGGATGGGGAAAGGAAGGAAATCAATTCAGAGATTTTGTATCATTTCCGATAGACAAAAGATAAAATTTAGACTATGGTAGAAAAGAAGTATCAACCGGCAATGGATATTTTTGATGAAATGCTTCATGGAAAGCTAAAAACTCATCTTAACGCTTGTGTACATTGTGGTTTATGTGGCGAGTCATGTATTTATTATCTCACTCATAAAGAAGATAAATATATACCCGGGAAAAAAGTTGACCTGATTTCTGCAATCTACCGAAGATATTATACATTGCTTGGCAAGACTGTTCCAAAATGGGTGGGGGCAAAAGACTTAAATGATGAAACCGTTGCCGAAATGGTTGATCTGATTTATGGTGCTTGCACCATGTGTGGACGTTGCTCTATGCACTGTTCAATTGGAGTTGATATTGCTTTTTTAGTAAGAGCCGGAAGAAGTATGCTTGTTGAAATTGATAAAGTAGTTCCCGGACTTCAATCAACTGTTAATGCAGCCTTGAACACGGGCAATAATATGGGCATTCCAAAAGATGAATTCGTTGACACTATTGAATGGATAGCCGAAGACCTTGAATTGGAGATGGATGATGAAAAAGCTACCATACAAATGGATAAAAAAGGATCTAAAGTTCTTTATACTTTAAATCCACGGGAGCCAAAGTTTTTTCCATTATCAATAAGTGCTGCTGCTAAGATTTTTTATGCTGCCGGCGAAGACTGGACACTTTCTGCTGATGCTTACGATGTAACAAATTATTGTTATTTCTCGGGTGATGATAAAGGCGGAGCTGTTATAACTCAGCGTTTGGTTGATAAAATGGCAGAACTTGGCTGCGAAACTTTGGCTCTTGCCGAATGTGGACATGGTTTCCGTGGCAATCGTTGGGAAGGACCGAATTATATCAATAAATCTTATCCGTTTAACGAAATTTCTATAGTTGAAAAAATAGCTGAATATATACGCGAAGGAAGAATTAAACTCGACCCGACCAAAAACACCAAAAGAGTTACTGTTCACGACCCATGCAATATGGTAAGAGAAGGCGGAGTTATTGACGAGCAAAGGTTTATTTTAAAACAAGCCGTTAGCGATTTTGTTGAAATGACACCATACGGAATAAATAATTTCTGTTGCGGTGGCGGAGGCGGACAGCTTGCCATGAGTGAGTATGCAGATAGACGAGTTAAAGCCGGAAAAATTAAAGCCGACCAGATTAGAGCAACCGGAGCTAAAATTGTTGCCACACCTTGTCACAATTGCATCGACCAATTAATGGAGCTAAATAAAGTTTATAAACTTGGCGTTGAAATCAAAACCATAGGCGAAATTGTTGCTGATGCGTTAGTGATGGATTAGTGTTTTAGTATTTTAGTATTTCAGTATTCAGTATTCAGTATTCAGTGTTCAGTATTCGGTATTTAGAAATTAGTAATTAGTAATTAGTAATTAGTAAATGCCAATATCTATTATCCTTTATTAAAAATAATTCATTTTTTTTCAGAGTTATTATAATCAAATAAATGTTTTTATTATCTTTGGGTGTTAATGGTTTTTATCTTAAGGACGGTATGCAGGTAAAAAGCAGTAATGGTTTTTATTAACAAGTTGAACTACACCGCCCCCATTCGGAGGCGGTAATTTTTTGGTGATTAAAATTTCTTAGTAATTTTAGATTCTCACAAAAAAATTATTAAGATGAAAAATGAATCACCAATCGTAAAAAAGCTGATTTATGAAATGCAGCTTAGAAACT
>JAIPBB010000147.1 GCA_021739805.1 Saprospiraceae bacterium | reverse complement strand
TTATCATCATCAATATTAATTAATTCAGGATTCTGTTTTCTTAATTGATAGTTTACAGGGTCACAATTGTTATAGGCTAATCTCGAGGTATAAGGACTAGAAATAAGATCAAAATAAGCAAAAAATACATCATTTCCATACGAAAACCGTTGAGCAACTGATGGTTTAGCCTGCATTCCTAATTCTGTATAATTAAGAATTGAATACCATGGATCATTACCAGGATAATTTATTAAATTCCCATCTAAGCTAAGTTCCCTGACTAAGACATCGTAAGTGGATAAAGAACCATATTTAGATGCACTATTAAAATATTGCCATGAAACAATAATCATTTGTCGCAAATTAGAGTAAGTAACAACTGGTTCGAAATTATATTCTGCAGTTAAATTTCCTGCACCTGGATTTGCTTGGGAATTAATTGTATCCCAATTTGTAGTTCCTTGATATTTATTATATCCATAAATCTCATAATAAGGTGTACTCATATCATACCATAAGAATCTGAATACAATCTCATAGTCTCCTAATTGTGGGCTTCCTCCATCACCGGGAGCAGCAATACGAGGTCTCCCAAAAGATTCATTTGCCGATTGATCGGCTTTTTTTAAAAAGACAGGATTTTGATTCATACTACCGGCAGTAACATCTGAATAATCTTCATCCTGTTGTGCAAGATGATAATCACTACCATCGTCTTTAATATAAGTAAATCCTACATTTGTACCATTATCATTAGTATAAATACAAACATCAGGTACTGAATTGGTGTTAGTAGAATATACTGTTTCAGGTGAGTTTAGCCCTCCAGTAATACTACCGGCAACAGCCATTATATCACCATTTTCCTCCCACACTATAACAACATTTCCATCTTGATCCACATCTACATTAGGATTATCACAACCTCCATAGCCGGATGTAATATCAGTACTCGGAGTATTAACTGACCAGGTGTTAGCGTTTTTATCGAAATCCCATATCTCGTAATAGATGTCGCCACTTATTTCATATACTACTAAGGCACTTACCGATGAACCATTTGGTCCTAACACAACATCAGGGTCTTCAACATCACTCCCTCCATCTAAAGCAAAGTCTCCATTGCTATTAGTACAATTCCAGGCAAACTTACCATCTGAACCACTCACATCCCAAACCATTACATCCATATCCCAAATTTCATCAGGAACCTGTCTGGAATCACAACCTGTATTTGTTATAATTCCGGTTGTAATGAAATTGTCTGTTGTTGTTGGGTCAAAAAAAAGTTGATACTGTGAAAACAATGCTCCAAAGGAAAATAAAAAAACGAATAATAAAATAAATCTAAGATTCTTCATATCTTTAAGAATTAAGTTAAACAAAATAAAAAAATTACAATTCCCCCATTAACGCAGGTTCAAATAAGTTGTTCTCAACTTTTGGGGGTTTACGTCTAAAGAAAATCACTATCGTAATTTTTTTAGAATTTAAAATTTTATTTTACATTTGCAAAGCCTCCTATTTTTAGTTTTTGTGGTTAATTATTTGCGTAGATAGCCCCATATTCATTATCAATAGGGGGTTTTTCTTTAAATAAAAATTTATAAATATTTTTGGTTTCTTTATTTTCGTATTGAGATTGCTTACTGTAGGATAGATAGTAGATAGATAGATAGATAGATAGATAGATAGATAGATAGATAGATAGATAGGGTGTTTTGAATGATGAAATGATATAATAATAAAATGATATAATATAACGCAAACACTACCGGCAAAATGCTTAGCCAAATTAGAATTATTGAAAAGTTTGCAATCATTTGTGTTTATTCTTAAAGAATTTTATAACATCCACACAATTTTCTGTCTTTACACTTATATGTTCCATTTTTTTGATAAAGGTAACCCTAAAAAATGAATTATTTATTAACATTTTACATATTCAATAATATACATTTATTCATACTATCATATTATAGGGGTTTTTAGCGTTATTTAGAATGGGTATAAATTTAAAAAACAGGAAATTTCAAAATCATTTAAGGATTGATATTAGAATAAATATCAAAATTATCATTCCATAGAAAATTAAGCAGCTATTGTAAATGATTAAAAATATGCGATTAATTATTCGTAAATTCTGGCAATTTTTTTAAGTCCCGGAATATTGACTAAAGTGATTTTTCTTCCTTTTGAAGTTATAAGGTTATCATCTTTAAAATCAGATAAAAGACGTATAACAGTTTCGGTTGCTGTTCCAACAATATTAGCAATATCTTCTCTCGAAAGAGTGATTACACCCGGTGAACTGTTTCCATCATCTGAAAAAACACTACCTAAAACAATAAGTGATTCTGCAAGTCTTTCTCTTACCGGCTTTTGGGCTAATGAAGTGATTTTGTTTTCTGCATCGGCAAGTAATTGACTAAGAAAAGCAATTAATTGATTAGATATTTTTGGATATTTTTTAAGAATATTAAAGAAATCACTTTTTGTGATGAAGCATATAACAGAATCTTCAAGAGTTGTGGATGAAGCTGAATAACTTTTTCCACCAAGAATTGACCTGATGCCAAGAAATTCTCCCGGAGTTACAAACCTAACGATTTGTTCTTTGCCGTCCTTGCCATGTTTATAAATTTTAACCTTTCCGGAGCTAAGGCAATAAATTCCAGTGGGGGTTTTGCCCTCATGAAAAATAGTTTGCCCTTTTTTATATAGTGCACATGACTTATTTATGCTAAGATTAAAAATATCTTCATCATCGAGTAAATTCAAATAAGATTTTGAAAGAACATTACAATCCGAACATGTGGGCATTTCAAACATATCTTAATATTAATTAGTCATTATTATTAGAACATATTGACAGAAAGAAAATAAGTCAAATTCTATTTGACTGAAAAACAGTGTGATTAGAAATTTGTTTAATCTTTTTTGTCAAAAACTAAAATAGTAAAAATTTTATTACATCCAACATGTATTTGATGAAAACTTGATTTTTGTCATTTTTTAATAAGGAATTAAAATAGTATTATGCTTATTAAAACTTTAAAAATTAATATTTACTACTGGCTGATTTAAAAATAGAAGTCTTATAAACTTTATACCGCCAGGTATTGGGGTGAAACTTGTCATTGTTATAACTCCAGGCACTTTGTGCACTCCAGACACTCCAAATACTCCAGACACTCCAAGTACTCCAGACAATAATAAAAAGGAAATAAACACAATAATCGCTACAAATTATCTTCAATGTTTTTTAAGTCAACTGTGGTATTGATATTTGTGAAAGCTTTTTGATTTTTACTGTTATTCTCTAAATCAAAATATCTAAGATTAATTAAAGGAAAGAAGCTTCTGATTGAATAATTTTCGGTTGTTTCAAGATGAGTTTTAAGCTTTTTCAAAATGCTTTTTTTGTAAATAGTGTGAAGAGGTTCTATATTATTATTTATTCTTGGAACAAGCATACAGCATTTATTATTCTCGTAATCTATAATTTGCTTTTCAATTATTTCAGTATCAAGAAAAGGCATATCGCAAGAAATAATAAAAACTGCTTGATAAGTAATATTATTTAAGGCAGTATAGATACCTCCCAAAGGACCAACATTTTTTATTTCATCAGTAAAAATTTTGCATTTGGAAGTGAATTGGTCATAATCCGAAGGTGAGTTTGTAATTATTATAATTTCTGAAAAAATATTATCAATCTTTTCAATTGTATTTTCAATAATTGTTTTTCCATTAAGCTTTATAAAAGCTTTGTTTTTACCACCAAGCCTGGAGTTTTTCCCACCGGCCATTATTGCACATGAAATATTGAAAGGGTTATTGTCCATTGATTCATAATCTTCAATGCAAAGATGAACAATTATTTCCTAAACATAGTAACAGTTCCATGAAGTGAGCCTGTTTTTTCTTCGACTGTATTTCCTAAGCCTTCATAGTTAATAATCCAATAATAAACACCTTCAGGGCATTCTACTCCGCCGGTTTTGCCATCCCAACCCAGTTCAACATCATTAGATGTAAATACAATTTGTCCCCAGCGATTAAATATTTGCATTTCAATTTTAGTAATATTATCGCCATCTATAGTGAAAACATCATTATATCCATCGCCATTTGGAGTGAAAACATTTGGAACAGTAATTTCCAGACATGTAAATAATTCAATTGAGTCTAAAGAAATACAATTGCCATTGCCGGCTTTCACCCAGTAAATACCGGGTTGATAAGCTGTTAAATATTGTGAACTACTACCATCTTGCCAGAGATAAGATAAGAAAGAACCTGCATCAAGAACAACAGGATGATTCTCATTGATACATTCTTCTGTGAATATATCGATATGTGGTCCCGGCTGATAATCGATAATTATATCGTCAATGCCTACACAACCGTTTGGAATAGTAACTTCAACCCAATAAGTTCCTGAACTATCTATTGATAAGGTTTGATTTGTTGTGCTATCGTTCCATAAATAAGTTGTGTATCCAGCTCCCGGATCAAGAACTAATACGTCTCCTTCGCAAATTAATGTGTCGTCTCCAATGTCAATTATTGGTGCAGGCATAACATTCACAATAGTAGAATCATAATTCTTGCATCCTTGTGAACTCATACCGGTAACGAGATAATTAGTTGTAGTGTTTGGGAAAGCTGAAGGTGAACTTGAATTTGGGTTTATTAAACTGCTAGTCGGAGTCCATGAATAATTGACTCCTCCACTTGCAGAAAGCGTAATAGTGTCACCAAGACAAATAGTTGTATCGGAACCTGCAAAAATTGTTGGTGATGGATAAATATACACTGTTTTGACTCCATTGTTACTTCCGCACATATTTATAGCAGAAACATTAATTTTACAGGTTCCTACTGTATCCCAAACAACTCTAATTTGATTATTAGCTGTATCAATGATAGTTCCGCAAGATGCCGACCAACTGTAAAAAGTGTTATTAATGAAAGAGTTAGTATAAGTGGTTGTGTCGCCAACACATACTTTGATTTTTCCTGCAATTGATGCTGAAGGAGGTACAATCATATCAATTACGAATGATGATGAAACAGGACCTGGGCAGCCGTTATGGGTTTCCTGCACTGAAAAAACATACTGTCCTGCAGCACCATTAAAAAGAACCCATAAAGGATTTTTAGGTGAATTTGGTGGGAAAGGACTTCCGTTTAAATACCATTGATATTTTGAACTCATATAATGTTGAGTAACCCAAAGTTGTACAACATCGCCCTGGCAAATTAATGTGTCAGAAGCATGAATAACAGGAGCTATGTCATCGGGAGCTCCAATAATAAGTTTTACAACTTTGCCCAACAAATCATTTGTGTCATTTGCACTTGTTGCAACAACTCTCATATAATACATATCAGGTGCGAGTCCCATAGATATTAATCCGGGTAGAGGAGGAGATTTGACTTTCATTAATACTGATGTGTCTGCTTGAATTGAACCAAGGCTGCCTGTGTTAACATGAGCAAATGATTGTTTATCCAGAAGTTGTACTTGAAATAAATTTGTTGAATCAAATACGGTGGCAAAACTTGTGTCAACATCCACCGGCATCATTGTACTGTCGCCAACGTAATTGTTGATGCAAAAATTTATGTTTTGATAATTATTAGTTGTAATAGGGCATTTTTTAATGCAGAATGGTCCCCAAACTGTTCCAATTGTTCCTGGTACCGAAGCAGTTATTCTTAAATAATAACCACATCCTTCCGGTGTATTTGGTATCATACCACTAACAGTTCCCGGTGAAGGGACTACTGTTGGGTCAAAGGTACTAGTACTTTGGAGAGCTCCAATCCAAAGAGGGTTGGCAAAACTTCCTGCTGTATCAGAAAGCTGAGCTGTGTACATATTAAAATTACCAAATGTTCCTGTTGACCAGAATGGAATATCAATAGAACTCCCAATGCAAACCGAATCGCCTCCCATAGTTACTACAGGCTGAAGAGTTGTTATTGTGTTTGGGCAGGCAACAACAGCAAAACAAGCACTCACAATTCCGGTTATTACCGGAGGAGGTGAAACTCTGCTAACTCTTATTTTATAACAGCTTGCTGCAGGAATATTAGTGGGAATATTGATTGCTAAAGTACCTGAAGTGCTTTGGGAATATTTATTAAAAGTCCAGGATAATAATGCAAAATTGCCTAAACTGTCAGATAATTCTATGGAATATTGTCCATCGCAAAGAGTATCTGATAATGTGTAAGAGAAAACAAGATTTGTCCCCTGGCAAACACTATCAGGGATATTTGTTATATTAATATTTACCGGATTGGTGAGTGAATCATAAGTGCCGATAAGAAATATGTCGTCTATACCTAAAGCAATGTTAGTGGGTGATGTGCCGTTATTAAACCACCTGAAGCCGAATCTTATACTTGCCTGATTATTGAAAGCAGGATTAATAATGGCTTCATATTTCCACATGCTCTTCCCATTGTAGATGTTGGAACTTGCTTGATTCCATGAACTTCCTGCGTCAAGGCTATAGTAAATTCTACCGTAAGCATTTGCAGAACCTTCACAGATATAAAAAAAACTAAAAGTAACATTGGTTACACCCATGGTGCAAAAATCTCCGGTTGTTGCAAATCGGTCAGAAGCAACCGATGGGTTATAATTACAATTCGCTACAGCAGCAGAAGTATTATATATATGCATGTATTTATCGTCAGGATTAGAAATTGTTCCTGAATAAGTGAAATTTTGACTTGTTGTGTTTGGATATGTCGAATTACCTAAGTATTGACTATTAACTATCCATTGGTTAGTTCCACTTGGAGTTCCAACACCGCTTGTGTTTAATGTAATTGAACTACCGCCTGTTGAAAAATTTTCATTATAAATAATAAAAGTTTGCTGGGCAGAAATTTGAAAAGTATTAAAAATTAAATAGAGAATAATAAGTAAAGGGAAAATCCTATTTGAGATTCTATTATCCATTTTATGAAATTATTTATATCAGGTAAAGATAATCAAAATTCATTATGAAAGACAAGAATTATTTTGAATTATTGTATTTGTTATAAAAAAAGCTTTGCATAATCTTTCAAACAAGCACTTTAATTGTAGCTTATAAAAATCTTAGAAAAATCAAATTTCCATAAAATAGAAGAAGGTAGTTCAATAGTGTCGTAATTTCTTATTATTAACTTATGTTGATTTTTTGAAGGATGAACTCTCAATTATTAGATAATTATTATTCTATTTTATTTACAGGTTTCCCTTTTTTGAATTCCCCTAAAACTATTACTTCTTTTGTTTTTTCGTATTCTTTTATAGCATTTAACATTTGTTCTTTGGTAGCTCTGTAGAGTTTTATCCCGGTTTTGGCTCCTTTATTTCGGATTTCAATATAAAAACCATCTTTTAGTTCCTTTGGTTTTGTTGGAGGTCGTCCCATAATTATTATTGGATATAGCGAAAATTTAAATTAAATTGTTTTGATTTTCAAAAAGATAAGTTTAAACAAAATCAATTTTGCCTAAAATTTCCTTGTAAATAATGATTAAAGATAAACAATAAATTGACTAATCAAAGGATATTTCAATAATTATTGAAAATTTTATTGAAATTATTTATCATTTGCTTAATAATTGAATACTCCAATTGTTCCTTTATGGTCTCTTTTATATAAAGTATCTCCCTTCTCAATTGTTTTAATCCAATAAATATAAATACCATCATTAATATTGCAAATGCTTGAATCTGAGCAAATCCAGTTTTCATTTAATTGATTAGTTTCAAAAACTAACATGCCACTTCTATTATATATTTTCAGGTCGATTTCAATAATGTTATTTTCATATTCAGATAAACCCGGAAAGCAAGATGTTTTTTTATCGTAAATTTTATAATGATTGCCCAGTGAGTCCGTAATATATCTCTGAATACCCCAAGTGCATTTTTTTTGAATATTTTCTGTTTCAATATTTTTATGGCTAATACACCCTGAGATGATTATTCCTAATAGACCAATTAAAATGCAGTTTAAGATATGTTTTTTATTACAAAAAAAACATAGTAAAAGATGCTTCATTCTTTTATTTTTTTCTTGGTATCGGCTTTGTATCTAATGCAGGATGGTTTCTGAATTCTTTTAATTGTTCATCCATCATATCAATCTCTACATAACACTTTGAATTAACATATTCGCCATCAACTATAGCAGGTTTCAAAGGCTCCATCTTAATAATTTCTTTCATTAATTCCAAAATATACGGATCATTATTGTCAAAAAAACCGTTGTATTGTTCAATGTTAAGAATTACTCCTGTATTACTTATAATAAACGACATATTTTTTACAACCATCATCCAAGGTTCACAGAACTGATAACTTAATCTTTCCAATTTAATTTCAGGAATTGAGTCACCATTAATTAGACTGGGCGAAATATCCACTTCATCAGCATCATAGATTTTGCCGCAGATTTTTGATTTATAGATTTGAATAATTGGTTCGGAATACAACTTACTCATGTCAACTTTTGAATAATCTGCAATCCACAAAGTGTCTTTTTTATTCTTTTTTGTTACAATAAAATTTCCAATTCTTTCAAATGGGATAAGTTCTTTAACTATTCCAAATTCGTAAACATTATCAAAATTGCTGTAAACAAAGAAATTGCCATTTTCAAGTTTCCTATAAGTCCATTGATGAACTTTGTTGTTATATAATGTGTCACCAATTTGCAAAGTTGAATCTCCAATAAGTCTGTATGTTTCACCATAACAAATTCTTTCAAAACCCAGATAGTAGCAATATTCAACTCTTTTATGCGTATCAGAATAAATAATATCTTCCCTTGCTCGTTTTGCAAATGAATGCATCCACCTACTATTTCTGTTTTCTTTTTTTAAGCGTGAGTAACGTGAAATAGGTTCAACACGAATTCTCTTTTGTCCAAAACTATATGATATTAGGCTTAAAATAAAAATAGTAAGGAGTAGAGTTCTTTTCATTTGAAACATTTTAAAATTTAAGAAAAACAAACTAATGATAAAAGTTCAACAAAGTATTTTGGCAAAATTTATTCGAAATGGCTTGTTATTTTCTCAATCTGCTTGTCATGAATTTTAGACAAAAAAACAATCATAAAAGTTGCCCCAATAACAGCAAACAACATATCAGCCTGTGTGTCCCAAACATATCCTTGAGTTCCCAGAAATGCTTCTGCAGATTCACCTGAAAAAACAGCAACAAACCATTCAAGAAATTCATAGAATACACTTAGGGTTGCACAAACACAAACAGTTACAAAAGAAAGCCAAAATCCCTTTTTAATAATTTCATTTCTGATGAAAAGTTCTCTCGTTATCAGAGCAGGAACAAAACCTTGAGCAAAATGACCAAGTTTATCATAATTGTTTCTATCCTGATGAAAAACATCTTTTACCCAATCGAAAAGTGGGACTTCAGCATAAGTATAATGTCCTCCGATGAAAAGAATGTAGCAATGAATTAGAATTAAAATGTATGTAAGGTTCGTAAACTTAAATCTTTTGAAGGTTAAAGCTAATACAATTAATCCGATTATTCCCGGCATTACTTCCAAAAACCAGGTGAAATAATCATGGGGTTTTATTGCGGATATAATTAATCCGATAAAAAACAATATTACTAAAATCCAATATTTTTTCATTGTCAATAATTTTGTTCAGGAGCAGTAATTTTTTTCAATTAGTGTCAGCAAGAAAACCCGACAAATTTTGATTTTCAGTGAGTTTTTCCCCAAGCCCTAAAGGGTGAACTCACTGAAAATCAGCCCACCCTTTAGGGGCGGGGAAAGGCTGATTTTCAATTCAAGGTAGTTTTCTTGCTGACACTAATTATAATTTTAGTTATTTGCTTTTATTTCGATTGATTCAATTACCCTGTTTGCAGCTATTCTTCCAACATCATCATCTGATTGAAAAAGCACCATTACTTGATAGGAATTATGACCTGAAAGAAATATGGTATTTATTAGTTCAGCATTAATCCCGCTAATTTTTAAAGTTCCCTTCTGAATAATTCCGGGAACATCATCTTTGTAAAGTTCTTCTTCAGTATATGTTAAGTCGCTAATTTCACTTTGATTTTTCATTTCTTTCATAGCACCATCTGCACCTCCTTGTAAGCTTAATTCGCCAACTTCTGATTTGTATTTCATGCTACTAATGACAATTTTAAAACCTTTATCCGATTCATTTACATAATAATCCATTATTTCAACATATTGTTTTATTCTGGCAGGTAATTCCATATTGCTTTTGGGAATTTTTACAGGTGTTTCAACTGTTAAACCAAAATTTCCATAAGCTTCCCGAGTCCATTTTTTATCTAATACTTCTTTTGATGTTTTCTCTGATTTTAAGTATCTTATTACTGTTTCACCGAAAAAGTATGCAATACCATAGAAAAATGCAAAAACAAAAGCAAAAGCAATCCAATATTTTAATTTTCTTGGTTTTTTAGGAGTTATCTGTGAATTAAGTCTTTGAATTTCTTCTTCTGAAATGCATATCAATTGCTTAAAATCTTCAAGTGATTTATCAGGATTGCTTTTCTTCCAAACAGAAAAATTATTATCTAATTTTTTATTGCAATTTGAACAAAATGTTAAATACTCTGTTTTAACTTCGTTTAGGTGTTGGCAATTTTTGCATTTAAGATAGTGCATATGATTCTGTTAAATTTAATAATAAATTGGCTGCTTCTGTTCTATTAAATTATTTCTGAAAAGTTTATTTAAGCTTTTTCTCCAGTCAAGAGCAGGATTCATAAGCATTTTTTCTAATGCTGGACAATCGTCAGTAAGTGTTACGGCGTTTGCAAAATCAATTTCTGAAGTGTTTAGTAAGAAGTTATTTAGGTCATCTATTTTTTTGTCGGTGTATTTAATTCCCGAATAATCCAATCCATTAAAATCAAAATCATTTTCCGAAGCTACATAAATGAAGTTTCTTTCAATTCCATCTTCGGCACTTGTGGCAATAATTTCAGTTTTAAAACCTGCTTCAATTAGTGTTCGGTAAACTGACCTTCCTGAAAGCCCGGTTTCTCCTTCGATATAACCATAGAATTCAATAAATAAAGAACCTTCGGGATTTAAAAGTTCTTTCACTCTTTCGAATGATTGCAATGTTAGCAAATGCCATGGTGGATTTTCACCAAGAAAAGCATCGAAAACAATAATGTCATATTTTTTTTTAGTTTTATTAAGATAATGTCTTCCGTCATCAATAATAATATTGGTTTTTCGGTCAAGTCCAAAAAAACGATGTGAGATTTCCTTTAATCTCTTGTCAATTTCAACTACTTCAACATTCAAATTCTTTTTCTGAATTTCTTTACACAATGTTCCACCACCAAGCCCAATTAAAAGCACTTCACTTTTCTTTGTATAAGCACTAAACAAGGGACGCATAAAATAAATATAGTCTAGCATTCCTGTCATATCATTTGAATTTATTACTGTTTGCCAGGTGTTATTTACAAGCAATCCTCTAAGTGGCATAAATCCAAAATTATCATCTTTCCAACCATAATCCATTACTTTCACTTGACCAAGCAATCCTTCAGATGAGTAAGAAATATTAAACATTTGTCTTTCTTTATTTTCTGAAGCTTTAGTTTGAACTCCAATAACAATTGCAAGAGCAAAAATCAAAACCAAAGCTGTTGGAATTTTTCTTTTTTTCTGAATTAATAAAACAGGTAAAAGAAGAATTATCGCTCCATAAATTAAAGTAGGTATTTTAATCCCAAATTCAGGAATAATATAAAAACCAAGGAAAAGAGTATTTAAAACGCCACCAACAGTTGAAATTGCATAAACTCGTCCTGCTGTTTTTCCGGTAGCATCAACTGAACTTACGAGTGCATGAATTATCACAGGACTAACCATTCCGAAAAATACAATTGGAGGGAAAAGAAAAACTATTAAGGATAAAATTAGTCCTGACAGAATGTTCATGTTAATTGCAGCAGTCATAATTCCATTACTGATAAATGGCATTAAAAGCATAAATGCACCGGAAGAAATCAAGATAATGTTTAATAATTTTATGGGTTTATATTTTGTGGTTAGCCAGCCTCCAAAATAATATCCGGCTGCAAGACCGCCCAGTGTTATTGCTAAAACTCCTGCCCACGAATAAATGGTTGTACCAAAAAAAGGAGCTATCATTTTAGCACCAAAAAGCTCGCAAGCCATAACAGTTGCACCCTCCCAAAATGCTATTAAAAGAAGTATGAAACGATTGGTTTTTTCTTTTGCCATTAATATTAAGTTTAAGAATTGAACAAATGTAGGAAAAATTTACTTTAGGTCATTTGCTTTGCGTCATTTGTCTTCGGCGTCATTAACTTCGTGTCATTTGCTTTGCGTCATTTGCCTTCGGCGTCATTTACTTCGTGTCATTTGCCTTCGGCGTCATTTATTTCGTGTCATTTGCCTTCGGCGTCATTTACTTCGTGTTATTTGCCTTCGGCGTCATTTACTTCGTGTCATTTGCCTTCGGCGTCATTTACTTCGTGTCATTTGCCTTCGGCGTCATTTACTTCGTGTCATTTGCCTTCGGCGTCATTTACTTCGTGTCATTTACTTCGTGTCATTTACTTCGTGTCATTTACTTCGTGTCATTTACTTC
>JAIPBB010000146.1 GCA_021739805.1 Saprospiraceae bacterium | reverse complement strand
CTTCTAAATACCCTATTTTCTCGCTATTATATTTACATGACAAATCAATTTGGTGATTTGCTTCAGGCTTAATTTGTGGGTTTCCTAAATAATCAAAATTATCATAACCTACCGGAAGAAGTTTAACATAGCGTTCCAATAAATTTGGGCTTCTTACTCCCCTGCCCATTGCTAATCCTATTGAAAACTTCTCGCTAACAGGCTTATTAATTGCTAAACTAGCACTTAAGTTTTTATGAGTACTCTCAATTTCGTCAAAATAATGAATTCCATTATAAATTATTTTAATAGTGTCTTCAGATTTTGCCATATTCACATCAAAACGTGCTGCTGCAACAATATTAAAAGTTCCTATGTCTTTTGTAAGCTCAAGAAGCAAACCTGCATTTGTAACATTTCCATCCATAAGAGTTTCATTGGTTTTAGGAAGTTGCCCATTGATAGGATCCTGAAGATATGTTCTGAATCTGTTTCCCACTTTATCAACATTCATAAAGCCGGTACCGATTCGCAATTTACTATTATTCCACACTTTCAACATAGTTCCAACCGAAGCTCCTCTTGTGTAAGTTTGTACTTTTGAAATAGTAACAGCGGTATCCGATATTCCTCTCTCTTTATTATCCATCACATGCCAAACATCAGTATTATAAGCACTCGCCATAATGCCCATCACTCTTTTTGACACCATTTTAGCTGAATAATTTATTGACATAACTCTTGTGTCGTCAATTCTTTCGTCCATTGGTAATGCAGGAAAATAACAGTCTCGAGTATGAGAATCATCAAATGAAAATAATAGCTCCTGATTTTCTTTAATTTTCACCCCAAGTTTTGCAGTATAGTTATATTTCAAAAATTTTGACAAAACTTCATCACCATTACCATCCTTATAATTTCCATAATTTTTCCTATTTCCGGATAAACTAAAGTACACTTTATTATTTCCGCCTGTTAAAAACAAGCGTTCTCTATTTCCATTTGCGTTACTATCATAAGCTTTCATTGCTTTAGCATGAAGTTCAAACTTTTTGGTTTTGAATGCTGTTGGTTTGTAAGTAATCAAATTCACAACACCGCCAAATGCAGGCCCATATCTTAAAACATGGGGACCTTTAATTACTTCTATTTTCTCGATATCTTCAGAAGCAACATGCGAAACTGTAGGATCCATCCTGTTCGGACAACCTCCAACTATTTTAATTCCGTTATCTAAACTCACATTCAACTGGCTAAACTTAAACCCCCTGACAACTGGGTCAACTGCAGAACCTCCTTTTCTTACCCCGGAAACATTTGGTATTGTACGCATATATTCTCCAATATCTTTAATTCCAGCCTGATCAAGCTCAGCTCTAAGAACTTCATTTTGAATATATGGAATCTTAGTCATTCTTGATTGCCTGATTTCAATTGGATCAAGCTGAAAAATTTCAGAAATAAGATTAAAATCAAGAATCATATTCTGATTCTTTTCGATAGTTATTGCTTTTTTCTGCTTAACGAAACCAATATGCGAAACAATAATAGTGTAATTTCCGCTTTCAATATTTTCAAAAAAGAATTTTCCTTCTTTGTTGGTCACAGAACCCTTGTTAAGTGGCTTTAAAACTACTTCAACATTTGGTATAGCTTGTTTAGTTTTTTCGTTATAAATCTTGCCGGAAATACTTTGTTGAGAAAATAAATTTCCAATAACAATAAGCACAAACAACAATGAAATGATAATCTTTTTTGATATCATATGATTAAAATAATAAATGAATAATTAATTTTCTAAATATTAAAAAACAGGCATTTTTTCAAAACCTTCTTTTAAATTAATCAAAGCTGAGACTAGCAAAGATATAGTAAAGGGGATTTTACTTATCTTGTAAAAACACTAATTTTTCTTTAGTGAAATACGTAGCTTTATATAAATTCTTCTTAATTCTAATTTTTTGTATTTATCAGAGAAGGGAGTGCCCGGAGTACTTAGAGTGCCTGGAGTACCTGGAGCATTCCAAACTCTAGACACTCCAAACTCCAGGCACAATTACTTCCTAATATTTTATCTCTAAAATCATAAACATGTTTAAGCATTTATTATAATTTTGCTGGCATGGAAAATAACAAATCAAACTGTATAATTTGCAAAGCAGAATTAGTTTATTCTGAATCAGAAATCCTCAAATGCCAATTTTGCGATAGAGAATTTGAAGAAAATGTAAAATGTGCAAATGGTCATTTTATTTGTAATGATTGCCATAGTAAATCGGCCATTGAGCTTATTTTGGAATATTGTTCAGCATCAGAATCAATAAATCCAATGCAAATGGCTGATGAGATTATGCAAGACCCAAGAGTTAAAATGCACGGACCAGAGCATCATTTTTTAGTGCCTGCCGTTTTGATTACTGCATATTGCAATAGCACATTTGATAAAACCAAAATAGCAAAACTAAAAACTGCCGGAAAACGAGCATCTCATATTTTAGGTGGTTTTTGCGGATTTTATGGAAATTGTGGTGCAGCAGTAGGTACCGGAATATTTACAAGTATTATCACCGGGGCAACACCTGTTTCTAGTGAGGGTTGGACGCTGGCAAATAAAGCAACAGCAAGCTCTTTAGTTAAAATCGCCGAGGTAGGTGGTCCAAGATGCTGTAAACGAAACACAAATATAGCTTTACTTAATGCTATTGATTTTATAAAGGAGAATTTTAATGTGGAGCTTGAAACAGTTTCAAAAATCCAATGTTCATTTTCGAAATTCAACAATGAATGCAAGGAAAACAACTGTTCATTTTATAAAATCATACAATAAAATCTTAAAACAATCGTAATTGCTTAAGATTGTATAAATTTGCATTGATGAATAAAAGAAATATTATATACACAATTTTTTTAATCACTCTGATAGCTGCTATTACGGTTGGATGTAGAAAAGATAAAATTATTTCTGAAGATGCTTCTGTAAAACTTACATTCTCGAACGACACCATTATTTTTGATACAGTTTTCACAACTATTGGTTCCACAACACAATGGCTCAGAGTTTATAATAAAGAAAATAAAAGAATCAATATTGCATCAATAAGGCTTGCCGGAGGAAGTAGTTCAAATTTTAGAATAAATATTGACGGTGTTTCAGGTGTTTCGGCTACTAATGTTGAAATTGCCCCAAACGATAGTTTATTTATTTTTGTTGAAGTAACCGTTGACCCAAACAACTCAACTAATCCAATGATTATTCAAGATTCTATTGTTTTCACAACAAACGGAAATATACAGGATGTTGACCTTGTTGCCTGGGGGCAGGATGCCTATTTCATTGTTGCTGACAAATATGTTCAGGGATTACCACCATATAAAATTGTTGCTAAAGAAGGGGAAAATATTTTTTGGAATGATGATAAACCTTATGTTGTTTATGGTTATGCCGTGATAGATTCAACAGGACAATTGACTATTCCGGCGGGAAGCAGAATTCATTTTCATAATAATTCAGGTTTATGGGTTTATAAAGGTGGTTCGCTAAAAGTAAACGGAACAAAAGATCATCCTGTAACTTTTCAGGGAGATAGACTTGAAAGTTATTACGAAGACATTGCCGGACAATGGGATAGAATCTGGATAATGGATGGAAGTGTTGATAATGAGATAAATTATGCTATTATAAAAAATGCCTTTATCGGACTCCAAACCGAAAGTTTCAATGGTAGTAATATGGGCAATAAACTAAAACTTGATAATACGCAAATCTATAATATGTCAGGCGTTGGGATTTTTAGTCGTGATTATAAAATTGTTTCAACAAATACAGTTGTTGCTAATTGTGCTCAATATGGAGTTGTTCTCTCACAAGGTGGTGATTATGATTTCCAACATTGCACTTTTGCGAATTACTGGAGTCAAACCGTAAGACAAACTCCGAACCTGATACTTAATAATTATTATGAAAATGAAAACAGCCAGATTGTCTCTTTAGATTTAGTTAAGGCTTATTTTGGAAATTGTATAATTTATGGTTCAAACGATAATGAAATAGAACTGGATAAAAGCACTAGTGGTGGACTGTTTAATTATGAATTCAACCATTGTTTATTAAAAACTTCACTTAATACGACTGATGCAAATTTTTATAAAAATATCATAAAAAACTCTGACCCATTATTTGAAGATTATACTGAAAATGATTTTCATCTAAAACAAGGTTCTCCCGCAATTAATGCAGGAACTAACACTATTAATATTCCTGTTGACCTTGCAGGTGAAAACAGGGACTCACAGCCTGATTTGGGAGCTTATGAGTATAAGTAGATTTTAGTATTTTAGTACATAGTATTTTAGCACTTAGATTTTAGACATCATTAACCCACATTGCAGCTATGCATCTATAATTTCCTGATAATTAAGCTGTTTGTTTTTTAGAATTTCATCAGGGGGGACTACGGATTTTTTTCTTACAAAGGGGGCATATTTAAAATTGAGTAGGTCGTAAACATTTTTTGCTGCCTGTTTAGGTTCTGCACATTGCCGAACTGAGATTATTTCATTCCTTATATTCTCGACGCTTGTGGTCACACACTTATGAATATTCATTGTGCGTACTATTTAACGCCAGTCAGAATGATACCCTTGCTGCTTTAGTTGATACCTGATTGCGGCAACTAACCAATAGGCCAGCAGACCTAAATAAAAATGTGCCATTGAAGCCTCATCCCTCTTATGATAGATGGATCGCAATTCAAGGTCTGTTTGTAAAACGCTGTGAAAAAAGGCCGTTCATGCTATTTTCCTTTAGTGCTTTTGCATGGCTTTTCACCCTTAAGTTATGGTTGTCATTACTTAGTGTTTTTACTTTTAATAGTTCTATTGGCTGATTTCTTTTGGCTTTTATTTGCACAGGCTTGCTGTTTGTATCTGCATAATATTCTTTCAGATTTGAACGAGATACGCATAAATAATCATATCCTTTATCTTTCAACATGTCGATATTTGTACCGGTGACTATGCCTGCATCTATTATTAAAATTGGTTTGCGTTTGGTATAAGATGTTTGCTTGCTAAGTGAATCTATCATAGCACCTAATGTCTAACAATCAGACATTTTTCCTTCAAATATTTTTGAATACTTTAAAAAGCCTTCCATGTTTATTAGCACAGCCATTACAACTATTCTTGCATACCTTCGCTTTTCCTTACTGTGCCGGAACTTGCCTATTTTACTTTAAGACCATCAAAATAAAATTTAGCCTTCATTATAGCTTTGTTATAAAAAAACAGTTTTCAAACTCTTTTCAAACACAAAAAAATAATCTTTTAAATTAAAAGACTATCGGGACTAAAGAGTGGGAAGAAAATCACCATCACTCTTTATCCCGATAGTCAAATAACTTTATTTTCACTGCCTTTATTCCGGCAATAAGTGTTAATAGATTACATTTTTATAATCATATACCACTTGCCATCTATTTTAATCAGATCGGCATTTTCGGTAGATTCTGACTCATCCTTGTAAGCAATGGTAAACTCAACTTTTGCAGTTTCGCCATCTTCAGAAATATTTTCTTCAACAATAATAATTTCTTTTATGCCCCCTTTTTTTTCATTTTCTTGAGCGGCCATGCCCAACATTCCTTCAACCTTTTTTTGTTCTTCATCGCTTAGAACTTCGCCTTTTTTAGTAGCGTACATTCCTGCTACCTTTGCATAGTCTTTAGATTCTAAATATTTAAATGATTTTTTCACTATATCTCCGGGAGATGAACTGGATCCGCCACATGAGAATAAGCCAAAGCTTACTAAAGCAATTGCTACAAATAATAGATAATGTTTTTTCATAATGTTTAATTTTTAAGTTTATTAATAAATTATTCTTTTAAAGAATGGATTTTTCAATAAGGTGCCAGGCATTAAAACGGAATGTTTACCCATGATAAAGTTAATTTGAGTAAGCGGGTTGTTCCCGATATCAATATTAGCATTTTTAAATGCTTTAATAATCAATTCTGTACAATATAGTTTGTCATTTGTTTCTAAATCGTAATCATTATCAAAACAAATTTTATTTTGGTAAAATTTATATGCTTCCTGAGCTACAATTTGTTTTTTATAAGATTTAATTTTTGGACGTACTATTGCAAATGCTGATGCATTTTTCGGGCTGAGAAATGTTTTAAGACTTTCCATTTTAACCGATTCTTGCTTATGATTATCGGTTGGAACAGCATGAATTACCAGAAACTTATCGTTTGAAACATATACCATCCCTACATGCGAAAATTCTTTTTCTTTATCGGCTAAATAAACAGCAAAACTTTCAATTGAACGCCCTTTTCGGAAAACTAAATCGCCATTTTCCAGAGTATTAGTTAAGCATGTTACATCTATTTTTTGAGATTTTTTAAAGCTAATAAATTGTATTGAAAGGTAAATTAAGCTACCTAAAAACAAGCTTAGAAATGTAAAAAATATTATTTTTATTTTTATCGACATTTTTTAGATTGATAAACAATTACTTGATTTTACTGCATTTATCTTAGCAAATATATTACAATTGAATAAAAAAATTGCAAAAAGTCATTCCCAAATAATTGACACTTATAAATTTCTATGCCTTGAAATCCAGGATAGTATTAAGATAGGTTCAAAAATTTAGTTTTTCGGACTCTTTTCTAATCTAACAAAAATTGAAACCCTATTAACTTTGTGCAAAATGTACTTCAATATTACAAAAAAAAAATTATTTATGCCCATAAATAAGAAATAATTTTCATTCAAATTCATCAACTAGCTAATCTTCTTTACATTACGCTTTGAATAAATTTATATTTATAAAATTAAAGAGAAATAAATGATTTTGTAGGGTAACAGCTTTGTTGATTAGTAAAACTCAACTATTTTATCCTTTCTGACCATTTAGCGTGGTCTTTATATGTATTTATAACACCAAGCACTATAATTTTCTTTTTATCTTCTTCAACAATATAATGAATCATATAGGGAAATTTTTTTAGCGGCAAACAGCGGACACCATCATATCGAACCTGAAAGAAGGGAGTTTTACGAAGTGTATCATACTCTTTTATAACAGCATTATGAAATCGCCTTCCTAATCCTTTCTGTTGTGAATTATACCATTCAATACCATCCTGAATATCCAGAAAAACTTCTTGCTTAATCTTTAAACTATAGTTCATCAGTCAAATTGAAAATCATTTTTTACTTCGTCCCAATCAAGAACATTGTCAGGATTTTCTTTATAGTCTATTAAACGCTGGCGTATAATTTCTTTATGCCATTCAGGAATTGCAAAGAGATTACTATCTTCCTCATCAAGTTCTGCATACTTGTTTTTAAGCTTTTCCCAATCCTCAATAGGAATGTAAACACCTGTCGTTTTCCCTTTGTTATCAGATATATATTGCAGGTTCATAATTATTGGTTTAATTGGTAATGGTTTTTGTGTGTTTATGCAAATATAAGGAATTTATAAACAGAATTTATTATTTGATAAATTTCCAACAGACGTTCGGATGTAATTTTTCAATATAGTGTCTGCAAGAAAACCCGATAAATTTTGATTTTCAATTCAGGGTAGTTTTCTTGCTAACACTATATGCTATAAACCCGAAAGCCTTTCGGCTGAACTATTCACAGCCAGAACTAATTCCTAAAACATAATCGTTTATTACATTCAAATCCTTAGCAGTTTCGCAACCTTTATAATCTTTTAAATGTTCGTAAGTAATTTTTTCTTTATATGCATTCAAATATTTTCGTGCAACAGGAATATATGACCAATGCCATTTTTCTTCTTCAAAACCTTTTGGGCGGTTTTCATTTTTTTCGGAATATGTCTGGCAAAATCCAAATTTAGATGCATTAATTTTCAGCCATTCGTAAACAGCTATGCCAGTTTTAGTATTAAAATAAGAATTGGAAACGCTATTAATATCAACTTCTGTTCCCCAATGATGACGTGATGTTCCGGGCATTGCACTATATTTTAAAATCTCTTTTGCTCTTTCTTTTGGATTAGGAAATTCAATTGCTAGATTTTTACCATCAACAGATTTTGCTCCTGTCCATTTTCTTTCCCAAAGCATTTTTTGGTAATTAAATGAACGAAAAGCAGAGACTATTAATAAATTTATTCCATCAGTTTTTGCTGAATTATACATTTCAAAATAAGCAGCATAAGTATTCTTTTCCAGATAAATATTTTCTTTTTGAGTGTATTTTCTGTTAATTTTCACAAAGTTAGTGTCAGAGGCGGGATTTACTTTTCCAAGGAGATATTTGATTTCAATATCGCGTTCCTGTCTAAACGAACTGAAACTTAGAATTAATAATGAAAATATTAATAGTGAAAGTGCTAATATATTTTTCTTGATTTTTTTCATTTTATTTTCTCAATAAAACTTTTTTAGTAGCCCGAATAATTGCATGCGAAGTTAATCCATATTTTTCCATTAACTCCTTTGGCTGCCCTGATTCACCAAAAGTATCATTTACTCCGACAAATTCGACAGGAACAGGAAAATTTTCAGCTAAAACTTCTGCAATAGCACTTCCAAAACCACCTTGAATTTGATGCTCTTCGGCTGTAACGATGGCTCCGGTTTCTTTTGCAGCTTTAATAATTATTTCCTTGTCAATTGGTTTAATTGTGTGAATATTAATAACTCTTGCAGAAATCCCTTCTTCTTTTAATTTATAAGCAGCTTGCAGAGCTTCCCATGTTAAATGTCCTGTAGAGATAATTGTAAGGTCACTCCCATCATTAAATAATTGTCCCTGCCCTATTTTAAATTCCAAATTATCATCAGTAAAATCAGGAACAGCATCTCGTCCAAAACGCAAATAAACCGGGCCTTTAATTTGCTCAACTGCTGCTTTCACAGCTAATTTAGCCTGTGTTGCATCGCATGGTGAAAGAACCGTCATATTTGGCAAAACCCTCATAATTGCAATATCTTCCAAAGCCTGGTGAGTTGCACCGTCAGGACCAACAGAAATTCCTGCATGAGCACCACCAATAATCACATGAAGATTGTTGTAACAAAGAGAAATCCTGATTTGGTCGGTAGTTCTTAATGCAGCAAAAACGCCGTAAGTAGAGAAAAAAGGAATTTTCCCTGCCAAAGCCATTCCGGCAGCAACTCCAATACAGTTTTGTTCTGCAATACCCAAAGAGTAAAATCTTTCGGGAAATTTTTCTGCAAATAAATTCATTCCAACCGAAGCGGTGATATCAGCACCAAGAGCAATAATGTTTTCATACTTCTCTCCCATTTCAGCTAATCCTTCACCAAAGCCGGTTTTTGTTGGTTTGTATTCTTTTAATTTGAACTGTTTCATTTTAACCATATAAGGATTATAAGGACATATAAGTTTTTAGTTTCAAGTTTCGAGTTACGGGTTACGGGTTTCGCCCCAAATTTCTAATTTCTAAAATTTAACCATATAAGGATTAAAAGGACATATAAGTTTTTAGTTTCAAGTTTCAAGTTACGTGTTACGGGTTTAACGACAACATCCCAAATTTCTAATTTCTAATTACTAATTACTAATTACTTAACAATTTAACAATTTAACAATTTAACAATATAACAATATAACAATTTAACAATCAAACAACTCAACAACTCTTCAACTCAACCACTCAACCACTCAACAACTCAACATCTTAACAAATCTTGACGGAACTAATAAAATCATCCAACTCCTCCTTAGCCGGAGCTTTTCCATGCCAATGATAATCATCTTCTATTGATTTTACTCCTTTTCCCATTAAAGTTTTGGCAATTATTACTTTTGGTTTTCCTTTAGTTTCTTTTGCTTTTTTATATGTCTCAATAACTTGCTCAATATTATTTCCGTCACATTCCAAAACATTCCAGCCAAATGCTTTCCATTTCTCAACTAATGGTTCAATTTCCATCACATCCTTTGTTCGTCCATCAATCTGAACATAATTTCTATCAACTAAAGCAATAAGATTATCCAACTTATAATGTGAAGCACTCATAGCTGCCTCCCAGATTGAACCTTCCTGAAGCTCACCATCGCCATGTATTGAAAAAACTCTCCAGGTCTTTTTATCATGTTTAGCTGCCAAAGCCAAACCAACTGCTACTGAAAGCCCCTGACCCAATGAACCTGATGACATTTCAACTCCCGGCAGTTTATGGTCTTTTCCGGGATGTCCTTGTAAACGTGAGCCAAGTTTTCTTAGAGTAAGTAACTCTTCTTTAGGAAAATATCCTGAATGAGCCAAAGCAGCATAATGAACGGGAGCCACATGACCAATTGACAAAATCAATCTGTCTCTTTCTTCCCATTCGGGTTGGATTGGTTTATGATTTAGAATTTCAAAATATAAAGCCGTGAAAACATCAGCAAGACCAAGTGAACCACCTGTATGACCTGAGCCGGCCTCACAAATACTTCGCAAAACATCAATGCGGATGTTTTTTGCGATATCCTTTAGTTCTTGAAGTGATTTTTTCATTTCTAATCTATTTTTCTTGTTGCTCGTTGCTTGTTGCTCGTCACTGGTTGCTCTGCGCTCGTGCTAGTCGTCATTGCGAGTGTAGCGAAGCAATCCGTCTGGACGAAGTGAAGCAATCTGTATAATTAAGCTCATCACTTGAAAACAACGGATTGCTTTAGTCGTTCCTCCTTCGCAATGACGCCTTGAATTAGCGAATTGCTTCCATTTACATTTTTACTTTTGCCTTTTTACTTTTGCCTTTAAACCTTCGCCTTCTAAAAAACCCCATCCACAATAAAATAATAAATCATTATAAACGACACAGCAAGTTTCATCATCACACCTGCTAAAAAGCCGATGAAAGCCCCAAAACCCGCTTTAAATGCTTGTTTCGATTCCATTCCACCTATAAGTTCACCAATAAATGCTCCTAAAAACGGTCCAATTAAAACACTTGTAAAAGCACTAAATGGTGAGAAAAACAAACCGATTATTAAACCAATAGTTGCTCCCCAGGTTCCATATTTTGTGCCACCGAATTTTTTTGTCCCCCAAATTGGTACTACATAATCCAAAGCATAAACCACCGCAGAAATGATTGCCCAAATAACTAAAAACCGAGTTGTAAAAGGATGCTCACTATGCAAAATATGTAAAAGAAATAAACCCAACCAACTTGTTGGCGGTCCCGGAAGAACAGGCAAAACTGCACCCAAGACTCCCAGTATCATAATTACTGAACACAATATTATCCACAAAATATCCATAAATCGTTATTTCAGAGACATAAATCAAATGTTACGGGTTGCGGGTTGCAAGTACAGAACCTGAAACCTGAAATTCAAAAATACAAAAAAGGCCGCTGTGCGGCCTAAAATATTTTAATTATTTCCAAGTATTAATGGCAAACCATCTTTTCCACCTCCAATCACAATTACTTTTGTGTTTGGTGATTTAGATAATTCAAGAGTTGCGTCAATACCTTTTTCCTGAAGAATTTTATCAGTTAAACTTTCGCTTATTATTTTATTTGCGGCAGCTTTACCAACTGCTTCAATTTTTTGACGTTCAGCTTCTTTTAGTGCTTTTGCTAATTTAAATTCATACTCTAGCGAAAGCTGCTCTTGTTTGAGTTTACTTTCAATTGCCGATTTAATTGTTGGAGGAAGAATTATTGAACGAATCAACACTTTATTTAATTGAATATGTTTCGTTTCAAGAATATTTTTCGTTTCATCATAAATTTCATCCTGAATTGCATCTCTTTTTGAAGAATATATTTCTTCAGGTGTATATCTTCCAATTACACTTCTTGCTGCTGAACGTAAACTTGGTATAATTACAGTTTCAGCGTATCCAACTCCTACTGTCTGATGTAAAAATCCTAGTTCAGAAGCCTTAGGTAAATACCAACAAGAAACATCAACCGCTATCTCTAAACCATTTGATGATAATACTCTCATTTCTTCAGCTTTTTCCTGCTGAAGCAATGAATAAATATTTAATTTGTTCCAAGGTGCAATTATATGAAATCCTTCACCATAGGTTGTTTTTGTGTCAACACCACCGGAAAAAGTTTTAAATAATACTCCTCCATGACCGGCATCAATTGTATAAAACATTCTGTTCCCAAATGCAATTACTAAAATAACTGCAATTACTATTACTACTATAAATCCTACCTTTTTCACATTAAGGTCAGGTGGTGGTTGTTGTGCCATAATTTATTTTGTTTTAAGTTTATAATTTGCAAAGATACAGATAATAAAAAAATTCCCTTTAATAAAAAGAGAATTTTTCTAAAAACATTTTTTTTTCTTAATATTTATCAGTCAGCCTTTTTTATTGAACCGGCTCCACTAACTATTTGCTTAGTAATTTTCGCACTGCCTTTATATTTCAAATCACCTGCTCCTGTTACTGTTGCAGAAATTTCATTATTGATATAGATTTTTGCATCACCTGAACCGGAAATTACAATTTTGCACTTTTCTGCAATAAAATCATAAGCTTTTAAATCACCCGCACCTGATATCACACAAGTGAAATCATTTGTTTTTCCTTTAAGCTTAGCATCACCTGCACCTGAAACTACACAATTTAAATCATCACATGAAAGATTTAAATCAACATCGCCAGCACCTGAAAGAATTAATTTAAACACTGTTGCATTTATTAATGACTGAGTTTTTAT
>JAIPBB010000145.1 GCA_021739805.1 Saprospiraceae bacterium | reverse complement strand
GGTGAGATATCATCAATTTGATTGCCGGATAAATCGACTACTCTCAAATTTGTCAGGTTACTTAAAGTATCGATAATTCCAATTTGATTATTTGCCAAAAACAGTTCTTCCAGTTTGTTTAGCTCCCAAAGTTCTGAAATATCAACTATTTCATTATTCGACAGGTCGAAACTTACAACATGCTTGCAGTATTCAACTCCATCCAAGGTTTCAATTCCATTAAACGACATTTCAAACTCTTCGAAATCTTCGAGATAGTGAGTTGGGAAATCAATATTTAAATCTCCATAAATCCTTAATTTAAAAGCATTATAGAATGATTTTTCGTATTCTTCTGATTCAAGATATTCTTCGTGTTCTTCTTCACTTGGGTCAAAAGTATAATCACATTTTCTGTTGTTTTCTTCCCATCTATATTCGGGATTATAATCAACGTTTATATCTATAGTGCTAATTGGTATAAGGTCAAAATTGTCTAATAAATGAATATGAGAATATCTGGTGAGATTTTCCAAATCATTTTCGGTGAAATGTTGTTCAATAGCTTTTCTGATAGATTCTCCTTTATCAGGATGATATAAGACCACAAGTTTGGAAAAACACTTTGCATCGTTTTCTTCATCGATGTCAACGAATTTTGAAATTTTATTAGTTATTTCTCTAATCTTCCTATAATTCTTATTTTTATAAAGTTCAATTAATTTGCCTGTAATCCGATTTAAATTTCTGTCGGAATAAGCTTCAATTAATTTATTATAAAGCTCTTTTTGTTCCATATAATTTCAACCTATTTTAATCTGAATAAACTTAGAAGGAATAATAATTTCAACTACTCAATAAGATATGTTTTAATATATTCTGTTAGTTTTTCCTTGTTGTTTGCTGAAAAATCAGTGTATTGTTTATATACTGAAAAATGATACATTGAGAGCAAAACATAACAATCAAGAAAGCCTTTCTTTTGCATACTCCTTGCGAAATCAAGTTTTTCATCCTTAGAATTATCAAGCATATATTCCCAACAATAAGCTTCTAAATACTTTTGTTCAGTTAAAGTGTTTGGTTTAATAATAATGCCAAGCGAGTCGCAATATGGTAATATTTTTTCTTTCGCTTCACGATAATATTTCCATGGTTCTTCTGATAATTGATTTTGCTCACTAAAAGCCACATTTGGTTCAAAATTTCTTATCATCCAATGCTTATTTAATCTTAAATTTTGGTTTTGAACAATATAAGCTAATTTATCAAACATACCACTTCCGGGATACACGAAAATAGCCTCTATACAAGCTTTCTCTGCATCTTCCCATAAATCCATATTTATATAAGCATCAACTAAATATTTTCTTGGTTCCAGTTTGTTTGGGTACATTTTTATAGCTTCTTTGAAGTAAATAAGACTATTTTCCGGTTCATTCATATTATAATAAGAATCACCTTTGTATAACTTTGCCTGATAAAAAGTTGAATCAATTTCTATAGCTTTACTATAATATTCAATAGCTTTACCAAAGTTTTGTTTTTGAAATTCCATTTCAGCTAGTTTAAACTGTTCTTTTGCTTCATCTGATACAGCTGTGTCAACAGCTTCATCAACAAGATAAGTCCTAATCGCCACAGAAGCCAGATGACTAACCTCGCATTTCAAGGTTGCTATATAGCAAGATTCCAGAAATTCCTGTAAATATTGTTCGGGTTTCTTTTCATTCATATAAATAGTAATATTCTTACCTCCACCTTTCAATGCTTCTAACATTTGGCTTGCTAAATCGCCGTATGAATAAGAATATTCATAACTCGCTTTTCTATAAGTTATCTCAAGCTCCCATAAATCGCAATTATCACTATGTGCATTTAATACAGGTGATAATGTCGCAATTGCATCTTTATACTCCTTGTTTTCATAGTGCTTTTGGGACTTTTTAACAGCTTTTGTTTCTTTTCTTGTTAATTGTGCATTGAGTAAAATAGGGAATAAAAATAGAACTAAAATTAATGTTTGGGTCTTTTTCATAATGAGGATATTTTAGAATTACAAACAAATATATAAAAATTACAAATATGGTTATATGAGTTTATTTATATTAAAAATTTATGATTGTGAATTATGGAAATGATAAAATATTCAATATGAACTATCCTTTTTTGCTGATGTTGAGCAATTTGTCCTTGTTTAAAATTTTAACAGTTTTACCATCGAAATCAATAATTTTTTCCTTCTTAAATTCTGATAAGATGCGAATTGTACTTTCAACAGAAATTCCGGCTAACTCAGCTAAGTTTTTTCGTGTTATTGAAGAACCAATTTCTTTGTATTCTTCTTGACTAATATAAATAATAGTTTCGGCTAATAAACCGGGCATGTGTTTACTCGAAATGCTTTTTAGTTTATTAAATGTTCCCTTATCGTTTTTGCAATACCATTTTATTATTTCCTGGGCAAATTTGTTGTTTGTTGATACTAATTTTGTGAAATCATCTTTCTTAATTAAACATACCATCGTATCAGTAATTGCAGTTACTGAATAATAACAATGCTCGTTTATGCAAAACAAAGAAGATAATCCTATGTATTCGGATGGTTTTAAGATTTTTACAATAAGGTTTTTATTATTTGGTCCTTCTATGTATTTGGATGCAAAGCCTTCAATAATATACATAATATTCGAAGAAAATGTTCCTTGTTTATATATGGTTTCTCCTTTGTTAAATTTTACCAGAACCTTTTTTTGATTAATAAATTCAAGCTCGGATTGAACAAGCTCATTGAAACAACTAGATTGATATTTACAATCAACACAATTAATCTCTTCAATATTATTTATCATTTTTCTTTCAAACTTACATAAAATATTATCCAAACAACTAAGATACTAGCAAAATTATAACAAAATCATAAACAAAAAAATATAATGGAATTAATTGACAATAGTCATAAAAAATTATATGAAAACTCATATTGCAATACAAATTAATACAAGCCTTAAAGCTTTTAATAGCAATGTTTCGATAGTAATTTTATAGTCTAAAAATTCAGTTCAAAATCTATTGTTTAATTTAAAGTTTGTAGTCATGAAAAAAGAAAAAGAATTAAATCAAAGTGACATTAAAAGCATCGTTAGCACTTGCTTTGATGAATCCAAAATAAAGGATATTATAAGCATATGTGACAATAGAACAAATACGTTTATTAGAAAAAATGAAAACTTATATCTTGAAAATTCTAAACCCGAAGCAGTTTATTATTTGAGAGAAGGAAAAGTTAAAATATTTAAAAAGGGAATTAATGGAAAAAATCAAATTGTGAGATTTGTTTCTTCTGGAGATTTGTTTGGACTAAGGTCAATTATTACCGGTAAAAATCACTCAAGCAGTGTGGTAGCCATAGAAGATTCTAATGTTTGTGAAATCCCTATTCCCAGTTTTCTTGAAATGCTGAAAAATAATCCTGATTTATCTTATTGCATAATTGACTGTCTAAACAAACAGTTAATTGAAGCTGAGCAACGAAACTTATCAATAATTCATAAAACAGAAAAAGAAAGACTTGCGGAGACTCTTATATTGGTATATAATAAATTTGGCTCCGAAACAATTAATCTATTAAAAAAGAATTTAATTGATTACACAAATATTGATAGAAATAAAATTACTAAATATTTGCATGATTTTAGTGAAAATCAATTAATTGCTTTTAATAGCCAACGAATTAAGTTAAAGGATATTAAAGGTTTAAAAGATTTGGCAAAAATTTCTGCATAAGGAGTAAATTAAATTTTAAACTCTTTTATCCCCTGAAAATCAAAATCACAATTAATCCATTCATCATCAATAGTGGCATTTAATTTTTTATACATCTCAAGTGCAGGAGCATTCCAGTTTAAAACTTGCCAACGAACTCTTTTGCAGTTTTCTTCTTTCGCAACTTCAAATATTTTCTCCAATAAACGACTGCCAATTTTGTTGCCTCTATATGATTCTTTAACGTACAAATCATCTAAATATAAAGATTTTCCTATCCATGTGTAATAAGCTATGTTAAACATAGCAAATCCAACAATTTCTTTGGTTTCAGTTTCAGCAACAAAGCAATAAAACAAATCTTGTTCAGCTTTCATTTGCTCGACTGAATTAGTGACTTTTTCAGGAGCTTTTTCAAACAATGCCAGTTCTTTAATTAAAGATAATATTGCAGAAAAATCGTTTTCGGTGGCTTTTCGTATTGTTATTTTCATTGTATGGAAATTTGATTAAAAGTAATAGGATTAGATGAATTAAAAATAGTTATTAGAAGAAAAAATAGAAATAATTATTTTGTTATTCAAATCTTTTCAAATCACCTTTATTAAAAGTCCATTCAGGAGTTTCTAATATCTCACCAAATTCAAGAGAATACCATGGACTAAGGCTTTTGTTATTCGGATTTTTAAGAATCTGAATTTCCTGTGCCGGCATATAACTTTGTGCAAGGAGAAATATTTTTTTATTTGTTTCTTGATTTATTGCCATATCAACAACGATTATAGCGTGGCCGGGAGAGCCACCATGAATGAAAACATCTCCAATTTTCATGTCATTAATGTCAACAGCCTTTAGTTCTTTTTCAAGAGATAATGTTCCAGCATAGCTGAAAACAATTTCCATATAATTCCAAAAATCTTTATATGTATTTGAAGGAGAAGTGCTTTGTTTCCAATAGGTTTTATTTCCCTTAACAACAATTCTCTTTCCTTTCATCCATTCAGAATAATCAACCTGAAAACCATTTGTAAAATTAAAATGGATTTTGTCATATTGTTTTTGATTCCATAAATATTCAGCTCTTAAACGCATTACAGCATCAGCACATTGATGAAGGTCTTTTTCACCAATATCTAATTTAACAACTGCATCATAAACATTGTGTTTTGGCATTGGACTTCCATTATATAATAAAACACTTGAGCAATGTGGCTTTAATGGTAATTTTCGCAAATATTCTGCGAAAGAACTATCAGGGATTTTAATTCTTTGAAATCCTTCAGGTGGTAGAATTCGTGTTTCTAAAATTTCGCCAGATGGATTTATTATTTGATAAGGTTTCTTTGTTATATCCTGAATTTCGGTGAGTGTATCTTGATTTAAAGATTGACTTTGATTTGAGTTTTGTCCACAGGCTGAAGTGAGCAGAATGATAAATATAAAAAGATAGCTGATTTTCATAATTTTTATTAGGATAACGTATGTTTTAATTAATTCATTGTTAATTCTATTATGAAAACCCTGCCAGAGTTAATACATGCAAACATCAACAAACACCACAGTAGGATTTAATATAAGTTAACAAAACTCTGGCAGGGTTGATTACCACTAATATTTTATTAATTTATCAAAGTTTGTGGAAATTTGATTTTAGATATTCATTTTTATTTTGCTGGTATCAAATCCAAGATTCTCCCAAACCTTAATAAGCTCTATTAATTCATATTCCTGTAATTCGGTTTCAACTAAGAATTTATAGTCATATCGTATATTGTCTTCTTCAATAATTAAATAATTATCTATGCCGGAAAAAATATTATATCTGGGAACAAAATCACCAATCACTCTTTTTCCATTATATCCACTATAAATCAACTCAAATCTATCAATTTTTGAGATGTCTAAATGAATTTCTTTAGCTTCAGTTTTAATTATTATGCGTTGATAATCTAATTGTATTTTCCCTACTGCTTCCTTTTTCTTATCTGTTCGAATTAACAAATACATAATGACAAATACAATAGCTACAATTATCCCGGGATTTATTGATGAAAAAAGAAAGTAAAAAACTATAATTGCAATTGCAATTATCACTATTTGCACATAAATAGTTTTTTTGTTATCAGGTTTATATATTGAAAATTCAAGCATTTATATTATTTATTCAGGATTATAACTATCCACAATTGTAAACACATTTAAGGCTTTCCTAAAAATTTCAAGAGATATTTTCTTTTTGCTAATAAATTTAATTTCTATTGATTTCCCCGGCAAAAGGTCAAAATAATTATCTGAAAATCTTCCTTCAATTTCGTCTGCTCTGAGATAAAGATTTTTTGCAAGTTTATCAGTCGAAAGCTTAACAATAAAACCATTTTTAGTTTCTTCAATTTTAAATTTAATCTCCGGTTTCGGAAGTTTCAAGTCTTTAACAGCTTTAAAGTAAGTGATGTTTTCTGATAATAATTCGTCATTAGAATTAAATACTTCAGCATAAAGTAAAACTCTATCCCTTGCAATTCCTTTCAAAAGTTTGTCTAAATCTGCATCAAAGTATGTATTGCTAGAATTTTCGTAAATCTCAATCTGTTTTTCTTCTGACCATAATTTCTTTCCATTAAAATCAATAATTGAAAGTTTTAATTTTCCTTCGGTATTTTTCAATTTATCGGAAACAATATAAACTTGAAGTTTATCGCCAACAATATCAGGTGAAACTAAAATATCATTAAAAGCCTTTTTTACGAAATAGTGCATTGCTTTCCAGTTGCCGTAATTATCAATCCCCGACCATGAAGCAACAGGCCAACAGTCGTTTAATTGCCAGTAAAGTGAACCCATACAAAACGGCATATTTCTTCGATGTGCTTCAATTGCGATTTTAATTCCTTCGGCTTGCAGAACATGATTTACATATAAAAACATTGGAAAATCTTTTGGATTTAGATAATCCCGTTTCATGTATTCTTCTATAGTAACATTGCCAATGCTTGAGCGTTGATGAGATTTCATCACTTCTGAATAAATGTCCCAATCTTCCTCTTTTGCATATTTTTTTACTGAATTTAATTCGGGAAATGACTGAAATCCATACTCCGACATAAACCTTGGAATCACTTCTTTATATTTTGAAAACGGCTCTTTTGCCCACCAAACTCCCCAATAGTGATTGTCACCGGATTTTCCATTTTCAAGTTCACCAAATCCTGAACTTGGAGATGATGACCAATAAAGTTTTTGTGGATCGTATTTTTTAACTACATCAGGTAAAATTTTATAAAAAATATCATTATAAGCTTTCCAAACTGTGTCAACAATATTTTGCCCTTGATTTTCCAGAACATTCTCTTTCCAACCCCAACGATTCCATGCTGAAAGTATTTCGTTATCACCACACCACAAAGCAATGCAGGGATGATTTCTCAGTCGTTTCACGTTTTGGATTGCTTCCTTTTCCACATTTTCTAAAAACTCTTTATTGCCAGGATACATTGCACATGCAAACATAAAATCCTGCCATACCAGAATGCCATATTTATCACATAAATCATAAAAAATCTCTTTTTCATAAATTCCTCCACCCCAAACTCTCAGCATATTAAAGTTTGCATCAACAGCAGATTTAATTAAGGTTTCATAATCTTCATCTTTAACCCGACTTAGAAATACATCTTGCGGAATATAGTTTGCACCCTTCATGAAAACAGCATTCCCATTAAGTTTGAAATAGAAACTCTTTCCAACACTATCAGGTTTTTGAATAACTTCAAGAGTTCTTAAACCGATATTTTTTGATTGTGAAGAAAGGATTTTGTTACCATTTTTGATTTGGATTTCAATATTATAAAGCTTTTGTTCTCCTAAACCATTTGTCCACCAGAGCTTTGGATTTTCAATGGTTAAAGGAACTTTTATATTGTTCTTTCCTTCAACCAAAGAAGCTTTTTGTTCTAAAACATTAACAGAATCAATTGAGATTTTTATAGTTACATTTGTTTTCTCAATAGATTCAATTTCAATTTCTGATTGAAGAATTGCTTCGATTTCTGTTAATTCTTCTTGAATAATATTAATATCTGTGAGTTTGGCTTTATCCCATGCATTTAGTTCAACTCCTTGCCATATTCCGCTACTTACCAAACGTGGTCCCCAATCCCAACCATAATGATATTGAGCTTTTCGTGTGAAAACGCAGGTTTTTTTATCTCCGACTCCACCTAATTCTGATTGGTCGTTTTCGGCACCAGGCAAAAAATATCCAAGACTTTCTCGCTTTTCAAGTCCTTTTTTAATTGGTGACTGAAAAACAATTCTTAATACATTATCTCCTAGTTTTAAGTGTTCTTTACAACTGACTTCCCAATTGATAAACATATTATCAGCCTGAAGAATTAATTGAGAGTTTAAATAAACGATTGCATAAGTATCCAGCCCTTTAAAATTCAATTCTACCACATCTTTTTTCAGAATATTTTTATCAATTTGAAAAATGGTTTTATACTCCCAATCTTTTTTATCAATCCATTGCAAATCATTTTCATTCAATCTATAAAACGGGTCTTCAATAATTCCATTCTTCAATAAATCTGTGTGAACACAACCGGGAACTGCAGCAGGACGCCAAATGCTGTCTTCACAGGATTTGAACATCCAGTTTTCATTAAGTTCGAGATTGAATTGATTTGATGAGTTATTATTGCATGAAATCAATGTTATACAAAAAATAAAAATTGTAAGAATTCTAAAGATTTTAGTTCTCATAAAATGCATAGGTTTAAAAATGATTAAAAGTATAATGATTGTAATGATAATCAAAAAAAACCACAAAAAAAATAGCCTTGCTTCAAAAACAAGGCTATTTAAAATACAATGTTGAAATTTATTTTCTATTTACAAATGCAATATGAACTCTATTAAAAATTTTATACATCACCGGTACAATCACTAAAGTTAAAAATGTTGAGAATGTCAAACCAAAAATAATTGTCCATGACATTGGTCCCCAGAATTTAACCATTTCACCTCCAAAATAAATATTAGGAGCAAAATCTGTTAGCAAGCCGTTGAAATCAATATTCATTCCGATTGCCATTGGTATAAGTCCCAAAATGGTTGTTATTGCTGTTAAAAGAACCGGACGAAGCCTGGTTTTTCCACCTTGAATAATACATTCTGTTGCAGCATCTAATGGCAATAAGTCCTTTTCTCCTAATCCAAGTTCTATTCGTTTTCTTGTTCTTAATTGTTCAATATAATCAATCAAAACAATAGCATTATTAACAACTATACCGGCAAGAGAAACTATACCAATTCCGGTCATAATAACAACAAAATCCATATTAAATGTTGCTAATCCGCCGAATACCCCAATAGTACTAAAAAGCACACTGAAAAGAATTATCACAGGTTTTACAAGAGAATTAAATTGGGTTACAAGAATTATCAGAATTAATGCAAGTGCTATTAATAATGCTGACATTAAGAACTCCTGTGATTCTTGTTGATCCTTTTGCTCACCAGTGAATTTATATCCATATCCGCTTGGTATATTTTCATCAAAACCTTTCAAAACATCTGCAATCTGGCTATTTATTTCTGTGGCATTATATCCTTCAAGCACATTTGAATAGAGGGTTATTGCCCTGTTTAAATCCTTCCTTTTAACTGAACCATAAGTTGTACTATATTTAAAATCAGCTACTGCCGAAATAGGCACTTTCATTAGTTTTCCCTGGGTGTTTCTGAAAATAATTTTTTGATTCATCAAGGCTGAGACATCATTACGGAATTCCTTTTTCATTCTAAGTTGGATTGGATATTCTTCTTCTCCAATCTTGAAATCAGATATATCTTTTCCAAAAAGTGCATTACGAATAGTTCCTGCAATTTGAATTGTTGACAAGCCAAATCGTCTTGCTTTTTCACGGTCGATAGTAACTATCATTTCTGGTTTTCCAACATCCATATCCCATTTTAAACCTTCAATTCCATCAATATTTGCAGCTTCAATTATTTGTTGGATAGTGTCAGTTAACTCAATTAATTTGTTAAATTCTTTACCTGTGATTTCTAAATTAATTGGTTTACCTGTGGGTGGTCCCATTTTGCTTTTGGTAACATTAATCAAAACACCGGGATATTTATTTATGATTTTCTTGCTTATATCCTTCATTATATCTGAAGTACTAATTCCCTCTCTGAATTCATACTCTTTGAAAGATACTGTAACCAGTCCTTTATTTGGTTTACCCGACTCAAAAGACCTTTCTTCAATAGCACCATTCCCAACATTTGTCAAAACGGATTTAACTATTTTATGATAAGGTTCTATAATTGTTTCGATTTTATTTTCCAATACAAACATAAAGGAATCGGTTTTAGTTATATCAGTTCCAACTGGAAGCTCTGCATTTATATTAATATAAGTTGGATTATTATCGGGGAAGAATAAAATTTTTGGTTTACTGGCAAAATAAAATACTATTGTTAAAACCAATAATACAAATGTACCCCCTAATAAAAGACCCGGTTTTTTACCTCTTAAGGAATACCTAAGAACTTTTAGATATAGATTTTCAAGTTTAACAAGAAATTTATTTTGAAACCATTGACCTAAATCGTGAAGAAACAATAAATTAGAAATAGTGATTGCAGCGGCAATTATAAAGAGCATGAAGATGACATTACTACCGAGTTCTAATCCAATTATTGAAATAGCTGCAAAAATTATTGATAGTATAATAATTCTCTTTTTATTCGGTTTCTCGTTATGTGCATCTTTTTTTGAAAATTGAGCTGAAATAACCGGTATTATAACAAGTGCTACAAATAGTGAGGATGTAAGTACAATAATAAGTGTCATCGGGAGGATTTTCATAAATTCCCCAACGGTTGATTTCCAAAAAATTAATGGAATAAATGCTGCCAAAGTGGTTGCTGTTGATGCAATAATTGGAATTGCTATTTCACCAACAGCTAATTTTGCCGCCTGAAATTTTGAATAACCTCTGTCAATATATCTGTAGATGTTTTCAACTGTTACAATTGCATTGTCAACAAGCATTCCTAAGGCTAGAATAAGTCCGAAAAGAACCATCATACTTACTGTATAACCAATAGCACTTAGCACTAAAATGAAATTACCATAGAAAGAGGAATAGCCATCCCAACAAATAATGCGTTTCGTGTTCCTAAGAAGAAAAACAATACCATAATCACGAGAATAATACTAATTATCATACTATTTTCTAGATTGCTTAGCTGCATTTTCACCATTTCTGATTGGTCGTTAGTAACGACAATATTCAGGTCATCAGGAAGGATTTTTTCTTCTCTGGCATTTTTAAGTATTTTTTCTATTTGAGTTGTTGCTGATAATATGTTTTCTCCACCTTTTTTAACCACCTGAACTGAAACAACAGGTTTCCCGTTTAATCTTGTAATAGTTGATGGGTCTTCGTATCCATCAATAACTTCAGCAACATCTCTTAGGTAAACAATATTATTATTTTCCGTTTTAACAATAATGTTTTCCATTTCTTTAGCATTAACAAACTCACCAATTGTTCTAATCGAACGCCTGGTTTTTTTAAGCTTGATTTCGCCTCCGGAAATAGAAACATTTTCCTGCACTACGGCATTTTCAATATCGTGAAAAGTGAGTTCAAAAGATTCCAGTTTGTGCTGGTCAACATTAATTTTAACCTCTTTTTCGTTAATACCCTGGATATTTACTTTTGACACTTCAGAAATTGTTTCTATTTCTTCTTCAAGAATTTCAGCATATTTTTTCAATTCGTCAATGCTGTAATCTCCATAAAGATTTATGTTTTGAATTGGAAATTCAGTGAAGTCAATATCCGCAACGATTGGGTCGGATGGTAAGTCATTTGGTAAATCGCTTTTGGTTTTATCAACTGCATCCTTCACATCTTGCAAAGCATCTTTTATATCAACATCAGAATTAAATTCTATAACTATCATAGAAAAATCCTCTGATGAAGTCGAAGAAATTTGTTTGATTCCCTTGATTGTTTCAACTTCTTTTTCTATAGGTCGGGTTATTAAATTCTCAATATCAACTGGAGGATTACCGGGATAAATGGTTTGAACCATTACGTATGGCAATGCAATATCCGGCATCAGCTCTTTTGGTAAGTTTACATAAGACCTCATGCCAAAAATTATCAACATGAAGGCAAGCATATAAACTGTGTTTTTATTCTTTAATGCAAGGGTCGAAAGTTTAAATTCTTTAAAGCCTTTTTCTATTTTATTATCATTTGAATCCATAAAAACAATTTATCAATTTAACAATTTAACAATTATAGCAAGTATTTGGTCATTTATTTAGTCACATTAAAGTGATTGTACACCAACTATTCTTTTATCAAAATTTTTGTCCCCGTTGAAACTGTGCTATAACCTTCAACAATTACTTGCTGACCTTCTTTTAGTCCACTTAAAATTTCTGTTTCATCTTTATATGATTTTCCGGCTTTCACATAAGTTTTCTTTGCTATAAAATCATCACCTTTTTTCTCAACAACAAATAGGAAAAATTTATTATTAACATCTCGTTTCAAGATTATTGATGGCACAACGAAAGAGGAATCTTTAGTGTAATCGTTAATATGAATTATTGAGATTATGCCCGGTTTAAGCTTTTTGTCTATATTATCAAGTTTAACTTCAATAGTGAATGTTCTATTGTCAAGTTTAACAACATTTCCAGTCCTGAAAATCGGAACATTAAACTCGATATCATCATAAGCGGGAAAAGTAACTGTAACATTATCACCTTTTTTCACGCTTGCAAGATAATGCTCTGAAAGGTCGGCATTAACTTTTAGTTTAGCCAAATTAACCAATTGAATCAACCTAAAACCGGGAGAAGCCATTTCTCCTTCTTTTTGATAAATAGCATCAACTATTCC
>JAIPBB010000144.1 GCA_021739805.1 Saprospiraceae bacterium | reverse complement strand
TGGTTTGACATGAGTGAAGGGGTTAAAGCCCTTCTATTTTAGATGTTTTAGCTATTTTTAGATAGCTTTTTTAGGTTGCCTATTTATTATTTTCAGATTCAGTGTGTCAGGAGTTGGTGTTTTTCAGAGGTTCCTTAATAACTGAAATGAGTTAGTGGTATGTTCCAAAATGGAAACAACCACTTTTTCGTTTACCATAAGCGTGTTTTGAGCTATTTCCATTTTGGAAACAGCTGGATTATTAATTCCTAAAACCATATCGCTCGGGTGAGAGAAATGGTTGTTTAAGTCTCTAAAAACTCAAGATTTGCAACTATTTTTTACAAAAACATGTGGTACTTGAGCTATCGAGTCTCCTATGCACTAAAGAAATTGCTGATAATATTTCTAATGCATCTTCTTCAGGAATTTCCCATTTTATTTTAGGAGCATGGGCAGTTGTATTTCTAAACATACCCAGAATACCCTTTATGAAATTAATAAATCCTTTTTGCTCGCTCTGTTCAGTTTCAGTTACAAGATTATTTATGATAATCAGTGGTTGGCTAATTTTAAAAGCCTCATCAATCAAAGACGCACCATCAGTAGTAAGTCCTGTTTTTTCTCTAATTCTTTCTGCAATACTCTTTGTAGCTTCAAATACAGCATGAAAATAGTTCTCTTGAACTAATTCTTCACGACAAAATTTCAATATCTGAGGGTGAACATTTCTAATTTTCAAGTCTGATTTTAGCTTTTTAGCTCGTCTTTCTGCTTCGGAAAGTGTGGTTGCTTTCTGTACTGTTTTTATTGTTCCATCATCTTTCAATTCATAGCCAATAAATAAAAGTGCATGATTGAGATTCTGCTTCATTGTTTCAAATTTTTCATGCTCATTTATATACCGACTTGGACTCATTGCCTTTTGAATAAAATCAATAATTTTATTTCCGCATTTATCAATTTTTTGTTGATTCAGAAAAGCCATAAAGATCCTTTTCCACTTTGTTAAAAGTGGTTCAGGATTACAAATATCAGCCTGCAAAAGCAATGCATTTATTTCTGATCCAGTAAGACCTTCTACAGTATCTCCAAGAGCTTTGCTTATTGCCTCTAATTTATCATCTCCTATTATTGGTATTCTCATAAATATCATTAATTATTTTAACTTCTCTAAAGCTTCAAATATTCGCACCATTGCCAAAGTGTCTAACTCACAATATTTCAACAAATCATCCTTAATCTGATCTTTGTCTTTTTGTTCCTCAGTCTCAAACATCATCGTTTTCCACGCATTCATAGCCATTGAACCATCACTTACATTTAAGTCCTTGTAACTCAGCTCTGGCACTAATACTGGTAAAACCTTTTTGATTGAATAACTCCCTCTAAAATCATGGTGTGCGTAGAGGTTTTTTGAGAAAACCTCCATTAAATCAAAGAGTCTCTGATTGTAGTTGTGAAAAATCTCTGCATATTCAGGCATTAAATCCGCAATATCTTCATGACACTTTCCTTCAAATTTTTTATTCCAAACAATAACGCTACCTTCTCCACCCATTCTTTCCATTAAAGACAGTGCAAGGGATTTCATTGGATGATTTCCTTGATCCGTCTCTAAAAACTCATAGTGTTTTAATCCACCGTATGGTTCTTTTTGTACGTGTAATGAATATTGGAATGGAACTTGCTGATAAGGCTTGCATCCATCATAAATTGGAATAGCCGTTGGGAAAGTTTCATAATCCAAAAAATATAATGGGTATTCTAATTTATCCAATTCATTTTTTATTTCAGTTGTTTTGATAATTGGGATTTTTGTTTGAGTGACATCCACATGGTTTCTTTGGTATTTTGACAACTTGAAATCCTCAGGCACATCTTCAATCAAACAATAATCACCCTCAACTAAAGCCTCTAACTTTTTTTTGCTCGAGCCAATACGTACAATGTCATGAACAGAATAATCAGGAATTTCAGGATACAAATAGTTGAAAGCAGGACAGTGATTTGCCCTTGATTCATAGATACAATCGCACGGCATGGGTTCTTTTTCTTTTTCTAACAACCGCTTCATATCATCAATCATCAATTTGATCTCTGATTCCAATTCCTTTGCTTCCCCTGTAATGTCAGTGACTTGAAATAATTTAACAGGAATAATTTCGCCCTGTTTTACAAACTCTTTATCAAGCTCAATTAAATTTACTGTGCCAACTTTATAGCCAGCCTTTTGCACTACGATGTACTGAAATGAGGCGTCGTAAAGATGCTCATTCTTCTTTTTCTCTTTACCAGTTGTACCTTTTACCTCATTGATAATCCAATATTGGTTTTTTTCATCCCATTCCAAAACATCCACCATCACATAAAGCCCTTCAACTTCAAAGGTGGCTTGGAAAATAATCTTATCCCCTTCATCAAGAAACTGTTTTGTATCTACCACAGCCTGCGACTGTCTACTTTCCACTAAAACACCACTCGGGAAAAGCTTTCTTGCCCATCTTTCAACCTCTTGTCCGTTTTTGACCAATTCCTTATCAAAATCATTCAGTTCCATGTTTGATAAAACCTCAGGTTTTTTCTTCCAAAACCAAAAATACGCTGGGCATTGAAGGTATTTTAGGAAGTCAGATTTTGTAATTGTTACTTGCATTATCAATTAATAATTTCTTTAAGTTTGTTCACTAACATAGCTTGTCTTTCTTTGGCAAAATCATCAAATTTCTCAAACTCTAGAATATTTGGAATTAAATGATTTTCACAAAATTTCTCAATAGAAATATTTTGTTTTTCGCTTTCGAATTTAACCCACGCCTCCAGCTCCATATCGTTTTTTGATTCATTTTCATTTGCATCAAGTAATTGCAGATTCAAAATACTGTTGTTGTTATTTTTATCTAAAAAGAAGGTTATTTTATCCTCACTCATCTGTTTTTCTTTTAATCTTGCTTTACTAAATGATGAATGCGGATGTAAATGGTCTTTGTGAAAATCACCATTTTTATAATCAAGGTGTGGATACAATAAAGACAGAATTGAAAAAGCAAGCCCACTATCCTTTTGGGTTTTTAAAATATTCAAAATAAAATCGTCATCGATTGTCATATCTTTCGTAGTTCCTTTTAATCTTGTCTGTATTTCATTTATTGGAAATTTATCAATGCTACTTTTTATAGAATTACTAGAAATATCATTAGTGAAAACACCTCTTATTAAAGAGAGAATTTGATCAGCCTGACCTCCAAATATTCGTTTTACTAAAGCAATATTTAGCCATTTTTTAATAATTTTCCTATCTTCGTCAAACTCTACACGCTTATCAAATCCATTATTATTGTGTTTATGGTAAACATAATAAACTATTGGCATTAATGCGTTTTTAGAAGTTAGATATGATTCTACAAATCCAAAATCCCTTATTAGATCAAAAGTTGTATGTATCGCACTACTTATTTTGTCCCATTCTTGCTCAAAGTCTTTTGCATTTTCCGTATTGAAATTTGTAACTTTAAATTTTATATCCTTACTATGCAGGAGAAGAAAACATTTAAGTACGAAATCTTTTGAAATAAAAAAACCTTTATCTCTAATTTCATCAACTAGTTTATGAATTTCTTTTCTTGCATCTTTCTCTTGCCAATTTGCAACGGCAATTGACATGATCAAGTCCGAAAAATTTAAAGGTTCACCTCCGCTGTTAATTCTGATGAAGATATTTAATGCCTTATCAATATTTTGCTCTTTCTCAAGAAAAAAATTAATAATTCTATCCATATGAATAACAGAATGTAGTTTGGAAAGTGATTTGTATGTAAATTTGTTTTCTTTTAGATTATTTTTATCTAAAAACTCGTTAAATTCATAATTATCTCTTAGCTCAATAATATCACCCACCCTAAACCATTTTTGCTTCTCTTCTTCGTATTCAGCAAGGGTTAAAAATTTGAATTCATAAATTCTGCCATCTTCTTCGTCCTCCAATGGGGCTTCAATATTTAAATATAATTGTCTTGTGGGTAAGGCATATTCAGTATCGTTCCATGTGACTCGTGGCTTTTTATAGGCAAAACTACCTTTTAAACCGATATACAACGAAGTTAGTCTTTGTTGACCATCCAATATCGCAGTGAAGTCATTTAATCCATTTGTATTTATTTCTTCATTATGAGTACTGTATTCCTCCCTGAATGATCTTAGGAATTTGTAGAATTTATATGAACGCTTCGTTTCACCCTCAACCCTCCAAAACAGAAAGGAGCTAATTGGATAATTTCTCATTATTGAATCAAAGAGCCACTCGATTTTTGTATGTTCCCATGCAAATTCTCTTTGAATTGCTGGTAGTAAATATCTGTTATTATCAATATTCTCTATTGCTTCTGAAATTGTTATAGGTGTTTGGAATGACATATTTTTTATAATTAAAGACTAAATTTAACTGGTAACAACTTGCCACCGTGTTTACTGCTCCTCTTTTATACTTGCTTCTATTTGTTTTAATTCCTTCATGTCTTGAGCATCTGCAAGTTCTGCATCAGCCTTTTTTCTTTTGGCATCAAACTTATCGTATATTCCATCTACTTTTTCTTTCATTTCTTTACTTGAAACACTTCCTTTGTGATCGAGTAATTTTTTCTTGTTTAATTCAATAATCAGATCAATATTTTCTTTCCAAAATGAAATAGTGATATCTTTTTCATCTTTTACTCGGAGTTCAGCCGTTTCTAAAAATACGGTTACAAAACGATTCAGGCTATCTAATTCATCTGCTGTTAAATAATTTTTAGAAATATAAATATCCTGTTTTCTTACAATGCTTCCTTTCCAGCTAGTAAGAGCCATATTTCTTTCATTCTCATCTGCACGATTTACGATAATTTCTGCTGCAGTATTTCCAGTAATGGCATATAAAATTTTATTTTGAGTTTCTGCAAAAAACATTTGAGTAGCTTTATCTGTAGAATCATAATCACTACTCAACGCAAGCAACTCTCTAACCTTTTGATAAAATCTTTTTTCAGAGGCACGAATATCACGAATCTGTTCCAGTAATTCATCAAAATAACTTGATCTTCCATCGGGATTTTTTAATCGTTCACTATCAATCACAAACCCTTTTACCATGTATTCTTTCAAATTCTGATTTGCCCATTGGCGGAATTGAATACCTCGCTGACTTCTTACCCTAAAACCAATTGCCAAAATCATCTCTAATGAATAGAAAGTAACCTCATATTTTTTCCCATCAGAGGCAGTTGTCAAGTAATCCTTTACAACTGATTCTTCGCTTAACTCTCCCTCTTTTAGGATATTTATGGTGTGTGAACTGATGTTTTGCTTTGAGGTGTCAAAAAGTTCAGCAAGTTGATTTTGGTTCATCCAAATATTCCCATCTTTGGCATAAAGAGATACAGACGCTTTCCCGTCTGAAGTATTGTAGATAATGATATTTTGTTGTGGATCTTGACTCATAATTTTTAGATTAAAGTAGAATGTAAAGCTTCCTTAAATTCATTTTCATTCTCATTGTTATAGAAAGGAACCCCTGTAATTTTATATTTCCTCGATTCAGAAAATTTAATGACCTTATCTTTATACTTTTCCTTAATTTGCTTCAAAAAATCCTCTTTCCATTTATCTGTTTCTTTTAAATGACTTCCTTTTGGCTCAATAAAAACCTGATATGTTAAAGATTCACCATTTTTTTGCTTTAAAAATAAGATGTAATCAGGTGCAAAACCTTGTCCATCTGAGAAATTAAAGATTTTAACGTGTAATTCATTTCGGAGTAGATAAATATCATCATATTGCTCAGATAATTTGCCCATCTGTGCATCCATCATTTTTACAAACTTTTTCTCTTCACTTGTTCCATAATTAGCATTAAAGACATACCATTTCTTGTCACCAACAAAAGACTCTTGCCCATCCATCCTCTCACTGCTCTTATTAAGTTTAAGAACTTTATCAAAAAACTTATCAGCAATAGAATAAGGCTTAAATTCATCAGATCCTTTATACTCCATCGTATTCCCCTTAACTTCATTTTCTATCTGCCTTAGAAGAACTATAAGAGCATTTAATAAATCTCGATTATGTATTTTTTCTAAATCACTCTTCGCTCCTCTGAAAGTAATCTCTAATCCTGATAAATAATCCTTACTTTTAATAAATTCCTCCATTGATTCAATATGAGGGAAATATTTTTTAATATTTGAAAAAGTAAAAAATCCATTTTTACTAATGGCATTTTGAATAATATGTTTATCTAGTTCTGAAAGATTTATATCACGAGAACTAGTTACCTCCTGAGTCTTCATTTCAAAGTCTTCCTCGTGAAACACCGCCTTATCCTGACCGAATCCAGAGGTGATTTTGTATTCAATATTGCGTTTATTTACTCCTAAATCAGAGAATGATTTTATATCTTCATTTTTATTTTTGATCTGCTCATTGAGATACACCAATCCATGTTTATATAAGTCTTCTTGTTTAAATTCTTCTTTCAGTTTCAATTCTAATTCAATGTCATCTTCGTCATACAATCCCTTTTCCTTAAGAGCGATTTTTAGCTCACTAATATATTTACTGTCGTTCACACTGTGATAATGCAATTCTTCTAAAATACGTAAATCATTCGTTATATCTTCATCAAACTTACGAATAAAACGATTATTTTCATTATATTCAAAGGGGAAGTACCTCGCCCCTCTCCCGATCAATTGAGCTTCTGTAATGGTAGTTTTACCGACTTTATTTCCCTTAGAGTCTCTTGTTGTATACAGCCGAACAATATCAAACAGATTCAAGACATCCCATCCCTCATTAAGCTTCTGCACGGCAAATATGGCACGTATTTGATTGTCCTTATCTTCAAGGGAATTTAGAGAATGCTGTTGAGAAATTAATTCTTGCCTGTCTGACTTTTTAAGTGATTTTTTGTCTAAATTTTCTTCGTTTACGTTAATACATTTATTAGGAGCAAAACTTGCTTTTAATTTATGAACCAAAAGATCATCTGTAATGTCATTTTTCGTAAAGAATTCAAAAGCTTTTTGCATAAGCTTAATCTTGCTTCGATCACGTATATTACGAATATCACTTTTACCTAATGACTCAATAAGATCATTAAACTTTTCTTGATTCTCCCCTGATTCAGCAATAGTTTTTTGTGCTTTAAAGAGAATAACGGGTTTTAGATTGATATTATGCACACCAGCAACTTCTTGCCTGTATTGACTTAATATAATTGCCTGTAACATCCGATCCTTTTCTTCTAAATCAGATTGTAAAATATTTACATCTTTTGAATATCCGTCATTTCTAAATTCTTTCAGGTCATATCTATAAATAATTTTTGAATAGTATTTTTCAATAATATTTTTATCGAGAAAGTCTAGTGTTGCTGTAAATTCAAGAAGGAGATTTTTAGGATTCTGAAAAAATATCTTTTCAACCGTATTTTCCCAACTTGGTTTTTCTAAGCTTTCCAACAATGATTTTTGCTTTGTTTTTGTCTGAATATGGTGCGATTCATCGGAAAGCAAAACAATCTCTTTATCTTTGAAATCATCGTATGTAATGCTGTTTTCTCTTTCGTTATGAAGATCTGAATGGAGTTTTTGAATTGTTGTAAAACAGATATTAATATCATCCCTACTTACTCCTTCAAAATTATCTACAGGTCGAATATTTACAAATTGACCATCAAAATTTATTTTCTGATTAAAGAGATATTTGCTTGAGCCTGAATTGAGAAAATTATCTTTTGTTTTTTCAATAATATTAGTTGTATTCACAAAGAACAGAAAATTGCGATATCCTTGTTTATAGAGGTATAAAATTAACCCCGCCATTACAAGCGTTTTTCCACTTCCTGTAGCCATATTAAAAAGCAAATGAGCGGGTGTTAGTCGTTCAGGATAATCATTAGTGTAGTAAAAAAATCGAGAAAATGCTTCTTCTTGATAAGGTCGGAGTCCAAATTTAGGGTTCAGATTATCAATGATCTCTGAGGGAATATTTTTTTTCAAAAAACCCATTTTTGAGACTGTGTCGAATTGTTCGTATAAGAATTGTTGAGTCATAGTTTATTAAATTATTTTCTTTCTAAATCAATAATCATTGGTAAGTTTGATCGCATTGCTTTACCAGTGACTATCGCGTGATACTGTTTTAAATTAGGCAATGCTCTAACTAAATCTTTACCAATATAATTACTTAAGAAGGTAAAGCTGGTTTCATCAAAAGCCTGAAAACATACAATCGTATTACATTGTGTTAATACTGTCTTTGAAACATTAGCTGTTCTTTGAGCAAGAACCATTAATCCAACACCATATTTCCTTCCCTGTAATGCTATTTGACTCATCTTGTTAACCAGTGCCTTATTTGCACTATAATCGCCATAATCTCCTAAGAATGTTGTTTCTGGTACAATGGTATGAGCTTCCTCCAAAACTAAACAAATATCTTTACAGTTTTCATTCTCTTTTGCATATGCAAAAATTTCTTGAAGCTTCTTATTAGTTTCTTCTAGTGATTGAGTTGTATTACTTACACTTGCTAATTCTATTAAAGAGATTTTATTAGAATCAATAGCAGTGTTTATATCTGAAAAATCCTCTAAATCTTCTTCGCTTAATTCCTTTCTCCATTCACCAGTAAAATCAATGCAAATAATTTTTGTATTATTTTCTTTTAGTTTTTTAATTATTTCTCTTGCTAAGTATGATTTACCAGATCCTGTAACTCCTAATAATGCCAAATGGTGACTTACAGCTTCTTTGAGATTAATCACAGATGGCAACGTGGTATTAGGTATAATTCCAAGTTCCCATTCAGGATGAGTAAATTTTTGAATAGAGATATCTGATGTGTCGGCTTTAAAAATAGGCGTATTTATCGCAGGAACCCATCCGAATTTTTGAAATGATAATTTGCTATTCTGCCATTCTCCAAGCTGAACAGCTTCACCTTCAATAAATCCTGTCTCATTTCGCCCTTCTAACTTTTCCTTTTCAGTAACTCCTCCAACTACTTGATAAAATAATCTTTTATCTCCAACTTTTAGCTCTAATAAATCTCCCTCTTGTAAATCATCTTGTTTTTTTGAGTATTCAAATTTTATTTTCCCAATTTCTGAACCTCTAATAATTACTCCTACAAATGCATTAATATTTAATTCTTTTATTAGTGCTTCTTTTTCTTCTTTATTTGAAATTTTATAAACAACATTCTTCTCGGATTCTTTTACTTCCACTTTAATAGTTCCAAGCTGTAAGACTTTCGCCCATTTTTCTTGATTTAGAAGGTATGTATCAAAAACAATGCCTGTAATCACATAGTCATTAGAATCTTGCATTGAATAACGATATCGAACAACATCAAACTTTTTAATAAATTTTCTATCTTCATATAGTCTGACTAAAAACATTTTTCTTGATTGCACTCCAAATACAACCCCCACTTCTTCCGTATTCTTTTTTTTCTTTTTAAAAGAAAAAGTGCTGTTTAGTTCTTTTGGATCAATAGCAAGAACAAGCCCCCATAGCACAATTATAGTAATAAAATAGCTATCAAATATTTTATCCAAACTTTTTGAAGTAACATTCACGTAAAGAAAAAATAAAAATACTGCAGAATAAATTATTTTCCCACGCCCCACAAAAACGACTAATTTTTTAGTAATCTCTGAAAATCTATTTTTCCAATTATCAGGGCTTTTATTTTCATCATGCAATGCCATTGAGATGATTGAGATGACTAGAATCGAAAGAACAATAATAATTAGAGTTAACCATAATGTTTTATTTTGAAAATCATCAGCAATTGATAAAAACAATAAAAGTAATGGGATTGTATTAGTTACGACATTTTTTGGAGATGTATAGTATGGCTCAATAAATAAAATAGAAAAAAGAATCATGAAAATACCTGAATAAAACCATAAATCCTTTACATCAGTACTTGGCAACAAACTTTTGTTAAACCAAAAGTTCAATCCCATAAAAAGAACTAAAGAAGCGGTAAATAGTACGAATCTATTCTTAATTAGGCATGATAAGTTGTGCATTAATATTTTCATTTATTCCAATTATTATAAATTGTAGAATTTTCCACTTAATCTTTTCTCCTCCTCCGTACACCCAAACTCTTTATCCTCAACCTCACTCATATTCACATACAGTTGATTTTTATTAAGTAGTTGCACCAGTGCATGTTGCTTCTTTTCAAGGTCTAATTTTACCCATTCTTCAAAAGCAAGATCTGCATTCCTAAAATCTATATTCCAATTCAGGAATGATTTTTCTTTCATTTCTACCCATATTTTTTCTAATTCATTTGTATTTTTCGCATTCTGAATACGATCAATAAATGCTTCATTGTATTTTTTGAGTTCCAAATAAATAAAATCGCCTCCACCTTTCCATTCAACGGATTTTGAAATACCGCTTTGATCTCCATTTACAACATTTTGCAGTCTTTTTACTGCTAAGTCTTCAATGTATGACATTTGTTCAATTCCAATGTATTGCCGATTCATTTTATGAGCCACTGCACAAGTAGTCCCACTTCCTAAGTGATAGTCTAGAACAATATCATTTTCATTTGTACCGAGTTGAACAATTGTTTTTATTAAATCTTCAGGTTTTTTTCCACTTAAAAGAGAAACTTCTCCTTCTTTGGTTAAATTTTTAGTTGAACCTACAACATTCCAAAAAGTTCCAAGTGTTTCGGTTTTAAATATATCTTCGTTATTAATTTCAACTACATCAGATAACCAAGCCAATAAATTAAACTTATCGCCTTTATAGAATTGTTCATAAACCTTACCTTTATTTCTACCACTTATTGGAATATATTCTATAGAAATAAAATCACACTTTACATTTAATTCTTTGCATTTTTTCATTACTCTGGGGCGTATTGAACTTTGTGGCATAGTAGTCCTAAAAATACTTTTAATATATTTATAATATACTTCCTTTTCAGATAAGTTCTCCTCTTTTGCTATTTGATTAATAGGTTTAAAAACAGGATTATTTCTGTTATAAATTTTTATTTTATTCCCTGAACCATCGACTGTTTCTCCAACTAATTTTTTATCACCTTTTTCAACTAATATTGAAGTATATTTCCAGCTAACTCCTTTTTCTCTATTAATTGTTATAGTTTCATATAGTTCAGTTGCTTGATTTACTGGATTGAATTTTTTAAAAAATTCGTCATTTTTAGAAAAAATAGTTAAAAATTCTATATTTTTCTTTAGCCTTGCATCTTCTCCACCACCAGAAGCACCTGAGGTATTTTTCATCATAACAGATACAGTATTTAAAAAATTATCCATTCCAAAAATTCCATCCATCAAAACTTTTAAATATGCCTGCTCATTATCATCACATTGTACAAAAATCACACCATCCTCTCTCAATAACGCCCTTGCCACTTCCAAGCGATTCTTCATAAAAGTAAGCCAAGTAGAGTGGTTAAATCGATCATTATACCGAAACCCATCATTCCCAGTATTATACGGTGGATCAATATAAATCAGCTTCACTTTCCCACTAAACTGCTTTTTTAGAGAATGCAACGCCAGTAGATTATTCCCTTTTATAATCAAATTTTCCTTTATTACCCCATTCTCATCTCTTTTAATCTCTTTCACTTTCTCCTCACCCTTCTCTGAAAACCTCTTCCAATTAGTAAACACCTTTGGATCAAGCAACCGATCAATCTCATCTTGTGCCAAAATCTCATTAAAAAATATTTCATCCCTGCCTGTATCTTCATTGCTTTGCCCACCTTCTAGCACACAATCTTTATATGGCCATGCTAAAGCTACTTCTCCTCGTTGATTCAGATATTTACCATCAACTGTTAAGCCAATTTTATTTTTAAATTTTGTATATGAATCGTTCAAGAAATTCTTATCTTGTACAAACTCCACAAAGAAAGCCACATTAAACACCCAATGCTTTTTTATTTCAGTGAAAAATTTATCTTTCACCTGCTTTTCAGAGAGCAACAGCTCAATAAGCTCTTTATCAACCTTCCACGCCTTATCAATCACTTCACTTTTCAGCAAATCACCATCTTGATCAAGAAAGCGTAAATCTTTTTTAAGAATGTCCGTTAATGTTTTGTTGAAGTTATTCATAATTTATTTAATTAATTCATCTAAAGTAATCTCCAAACCTTCCGCAATCTTAATTACAGTAGGCAGAGTAGGGCTTTTTATTACATCACTCTCAATTTTTGAAAGCGTAGTATATGGAATATCCGCTTTACGAGCCAAGGCTTCTGCAGTAAGCCCTCTTTCATTACGTAAAGCTTTGATTTTCTTGCCAATAGTTCTTTCTTCTTGTGAGTTTTTTTCCTCCATAATGTGAAAGTATTAGTATGTTGTTTCTAGTTTACCAATTAGCTCTAAAAATTCAACCGAAAATTTGTTCTACATCACCCACTCATCACTCTCATTTGCCATTCTCTCCTCCAATCTCAAATTCGGGCAATACGCACCCTTTTCAAAGGCGAAGTAGCGAGCAATGTATTCCAATCTTTGGAGCCAAATTGGAAAGTGGATGTTGGAAAGTGGATTTTTGAATTTTAGCTAGCGTAAAGGCGCAAAATTTTGCGTCTTTGTCTCTTCTTAATCTTAAACCTTGCCCCGTCCCGCTCTGGCGGGGTTTTCCTGGGACCAA
>JAIPBB010000143.1 GCA_021739805.1 Saprospiraceae bacterium | reverse complement strand
AATGAAGCAAGATATAGAGAATTTGGATGAGATAAAATCAAAAAAGATAACAAAGGTTTTAGTTCATAAGAAGTTTAAAGAGCTTAAAGAGAATAACTACCCAACTGTAATTGGTATATTGGGAGAAATAACTGATATTGAATAAGGTCGAATAATTAAAGAATAATTTTTCACAAAAAATTTCATAAAACTCTAATTCTTCTAATACATAGATTAAAAGAAACAATTAAAACATGATGAAAAACTTTTAACAATAAAAATCATTAAAACGCTTTTTATTAAGTACGTTGGCAAATATTAAAAATGAGTAATCTCCCTAAAATAAAAACAATATATCTAATTTTATTCCTATTCTTATTGATGTCATGTTCTAATAAAAATGCAGAGAATAAAATTTCAGAGAATATAGCCAAGAGTCAACCAGATAGCGTTAATACTTCAATTAATGATGTTCATTTTTCAAATGCTGAAAAAAAATATAAGGAGTTTGTACCAATAGCCAAATATGCACAATGGGAAACACCTTATGTTGAAATAGGATACGATGAACATACCTATTTAAACCCAAGCTTGACTATATCATTTCACTATGGTGAAAATAATGTTTTCCAATTATTTGAGACAGGTATGTTTCAATTTGAAGAAATTAATTTAGATACTATCAGACTTGGAAATGGTCTTTATCCTGCATTAATAGTAGATTGGCACACTGAAATGTACCATTATTATGGAATTCAGTATCCATCAGGACTTGATGCTGGTGAATGGGCTCGAAGTTTAAGCGGATATTCAATTTGGGATATGAATCGGCAGAAAGAAATATTCTCTGCAAATTATTTGAACACGAGTTATGCAACAGGTGGTGAAGTTGACACATCATATTTCAGGGAATGTTTTTGGGAATATAATGTAAAATTAGATTCAGCTAATAAAATTATTATTCTTGATAGTTTAGATCAAAAATATATTGGTGAATGTTTAAACACAATAGATATGAAAATGGGTAATTATTATTTTGAGGGTGATACCTTTGTAAGAAAATAAATAACATTTGCCACAAAAAATAAAAATCATTAAAACGCTTTTTTTCAAGCCGTTGTAGCCAATTGTAAAAACGTACTTGGACAATGATAAACAAAATGAAAAAGATATTAATTGGGATAATAATTATAGTATTTGGATTTGTAGGTTATTTGCTTTTATTCAGCAAACTTTTCACGTTTTCGCCGATAATTATAGGATTTACTAAGCATGAACTAACAAATACAATCATTTATGTTCAAAAGGGTGCTGACTATAATGATTTTATAAGAATTGATACTTTAATTCCTTCCATAGAGAATTTTCATGATTTAAAGTTTACACCAAAACCTGAAATATTTATTTTTAGAGATAGTCTGAACTTCATTAAACGTTCATTTTCCAAAGCCAGATTTTCGGCTTATCCAAGTGGTAGATTAATCATCTCTCCCTGGGCACTTAAAGAAGACCAAAAAGGAATAATCTCTTTAGAAATTTATGTACGACATGAGCTTTCTCATGTTTTGTTGATGCAAAAGATGAGCTATTTAGAGTCATATCAATATCCTGCGTGGTTAATGGAAGGTATTGCCGTTTATAGCACAAATCAAATGGGAACTTCATTCTATCCAAGTAAAGATGAGACTTATCATGCTATGGCACAGGGAAATTTTTTACCTCCCTTTGATTTTAAAACAAATAGAGAAGACAAAACAAAGTTTAATGTTAAGTATCGGATTACTTTTATGTATTCTGAGTTTGGTTGCATTGTAGATTTTTTGGTTGCAAATTATGGAAAGACAAAATTTCTATTATATATGAAAAGCCTATTGAAGGATAATGACCATGATAAAATCTTCAAACAGATATATGGGATTGATTTTGATAAATTTCTAATAGATTTCAGACAATTTGTAGCGAAAGAAGATATCTTTAAAACGACTAAATTAAAAACAACTAGCTACAATCGAATAGCCCGCCCCATCAGTAAACACTGACAGTTAGAACCTCTCCCATTTATCTGCCGAAATAAAATGCAGGCATGACCTCTGTGAATTATATTTGTATTTTGTTTTACTTTGTTATATTAAATCTACGGTCTTATTATATAAATTAAAAAAAAAAGCCATGAAACACCTATTTCTATTTTCGTCTTTTTTATTGCTTATAGTATTCTCAGCTTGTAAAGATTGTCCCGAAAATTCGAAAACTTCTTCTGTTAAATCCAAAAATGCAGATATTTCTGATGTTCCGGTCGATACAGTTTACCATACAGATACTATTTATCATACAGATACTATTACAGTTACAGAATATAAAGAAGAGCCTACTCTAAGTACATCTTTTGATGTTTTTTATTACCAATGTGGAAATACCATTCATCTTGACTTGCCCGAAGGGTGGACAGATCCAGCGATAAATGCAACAAATGCTACTGTTTTGACTTCTGGAAGCCAGAATAGGAAATTCACTTTTGTTATTATACCATCTGGCAGAACTTGTTTACTCAGTTATCAAGCTTCCTCTCCTGATGGTAGTATAAAAAAATGGGTGAAAAAATACGAAATAATTAAACCACCAAAACCTGAAATCCAACTTATTGTCAATGGAAAAGAATATAATGGATTAACAACAATAAATAAGAAAAGTAATTGTACCATCCGGCTAATTCCTGATGCAGAATTCTTGTCTGCTTTTCCTAAGGATGCTCGTTATATAATCAATAAAATTGATTTATTAGCCCACAGAAGTTTAGGTGCTCCTTCAAGGGTAGGTTCATTCAGTGGTTATGGCAAAGACGCTTCAAAAGGTATAAATGTACCCCTTGGAAATAATCTAAAATCAGACCCTCCCGGTACTAAGATTTACTTTAGAATTGAAAATATTTATCGAGAGAATTTCCAAAATAAAAAGGTGGAGGAGAAATTTTCTCAAAGAATGATGGCTGTGGGAGCAATGATTAAATAGTTTTGAGTTTAAATATTGAACTATTTAGTGTCTGCAAGAAAACCTGACAAATATTGATTTTCAGTGAGTTTTTCCCCAAGCCTAAAGGGTGAACTCACTAAAAATCAGCCCATCCGCCAATTGGCGGAACGGGGAAAGGCTGATTTTCAATTCAGGATAGTTTTCTTGCAGACACTATTTAAAAAGACCACACTAAAATGCAAGCTTATGCTATACATTTTTTTTGACAAACAGTTCTGGGAATTATCAATTAGATTCGCAAATTAAAATTATAAATCCTATTTTTGTCTTATTAAAGCCGCACTACCCATATTGAGATAATTTAATTATGAATGTATTCAAGGATTATCCTAAAAAAAGAATTAAGCTTCCAGAAGCTTATATGAAAATATACGACGAATATTATAAAGTGAATCGTGAAGGCGAAAGTTCAGTAACAAGTTTTGCCAGCAAGATAGAATCATGGTTGCATAAAAAAGTTGCATCGGATGTTAGCAAAATTCACGATAAAAAAACATTGGAAATTGGAGCCGGGACTTTAAATCAACTCAATTACGAGAAATCAAATTGCTATGATATTATTGAGCCTTATAAAGAGCTTTATTTAAAATCGAAGCATCTTACTGAAATTAAAAATATTTTCAACGACATTGATGAAGTGGATTTGAATTCAAAATATGAAAGGATTACATCGGTTGCCACTTTTGAACATATATTGGATTTACCAAAAGTAGTAGCAAAAACCTGCATTTTATTAAGCAAAGGTGGTAGCTTGAGAACCAGCATTCCAAACGAAGGGAGATTCCTTTGGAAACTGGCATGGAAAATATCCACAGGAATTGAGTTCAAACACAAATATAGATTGGATTATGCAACTCTAATGCAATACGAACATGTAAATACGGCTGATGAAATCGAAGAAGTGCTGAAATATTTCTACGAAAACAATAAACGTTCATGTTATGGTGTGGGAAAAGATTTTTCTCTCTATAGATTTTACGAAAGCAGTAATCCAAGAATTAAGATGGCTGAAGAATACCTTAAAACTTTGGATAATAAACAATAAGATTAAATTATAAAAAATGAAAGTATCTGTAATAATATCATTATTCAACGAAGAACAAGGTGTATTAACATTTTGGTCTAATATGGAAAAAGTTTTAAAAAACACTGCTGATACTGATTTTGAAGTTATTTGGGTAAATGATGGAAGCTCAGATAATACCCAACTTTTTATTGAAGGAATAAAATCTAGTGCAGTAAATTCGGCCAATAATATTAAGCATATTTTAATTGAATTTTCAAAGAATTTTGGACACGAAGCTGCAATGATTGCCGGGATTGATAATGCAAGCGGTGAAGCAATTATATGTTTGGATTCTGATGGACAGCATCCTCCTGAAAAAATTCCTGAAATGATTAATGCATTTAAAGATGGTTATGAAATTGTCTTAATGGAAAGGCTGAAAAGGGCTGATAATAGCTTCTTTAAACGACTTATGTCTTCTTTCTTTTATAAAATTATTAATTCATTATCGACCATAAAATTTCAGGATAATTCAACAGATTTCTTTCTAATATCCAAACAGATTGCAAGGATATTTAAATCAAATTTCAGAGACCAAAATCGCTTTATTCGTGGATTTATTCAATCAATTGGATTTCCGGTTAAATTATTATCATTTGAAGCACCGGCAAGATTATACGGAAAAAGTAATTATTCCTATTTGGCTTTAACTAAATTAGCAATAAATGCAATATTTTCATTTTCGAATAAACCTTTACGATTAAGCATAATAATTTCCATTCTTTTTATTGGATTTACGTTCATTTTCAGTCTGTTTAGTTTGTATATGTATTTATTTGGAAATACACCACCCTCGGGTTACACAACTATTATTCTCTTCTTATCTTTTTCATTTTCCCTGTTATTTCTTACCCTTACTATTTTATCACTTTACTTCGAAAAGACAATACAGGAAATGCGAAAAAGACCAATTTATATAATTAAAAAAAAATCTTGTGAATGATTAATACAATTATCAAATTTGACAATAAATTAAATTCACGCAAAAGCTTGTTGATTGTTATTTTATCAATTATTCTGCTCAACACAATTTTTTATATCAGAAGCGAAAAACATCCATTTTCTCAAGAAAGACAGGCAAGGAAAGATGCATCAGGTTTTTCAGCCGATAAAGCTTATAAATTTGTTTACTTTTTCTATTATACCGGGAATTTCCCACTTGCAACCTTAAACGAAGACCTTGAATATTCTCGTGAAGGAGCAATAAAAGAGATTGAAGAAAATGGAGAAGATTTAATAATGGAATATCAGCATTGGTCGCGATTAGGCGAACAGGCGAGAATATTGGCTTACCTTCCAAATGCTATTTTAAAAGGCTCACCTAAAGACCCATCCATCAAATTATTTAATGCTCTTATTTTCACTCTAAGTTTGATTATTTTATATCACGGATTTAAGAAAATCAATCATTCCTTTTTTGGTCTATTATTAGTTTTCCTTATAAATATTACACCATTTTTCCTTTATGAAGTATATTCTCATAAAAATATTTTTGGATTAATGGGCTCACTATTTTTTATAGTATTGGGTTTGAATCTTCATGTTTTGTTTAAGGAGAACACAAAGTATTTAAAACTGGTTTTGAGTGGTTTAGTCGCTGCTATTCTAATAGGTTTTTTTAGTGAAATTAGAAATGAAGTTACAATAGTTTTAGTTTCGCTAATACTGATTTACTTGCTCTCGAAGCATATAAAATTACTTCCTAAATTTATAATAATCTTACTCATAGTCATTTCTTATTGGGGAAGCAAGAAACTTGTAATTGGATATTTCAATGCAAAAAATGAACAAACCACACAATTGGTCAAAGAAAATAATGGACATATTTATACCGGAAAGCGAATTCCGGGTCATATTTTTTGGCATCCCATTTTCTGCGGACTTGGTGATTTTGATACAAAATATGGCTACGAATGGAATGATAAAGTTGCCTATAGATACGCAATCCCAAAACTAAAAGAAAAGTATAATATTGACATTAAATACTCAGACAAATACTACATTGACGAGTATTACGATAAGGATAGTTTGTACTATAAAAAATTTGATGAAATTGATGAGTACGAATATGTTTTAAAAGAAAAAGTAATTTCAGATATTAAATCTGATAAACTCTGGTATTTGGGTATTATTACAAAAAGAATAATCAGAACTTTAACTAAAACAACACCTGTTTCTTATTTGGGGTGGTTAATATTTCCATTGATTTATTATTTAATAAGAAAGAAATATTGGGATTATGTGAAATTAATTCTAATCACATTGCCACTGTCAGCAACATCTATTCTAATCTACTCAGGAAAAGGTAGCACTTATAATTCGGTATTTGTTTATTTTGTGATTGTTATCTGTTTAAACGAAATTATTAAATACAGGAGAAAGGGATTTGAGTATGATGAGAGTAAAATAATACAAGAAAAACACTATTTTTGTTAAAAATTGATATTAGATGGCAAATCTTTACATTATAGCTGGACCTAATGGAGCGGGGAAGACTACATCTTCATATACTATATTGCTTGAAATTTTAAATTGCAAAGTTTTGTTAATGCAAATGAAATAGCTCATGGATAAATGTGAAATAGAAGATTTAAAGTCACGTATTCTGGAAGGAATGGATCTTGCATTTCGAAAACTTGTAATTAAAAAAAGCAAAGAAAACAAAGAGTTAGTATTTTCAATTAAAGGGAAAATTGTTAGAATTAAAGCAAAGGATTTAAAAAAGCAAATGAACTTATAATAAATCATTAAACTTTTTTTAACACAAAAACTATATTTCTTTCAATGACAATCATTTGCATTATTTATCAGCGGAAAAGCTGTCGGGGCAGTTGGGGGAGAAAATAAATAACGCAACCAAAGCCCTTTATAAAGCATTATCTAATAAATGACGAAAATGAAAATAACCTTATCATTAATTTTCTTGATAATTATTAATCTTCTTCCGTCAAGTAGTCAAGCTCAGTTAGACTCATCAAATACGAGGGGCTATTTATATATAAATCCAACTCAGCTCCTTTTTAGAGAAGTTATAATCTCTTATGAAAGAAAACTTAGTGATAAAAACACAATAGGACTCTCCCTAGGATTTCGTCCATCAAGAAAATCAAAAGCTGAAATTGATGGAATAGTCCATGGAATGGGTGGGGATTATGAATTACAAAACATGGGAATTCCATTTTATAATGCGGTTTATATTTCTGTTAGTCCAAAATTTTTCATTTATAAGAAACATCCTGACACATACTTAAGTTGCGAATTATTCAATAGATATTGGTGGTTTAACAATAAGTATGTCGAATTTAATAATGTCGAGGGATATCGCTTTAAAGCAACACGAACTGAGAGAGTTGAAGTTATAGGTGTGAAATTATTATATGGTCAGACAAATAATAAAGTCACTTTAAAAAATAAAACAATATATTACAATATATACCAAGGTATTGGATATAGAGCTAAGTTACATACTTATGAAAGTTGGAATGGAACTATTAATAATATTCCTATAGTTCATCATAAAACTAGTGGAGCTTTACACCTTATTACATTCCACTTTGGCATCCAAATAGGATTGGGAATTCATAAATAAAATTTTCAATTATAATCACTCATATCTTTTTTTCGACAACATTTTCCTATCTTTATCGTTTAGAAATTTAGTTCAATCCAAAACTTATGAGAACAACTCTACTTTTAATCTCAATTTTGATTTTTAATATTTCCTTTTCTCAAGACCTTGAGCCAAATGATTCAATGGCAGTAATTAATACAATTGTTTCTGATTTTGAAAACCATCCAAGGAAATCCGAAATCATTATTTTTTCTGGTGAAAAATCAAAAAGAAAATTCACCGGTATTTCAGGGTCAGATGGGAAATTTTCACTTTTCGTTCCGGTTGGCGACACATATTCAATCAAATATAAAAACTTTGGTGACCAATTAGATTATGATTTAATTGAAATTCCTGATACAGATTTTTATATTACAATGAATCTTACAATTCAAATCGAGCCACCAAAAACTTATACTCTTAAAAATGTTTTATTCGACACCGGAAAATCCACTTTAAAGAAATCATCTTATGAAGCCTTAAACGACCTTTATGAAGTTATGAAACTTAAAGAAAATCTTGTGATTGAAATAGCCGGGCATACTGACAGCATTGCATCATCTGAATTTAATCAGAAACTATCGGAAGAAAGAGCTAAAACGGTAAGAGATTATCTAATAAAAAAAGGAATAGACAAAACCAGAGTTACTGCCGTTGGTTATGGCGAAACGCAACCCGTTGCTGACAATGGCTCAGAAGAAGGAAGAGAAAAAAACCGCAGAACAGAAGTTAGGATTATTAGTGAATAATTAGCTGCAATACATTATTTGTATATTTGTTGAACTAAAAATTTAATAAACCTTTAATTGCTTGTTAAATGAAATTTAGAATTATCATATTAGGAATTTTGTTTATTGGATTAATCTCATGCAATAAAGAGGATAATCTACCTGAAAACAAAATTGTCGCCCCGAAATCTTATCATGGAAGTTTAAGAATATTGAATAATCCCTGTACAACAACACCATGCCTTCCTTGTGCTATTTGGTGGTTAGAAACTGACACTTCAAATTTCGTATTGTCAATTGATAATAGTTGGAAAACTGAAGACACACTAGTATTTCTTGGTAATAAATACAACAAAAATGATTCGGTAACAATAGAAGGAGTTGAAAAAATCAACTATGACATTTACGACACAATCTTTTATGAATTGGAAATATCCAAGATCATATTAATCCAATAAATAAAACTCTTAATTAATGATAGCAACGACTTAATGACTACCTAATGACTACCTAATGACAGCACAGCAAATGACGCCCGTAGGGCAAATGACAACCTAATGACGCGAAGCAAATGACAAATTATATAAAAGAAGCTTGTGTCGAAACCTATGAAGAAGCAGTAAAAGCCGAATCATTAGGGGCAGATAGAATTGAACTCTGTTCTCGCCTTGATTTGGATGGACTTACTCCGGAAAGAGATTTAATAAAGCAATTACACAAAACTCTTAAAATACCGATTAAAGTAATGGTCAGACCAAGAGCCGGAAACTTCATTTATTCCGACTCGGAAATTAATGAAATGGAAACCACAATTAAATTCTGTAAAAAGCTTGGTGTTTTTGGAGTTGTTTTCGGAATATTAAATAAGAAGCAAGAACTTGATATTGAAAGAATAATTCATCTCTCAAAATTGGCCAAACCAATGAATGTTTGTATTCATAAGGCAATTGATGAAACTGAAGATATATTAAAGGAAACACTTAAACTTTGCAATATTGCCGAAGTTGATGCGATTCTTACTTCAGGTAAAGCTGCAACAGCAATGGAAGGGAGTTTTTTACTTCAAGAAATGATTAAAATTTCAAAAAATAAACTTACAGTAATTCCTGCCGGAAAAATCACAAATGAAAATATTGACCAACTTCATAGACTGCTCAAAGCAAAAGAATATCATGGTAGAAGGATAGTGGGGAGGCTTATTTAGAATATTGTATAATTGTAATCTCAGCACAACAATCCAAAAAATACACAATCCCAAGCTCCAAATTACAAATAAATTCCAATGTCTAAAATCTCAATAATTTAAACTATTTGATAAAGTTGAAATTTGGATATTATTTGTTTTTTGTTTTTTGGTGCTTTGAATAATAGAATTTATAGCTTTTGTTTAAACAATAATATCAAATCGAGTTTTGAAATAAACAATCACTTAATTATTATTGTATTTTTACCTCATCAAATCAAAATCTTCCAAATGAAAAAAATCGTTTTGCTATTTTGTGTAATTCTATCAATAAATGTATTCTCACAAAGTGCTTATATTTCTCCTGAGTTAAATAACAAATTAAATCAAAAAAATAAACCATCAGAATTCTTCAAAGTGTTGATAGTGTTATCAGAACAAGTGAATCTTCAGCAACTGAAAGCCATTCATGATGCCAATAATATTTCTTTAGAAAAAAGACAAAAAGAAGTTATTAAAGCTTTATCTGAAACTGCTGAAACAAGTCAGCTTCAACTTTTAAGAACAATTGATACTTATGCGAAAGCTAATCCAAATTCATATAAAAACTTAGAAAAATTTTGGATAGTTAATGCAATTGCTATTGATGCCTCCGCAGATTTGATTTACCATTTATCAAATGATGAAAGCATTAGTGAAATTCTACCATATGATTTTGAAAAAGTCGAACTTATTAAACCTGTAAAAGAAAGCCCATCACAAGCAAAATCTATTGGTGGCACAGAACCCGGGCTTTTAGCAATTAATGCACATAAGCTATGGAAGATGGGCTATACAGGAAAAGGACGAATTTCGTATAGTGTTGATACCGGAGTGTGGCCAAATCATCCAGCAATCTCCGATAGATTTCTGGCTAATTTTTTTCCAATGTCGCAATGTTGGTATGCATTCGATAGTCCATTGCCTAGCGATAAGGGAAGCAGTCATGGAACACATACTTTAGGAACTACATTAGGTTTAGACAGAACAACACATGATACTATCGGCATGGCATTTAACGCATACTGGATTGCTTCCGACCCTATTGTTACTGATGTAGCACTTATTAAACCATTTCCTGTTATTATGCTGGCATATCAATTTGCATTAAATCCCGATGGAGACACTGCAACAGTTTATGATATTCCTGATGCTATAAATAATTCATGGGGAAGAACTGCTGATGGTGATACAGTTTATTGTGTTAACAGTGTTGTTACTCAAGCTTTCGATGCGGTTGAAGCTGTTGGAATAGCAAATATTTTTTCAGCAGGAAATGAAGGTCCGGGAGCAGGAACTATTTCTGACCCCCATCAAATTGCAACAAATTTGGTGAATAGTTTTACGGTTGGAGCATTAAATGCACATGACACAACATTTCCAATTGCAAGTTTTTCAAGTCGGGGACCAACACATTGCCCGGGAACAGGCTCATTGGCAATTAAACCGGAAGTTTCTGCACCGGGTTATCAGGTTCGTTCAGCAGTTGACCAAAATAATTATGCCGTTTACAATGGAACATCAATGGCAGGCCCACATGCAACTGGAGCTGTTCTACTCCTAAAAGAAGCATTTCCTTTTCTTGCCGGAGACCAAATTCTTTTGGCTTTATACAATTCGGCTGTTGACTTAGGGGCTGTTGGAGAAGACAATACTTATGGAATGGGAATGATAGATGTTTTTGCTGCATACAATTACCTGGCACAAACTTACACTCCTATTCCTGCAACTAAAGATACATTTGATATAGCAATAACAGAAATAATTTCTCCCGATTTCGAAATCACTTGTGACACAGTTTTTAATCCTATAATAATCATTAAAAATATCGGAGATAGTCTTATCCAAAATGCTGTTATTGAATATCGATTAAATAATGAAAACATTCAAACATATAACTGGACAGGTATTTTATCAAATGGTCAGCTTGATACTGTTAGTTTACCGCAAATAATTGCTCAAAACAAAACAGCTTATGAATTAAAATTCAATATTGTAACCGATACATCAATCACCGAAAGCGATTATTTTAACAATAGACGAATTTATAGATTTCATGTTTTGCCAAGAGAAACAATTCCTTTTTTTGAATACTTTGAAGTTTATAATTTTAACGAAAGATGGAATATTCAAAACCCTGATAATCAAAAAAGCTGGGACACTATCCAAACAGGTGGTATTCAATGGAATAATTATTCTGCCTATATGAATTTTGCAAAATACACTCCCCGAGCTTCCCAAAAAGATGGACTTATAAGCCCTTTTCTTAAACTATCAAATCCATCAAAACTCACTTTGAATTTCAAATATGCTTACTATCACAAACACCAGGTTTTAAGCGACACCTTAAAAGTTATCATTTCTGATAATAGTGCTAAAAGTTTCGATTATATTGTTTTCGAAAAAGGAGGTGCTGACTTGAATACTCTTGATACAGCAATTAACGATTTTGTTCCGAAATTCCCATATCATTGGAAAGAAACCTCTATAGATATTTCACAATTTGCATCTAACAATGGAATTATAGTAAAGTTTGAAGGAACTAACAGGCAGGGAAATAATCTTTATTTAGATAATATTGTAATTTTTGAAGGAGTAACTCCTCCCCTCTTTATTACTGAAAAAGCCCAAACAAATATTAGCATTTATCCAAATCCAACTAATGATGAAATTAATATTGAATTCGGCAAAACTCAATCCGAAACATCTTATGTTGAGATTTATAACTTGCTGGGAGAAAAACTAATACAAACTAAAAAAGATAATACTCATCTTCAAACAAATAAAATCACTCAGGATATATCAAGCTTTCCAATTGGGATCTATATTATTAGAGTGATTGCAGATGATAAAGTTTTCACCCAAAAATTTATTAAAATATAGGTTTAACTCTATGTGATGATAAAAAAGACTGACAATTTATTTTGCAAGTCTGTTTTTTCATTTTGAAGTTGTTTAAAGTTGACGTAATAAAATGACGCAAAAAGCCAGTAAATTTAATGCTTTCCAATGAGTTTTGTTGGTTTCAAAACGAACTAAAATAGCCTTAAAAGCATCTAACCAAGCATTGGTTCTTTCTATTA
>JAIPBB010000142.1 GCA_021739805.1 Saprospiraceae bacterium | reverse complement strand
CATTTAGCTGCAGGTGAACCAGCAAATATGAGAAATAATAAAAATCGTTTATTAGGCTCAGCTCCTAATGTTCCAGGTACAATATGGGCATATAATAATTGGGATTATAATACATTGATATCGATATTTGAACAACAAACCGGAATAAGTGAGAAAGAAGCTTTCATCGCAAATATATCCAATCCACTTAAAATGGAAGACATCACTGATTCTACGGTAGAATACAGCATTGACACTAAAATATCTTCCCATCCTATTATTCAATATAATCTCTCAGCAAGGGATATGCTTAAATTTGGTAAGCTCTGTTTGAATAAGGGAAATTGGGAAGGGAAGCAAATTGTACCTGAAACATATTTTAACAAAATTGTAACAGATTATACAAAAACCGGATTTCGAGGTCTCCGAAGTGGTCATGGTTATTTATGGTGGGTGCCATTTGACAAATCTGCAAGAGCGTTTGGATTACCCAAAGGGACTTTTTATGCAGAGGGAATGGGAAAACAGCAAATAATCATTATACCTTCATGGGAAACAGTAATTGTTCATAAATCAAATACCAATTACCGAAAAGGTTTTTCTATGTGGCTTGATCAGGAGGGCTTTACCCTGTCTGACTCTATTTATGTTTATTATAATCTTCAAGTATTACAGGACGAGTTTCTTGATTTTGTTATAAATAAATGCAAAGACGAGGTTAATATTAATAATCCTATATGTGAAACCTGTAAACTGGTAGGAAATGTTGATTGTCAGAAATTCCTTGCAATGATTCTTAAAGCCAGAAATTAACAATTAATTATAACTTTGTAGCAAAACAACCACTGTAATTTACCAAACAAAATAATTTAAGATTACTGAGCTTTATTAATTGCTCGAATTGAAAACATATAAGGAATTAAATCTTTATACCTTTCGAATACCCATTTACCTTTTTCAATTTCAATCATATTATCAAAACAATTATAAGCTTGATAAGGGAATTCATTAACAAATTCGATTTGAAGTCCATTATTAATCAAACTATTAATAACTTCACTTAAGCTATGATGCCATTCAATATGAACTAGATTTTTTTTATTAACTTTAGAATTATCAGTGTATGATTCATTTACAATACTCTTAATTGGCTTAACATTGAAATAATCTTTTTGTATTTCTAAATTATTATCAAGTGTATAAATATATGGATGAAATTCAATCATATAAAATACCCCATCTGGTTTTAATAAACTTTTTATAATCCTGCCCCATTCATTTAGATTATTTAACCAATTTATAGCGCCATAAGAAGTATAAATAATATCAAAGCTTTCATCTAAAACCAAATCTGCTTCATAAACATTTGACCGAATAAATTTAGCATTTAATTGCAAGTTTTTGGTTAATTGTTTTGCATACTTAATTGATTCATCTGATATATCAATTCCCACAACTTCAGCTCCCATTCGGGCAAATGACAATGTATCCATTCCAAAATGGCATTGCAGATGGAGTATTTTTTTTCTATTTACTTCTCCAATTTCTTGGATTTCAATACTATTTAATGATGTACGTCCATTAATAAAGTTTTGTAAATCATAAAATTCAGATTGTGTGTGTGAAAACGTTAATTCATTCCAACTTTCTCTATTTTGCTGAAAATAATTCATGTTCGAATACTATTATTATAGTTAATTTAATTTTCAAAAATATAATATTTTTCTGAAAATTATGATTCTTGTATTAAATCTATTTCGGCTTTCTTGAATATGACCTTACCGGCTATTTAAGTGCATTTTGAAACCAGGACAGTGGCACAAAGCCATGCGAAAATAAAAAGGATTTTTTTGACAACAAAGTGTTTTGTGAATTTTCTTTTTGAATTTATTATTTCATTTAAAACATGGATTTCCAGCACAATATTCAAATAATTTTTTTGCATAGAAATAATAGATTTTTAATTAAAAATATATCAGGATTTTATCAACAAAATTTGTATTTTTGTTCACAGAAGGAGTCGAACCCTTGTCCCATTCGTGTCCAAGAATTCTGTTTCACCTGTGTTTCACCGACATTAAATTAAGACTTATATAAGCTTGATATTAAATTACATACAAAGGTTGGTTCGACTCCCTCCAGCTCCACTTTCACTCTCCGAAGCTTTAGCGTAAGAGAATTTCGCTACATAAAATTTTTATTGCATTTTTTTATATGGGTGAGCTTCATTATACGTTTTTAAATCACTATAATTTCATAATTATCAGCTTACCAGGATTTCATTTTTCTTGCAACCATTGAAGCGGCAGAATTTTCTCCTTTTTCTACAGCTACTTTTTTAATTTCATCCGGTTTTAATTTTAGTGCTTCCATTACGAGAGATGCTTCATATTTTTCACCGGGAGAGCCGGAAACAAGATAACGAACGGAATCTAATGCTAATAACTGACGTCTTGATTCAGCCATTTTAACGCATCCATCTTCAAGGTTTTTCTGTGCAGTTTTCTTTGTTTTTTTATCTTTTGCATCTAAAACAATTCTTCCAAGTGACATTAAATTATCAGGGAAGGCTCCGCTTTCATTATTTTTAACTGCTTCTGTTACCATAGCAGCCATTTTTGCTTTCCATGCTTTACGTTTTCTTGCCCTGTGAATTAGCTTTCCTATACCTATTCCAAGACCGATTAAAGCGGCACCAATACCCATTATAGCGGCACCAACTCCCAGTGTTGAAACAGAAATGGCAATAACCCCAAGTATTCCACCTGCTACTGCAGCAGCACCTGCAATAGCAGTAATAGCTCCTCCCCATTTTTTCTTTCGTTTTTTCTCCATTGCAAACTCAGCAATTCTTTTCACTTTTTCCTGTTTAAGTGAAGGAATCAGTTTCTTTAATTTTTTTTCACTACTGTAGCCTCGCCATGCAGCCCTAATACCTAAAAACATACCTATTGCACCGAAAAGAATTCCAATTGGTCCGGCAATATAGCCAATAACTGCTGCTGCACCTGCTGCAAGTACGCCTGGTGCCGTCAGAATGCCACCTCCAAGACCTCCTGTTGTTGTTTGAAAGGCATCAATTTTTCCTGTAACATCTGCTACTTTATCGTGAGTGTTTGCAACTTCATCTCCGGTGGGTCCATTTCGGGATGGATCTCCTTTTTCAGCAACTTTAAATGCTAGATCAGAAATATTAATTAGCTGACTGCCAAAATCAGGTTCCTGGGCATTTTTAGCAATATATGCTTGCTCTTCAAACGACTTATACATCGTTTCCATTACTCCTTTAATCTCACCACGTTGATAATCCATGCCTTTAGAGTCTGAGGGAGCAGGCTTATTTATCATATTTTTTATTTTATTTAAAGCAGCACTTTCCGTTCCGCTATAAAATTCAAATTCCTTATCAGGATTTGTATCTATACAATTTTGTATTAGTTTTTCTATTTCTTCTATTATGAGTTTTGCTTCATTTCTATATTTATTAAATTCCTTCTGTTTTTCAACTAATTCTTCTTTTTCAAGTTCAAATGCTCCCTCTTCGGTTGAATGAAGAAATGTTTCATCTCTAAGGTAAATGTTATCAGCGTCAAGAGGAACGGCATTTACTTCTTTCGCCTGATACCAGGTGTATATATGTTCTCCTTCCTTATCATCTTGTCGGTTTTTTTCTATCTCCTGATTAGGACCACGTCTCGATTTCAATACTTTTGCTGGTTCAATAGTCACAAGATCACCGCTCTTTACAGTTTCATGATTTTCGCCTTCAAAAATAGACTTACCTTTCATCTTGACCAGGTGAGTGATGCCTGTAACTTTCACAGTTTCCGGCTTTAATTGAATAGCCTGAGCATTATTGTTATCTTTTTTTTGTAATAGTATTTTTTGAGAAGATGTTTCAATATCATAATTTACAGCCTTTGCTCCCATAAAATCAGCTTCTTTCTCTAAAGAAGTATCATCATTAACGGGTATTCCAGATTTCATTTGCAGAGTAGGTTTTACCCTTCCTTGCTTTTGCTGTACCACATGCCAGGCTTCATGAGGAACATGCTTTTCTTGTCCCGGTGAAACATGTATATCTGTTCCCTGAGCATATGCATGAGCATTTAATTGTGCAGGTTTTGGAGAATTATAATTTACTTTTACATCATCCATAGAATAACCGGATAGGTTTTCAACTCCAGATTTTAGATTGTCAGGTAATCCTGTTTTGTTTTCACTTTGATTAGGCTCAGGGCTGGTTTTCTTTTGGATGGGTGACTTTTTCATTTGCAGTTCATCTTCCTCTGCTTCTTGTCTTTGAATAGGAGCAAACTTTCCCTGCAACAAATCTTCTTCTTCAGCTTTCAGTCTTTGAATAGGGGAGGTAGAATGAGAATTAGCCATTGCCTGCAGTTGAGCTGCTTGTTTAGCTTGTTGGCTATTATTAGCCATCTCCTGAATTTTTCTTTGGGCAATAGTATCAGGTCGATTATCAATAGGTATAGGTTTGTTATCAACCGATTGAAAAGAAGACTCACATTCACTCTGCATTTGAGTCAGCCCATCTGCTATGGATTGACTTTTTTTCTCTTGTACATTAGCATCCTGTGTATTCATGGTTTCCTTTTCAGGTTTTAACTAATTTTTGCATTTGCTTGCTGTACAACTGCGAACAAAATAAAGTGTATTTTATTTGAAATATATATTATAATTAAGCGATAAGTTGTTCGCCAAAAACACTTACATAAGCTGCTTTTATGGTTGCTCCATAAAAATCCCTGTCTTCCTTATTTTTTTGTTTTAAAACTTCTCCATAATAATACTTTTTGGCTTCGCTAATTCTTTTAGATTTCTTATAACCTCCTTTTAATCTGGATTTACTCCAATTTGTAAATTTTTCGGAAGCATCGTTAAATATTTTAACTCTGTCGTCAGTTATAGTTTTTTCCTCTTGAGGTGTTACAACATCTAATTCAGAACCATATACTTTTTTATAAGCCCGTTTTATATGTTTTGCTACAAGTATTTTATCTTGACCATTTCTTTCAGCTTTGCCTAATTCTGTGTTATAATATTGTTTAGCAAAACCTTCTTTTATATTTTTTTTGTTTTTGCTTTTGTTAACTTTTCGGAATTCTATAAGTGCTGAGTCGTAAATTTTACCTGCTGATAATTCTCCTTCATAAAATTGTTTGCCTTTTTCTAAGGTTGATTGAAATTCTTCTGGATTCTTATTAACAGGATCTTGCATCCCTTTTACTAATTCAGGCAGAAGCCCCATTGAATTTTCATCAACAACTTTTTTTAAATCATCAATTCCACCGCCGGTTTTTCCCTGAGTTTTTGACGCTAATGAATCTGAAGTTGCAAATCCAAATAGTTTTCTTCGTTTTTCTTCTCCTTCGCCTTGCATACTAATCTTTCCATTAGTTTTATTAATAAATTTTCCTAATGCACCTATAACAAAAGCTACTCCAAGTGTTGCACCTTTTGTATTTACAGAAAAGTTATCAGGTTGCCAATCAGTTCCGCCTAGCTTGCCTCCAAGTGGGAGTTCCCATGCTTGTTTTTCCCATGTTTGTTTTCCAATACCGGGAATTTCGCCTTCTCCTTTAACTCCAAGTCCTATCCTGGTATCGTGCCCGGTAAATGCATTTCCTTCTCCATGAGAACCTCTGTCAGCAGATTGGTGTAGAGCATCGCTAAGGGTTGACAAACCTTTTTTCTTATTATCAGAATTCCATTCCCCAATAGCTTTTTCTACAAACATATTTGTAACGGCTTCATTTTTTGAAGCTGCATTTTTTTCTTTATATGCACCTCCTTCTCCGTGCATTAATAAAAAGCCTCCTCGTCTTTTGTTAAGTTCTCCATTTTCGTACATAGCTTTGGCTTTCTCAAGTTCACCAGCTTCAATATATGATTTATAAATTTGAAAATAGGGTTTTGTTTGTTTTTGTCCTTCACTCATTGTTTCAAAATTGTCCTGGAAAAAATCTATATCCGGTGATCTTTTTATGAGATATTGTTTTGCTTCTTTATCAAATTTATCTTGAAAATTTCCTTTATCAAAAGCAAGTTCTGTAATTAATCTATGACCTTTTGGCCACCAACCTTGTATTGGAGCATTTGAATTATTTAGTGATTGATTTTTGTTGCCTGATTTATTTTCAGTAGTTGAATTAAATGATTCGGCTTTTTGACCCATAATGTCAGCTTCTTTTTCCAATCCGGCATCATCATTCACATTCACTGTTTCCTTGAGCTGAGTCGAAGGCTTGTTTTTCATTTGTTTGGTGGGCCTAACTCTTCCTTGCTTCTGCTGTACCACATGCCAGGCTTCATGGGGCAGATGTTGTTCCTGACCGGGTGCAACATGAATATCTGTTCCCTGTGCATAAGCATGTGCTTGCAATTGAGCCGGTTTATCGGAGTTTCTATGCACTTTCACATCATCCATAGAGTAGCCTGATAGGGTTTCCATCCCTGTTTTTAAGTTATCAGGTAATCCTGTACTGTTTTTGCTTTGACCAGGCTTAGTGCTAGCTTTCTTTTGGATGGCTGTCTTTTTCATTTGCAGTTCTTCTTCCTCTGCTTCTTGCTTTTGAATAGTCTTAAACTTTCCCTGCATCAATTCTTCTTCTTCTGCTCCTTGCTTTTGAATGGTCTTAAACTTTCCCTGCATCAATTCTTCTTCTTCTGCTCCTTGCTTTTGAATGGTCTTAAACTTTCCTTGCATCAATTCTTCTTCTTCTTCTGCTCCTTGCTTCTGAACAGTTTCAAACTTTCCCTGCACAGCCTCTTCCTCTTCAATACCTGCCTTTTGAACAGTTTTTTCAGAAAAACTGTCAGCCAATGCCTGTAATTGGGTAGCTTTGGCAAGTAGGGGGCTTCCATTTACTCTATCTTGCTGTTTTTTTTGTGCAATAGCCTCCGGTCTTTTATCCACTAATTGAAAAGTAGAATCGTTATTACTTTGTTTTTGAGAGAGGATATTCGCAACTGATTGGCTTTTATTTTCCTTTGTTTTGTTGGCGTGTGTATTCATGGTTTCCTTTTAAGGTTTTCTTTTATTGCTTAAAAAAGGTATTTTTACAGAGATTATTAGTGGCGTTTAGGTTTTGTATGTACCTAGCATGAACATGATACACATACCCGAATGTTTTATTAAAAGTTAAAATTACAAATTTATTTTTATTAACCAAAAGAAATAATAATATTTAGCCAAAAATTTAGCCGATTGTATTTAATTAGTTTTAGAATATGCTAATTTCAATACCTTTGTTTCCTTTAAATGTTAATCTAAACAATGAAACTATTCTACAGAGTAATTCGAGTTATATTAATTTTTGCAATTTTATTGCTTGTAACATATTTTTTGCTTCCAGAGCATATTTCAAAAGCATTGCGTTATCAAAATCCGGGAATTGATGATTATGAAATTTTTAACTCCCATATTGTTCAATCGGGAGCATATCAACCCTGGAAGATATCAAAGGATTATAATAATAAAAATCTTTCTGATTCAATTATTCAAGAGATTGAAAAATATAAAACAACATCTTTTTTAGTTATTCAAAACAATAAAATAATACATGAGCAATATTGGGATGGTAAGGATGAAAAGTCGGTGGCAAACTGTTTTTCGGTTACAAAAAGCATAGTGAGTTTGCTTGTTGGAGCTGCAATAAGCGAAGGAAAGATAAAAAGCGTTGAGCAATTTGTTTATGAGTACATTCCTGAGTTTTCAGAAGGTTTAAAGAAAAAGATTAAAATCAAACATTTGCTGAATATGAGTTCGGGAATTGATTGGGATGAATCCTACTCTAATTTGTTTTCTGAAACTACTAAGTTGTATTATGGTAACAAGATTAAAAAAATGGTCTATAATCTTGATATGAAAACTGAGCCGGGAACATTGCATAATTATAATAGTGCCAACACTCAAATTTTATCTTACGTTTTGGAAAAGGCTACAGGAATGACAATTAGTGATTATGCATCCGAAAAATTGTGGAAACCATTAGGTGCACGCTATAATGCTTCATGGAGTCTTGATGATGAAGCCGGAGATGAAAGAGCATTTTGTTGTTTTAATTCAAATGCAAGAGATTTCGCACGCCTTGGTCAGTTGATGCTCGACAGCGGCAAATGGAAAGGAAAACAATTAATAAATCAGGATTATTTATTGGAATCAATTAAAGCCGCAAATGAACTCAAAGATGAAAAAGGAAATAGTGTTTATTATTATGGATATAGCTGGTGGATTGCTGATTATAGGGGTATGAAGATAAATTATGCAAGAGGAGTCCTGGGACAATATATTTTTACTGTTCCTGAAAAAAATGCAGTTATCGTCAGAATTGGTCATAAAAAAAGCATCGAATATCTGAATTATCATCCTTTGGATGTTTACACTTATTTGGATGCGGCTATGGAAGTGTTGGATTAAGAAGTGAGAAATGTTGAGCGTGAGAGTGTGAGAGCTTGTGTTCGGTGTTCGGTGTTCAGTGTTCGGTATTCAGCGAAGCGAATGACAACTTACTGACCACCTAATGACTATCGTAGGATAAATTACAAATGCAGAAAAAGTTTAGAATTTAAGATTCATTCCAATACTTGGCATTATGGGTAGTTGATATATTTTCTTTTTAGTTAATCTTTCAACATAGAAAATATTATCTCTATCATAAACATTGGTTACACCGACAAAAGCTTCAATTGTTGAGTTGTCGCCTAATTCAAAACGTCGTTTCAATGTTACATCCAGTCTGTGATATGCAGGTAATCTTCCTGTATTAAGAGATGCATATTGAAATCCCCAATCACCGCTTGCAGTAGTGTAGTCGGTATTAATTCCTTGCTCGAAGTTTAGTTTTTCGAAATTTCCCTGGTCTTTAGTAAAAGGGAATCCTGAGCCGAAGTTCCATCTTAAATTGAAATCCCAGTTTAGCTGTGCTCCTAAAGTGTAAGAAAACACCAGATTTACATTATGTCGTCTGTCGAAATGCGGTATATAATCAATAACTCCATCAAATCTATCAGAATAACCTAAGGAATAAACAGCCCAAAGGTAAATCCTTCTATAGTCATATTTTAATGAGAAATCCACTCCCTTGGCGTTTCCGGTTTCAATTATAAAATCTTTTTTTAGATAATCTGTAACCAAAGCATATTGTTCGTTATCGTCAAAAACTTTATTTCGGTTGATGTTTGTTAACTGTGAAAATCGTTTGTAGTAACCTTCAACATTAATGCTAATATTTTTAATTCCATCATATTCAACACCAAATATTAAATGTTGAGCTTTTTGCAATGAATGTGTAATTTCTTTGCCATCAAAAGTATTTTGGAGATTATCAGGACCTGAAATAAAACCATAAAATAAGTTTACAACATCTCTGTCGGAATTAGCAGCAATTAGGTTTTGTGAATATAAACCCCCTGCAAATTTGAATCTTAAAATATCTGTTGCATTAAATTTTATTGCTAAACGAGGTTCAGGTGATAGTTTTGATAATGATGCATAATATTGTGCTCTGAAACCCGGTTCTATAATAAATTTCCCTTTTGTAATTTTATATTTTAAAAAGGCTGCCAGTTCGGTTGTATGTTCTTCCTGGAATATCTTTCGACCAACTGAATTATAAAAATCAAAATTTGTATTAAAACCGAGCATTTCAATTCCATATCTCACTTCACTATTATTCCCCAGGAAGTTAGTGAAGTTTAAACCCATATTGAAACCTGAAACTTTACTGCTTTTTGGTGTTTGTCCTTCAGTTTCAAGGATAATTTCGTAAGATGAATATGCAAAATTTCCATCAATTATTGTTGATGTTTCAGCAGGAATAACAACGAAATTAGTTCCTCCTCCGCTTGCAATCCAATGAAAATCAGATAAAGTTTTGTAATTAACTTTGTCGCCAAAGTTGAAACCAAAGAAATTAACTTTGCTGCCATTATCTGAATTAAAAGATATTTTTCCATATAAGTCAGTATAGTTAAAAGGCAAACCGGCAGTGTCGATATAATCATAAAAGATTTTTGAGCTTTCTTTTAAGAATGAATTTTTCATCGACAGTATAAATGATGAGCTACCTTTTCCACCTTCAGTTTGTTTTTTTAAGGGACCTTCGAGCAAAACATTTGCACCAAAAGGGCTGGCTCCAAGCATTCCGGAAAGTTGTTTTTTATTTCCATCCCTGGTGGTTATATCCATAATAGAAGATATTCTTCCACCATATTCACTGTTGAAACCACCTGTGTAAATTTCAGCATTTCGAATAATTTCAGTTTCAAACACCGAAAACAGACCAATGGAATGAAATGGATTATAGATAATTGCACCATCAAGAAGAACCTTGTTTTGAACAGGCGATCCCCCTCTAATATATAATTGTCCTCCTTGGTCTCCTGTGAAATTTACTCCGGGAAGCACCTGGATATATTGTACTAAATCAGGTTGACCTCCAACTGTAGGAAGTTGTTTTATTTGTTTTGGTGTGACTTTTATTACTGATGTTACGGTTTCAGTTCTTGCTTCTTTTGCAGCAGCACTTACATTGAAAGTGGGCAAATTTGTTGAACCGGGTTGAGCATAAAGTTTCTTAATAATAATTTCATCATCTTTAACTGTAACAGGCATTTTAATAGTATCATAACCAAGATATGTAAGCATCAAAGTATATTTTCCGGCAGGAATCTTTGTTATTACAAATAGACCGTTTTTATCGGTGGATGAACCGTAGGTTGTTTTGTATAAATAAACATTTGTGAAAATAATAGGTTCGCCGGTTTCTTTGTCATATACAACTCCACGAATAGTTCCAGTTTGTGCTAATGAATTAAAACTGAGAAACATTACAGCCGCAATAATTGTCAGAGTTATGAATTTTATATGTTTAGAGTTACTATTCATTGATTGTGCAAAAATTGATTCTTAAAAAAATTGTGGCAAAAGTAGTTATAATTTTTTACTTTTCAGTATATGGTTTCATTTCGACTCCGCTCAATGACCCAAGAACGAAAACTGAGTTGAAGTGCAGGTTTCAGGTTTTTTTAATTGTAAATTGTCAATTGACAACTAGTTTCAAGAAATTCATAACCCGTAAACCTAACTCTCAAACCGCAACCCGCATTTATATCCTAAAATCAAGGGCTAATATAATCAATATTAAATTTTATATTGCACACAACAAGTTATCGGCAATTGAGAGAAAGTTAAAGGCAAAAAAAAGAATTTTGCTTGAACCTGAAACCTGAAACCTGAAACTTAAAACCTGAAACCTGAAACTTGAAACCAAAAACAACTATTTACACCACTTAGTTTTATCAGAAAGATTTGGTTTGCCAAGTTCTTCGGCTTTGAGCCAGTCTTCGCATCCCTTCGACTGGTCATTATATAGATATGCTTTTGCATGTCCTCTATTAACATAAGCATCTGCATAATCTGGTTTTAACTCAATCACCATATCATAATCTTTAATTGCTATTTCATACTCCCGAAGATTCATATAACAACTGCCCCGAAAATAGTAAGCTTCATATAAATCTGCTTGAAGCTCAATTGCTTTATCAAAATCGGCTATTGATGTTTTAAATTCATTATTGTAAAATTTTGTTTTTCCATCGGCAAAGAACTTTTTTGCCTGTTCTGATTTTGATGTACAGAAGGTAAAAGTTATGCTGACAATTAGAAAAATGGCTAATAGTTTTTTATTCATGATTTTATTTTTAATTACGCTTTACAAATTCCAAAATACAAATAACAAATTACAAATAAATACCAATTCCCAATATTAAAATTCCAAACATTTCTAATTGCTAATTGTTTGTTTTAAACCTTGCTTTTTGAATCATTGATTATTATTTGATTAACTTTCGACTGAATTAATTCCGTATAGATGCTATTTGGAATTTCTTTTAACGAAAGTTCTATTTATTTGGATTGCAAATTTACATTATAAATTAATGACAAACCCACAGTTTGATATGGAAAATCATTAATCCCGTATTGATATGACAATTTATACATAAAACTATTATGGATAGAAGTCAATAAATCAAAATGATAAACCATTGGTCTATCGCCATTATTTAGGTAACCGTAATATCCACCAAGTGAATTATTGATTTTTAGCTTAGAAAATTCCATTTCAAATCCGCCACCATATAAAATAGCATCATTTTGCTGGTTGTTTTCCATATAAGTTTGCCATGAATAAAACCCCAGCACTCCATAAACTCTAAGGTTTTCAAATAGCTTCTTATTGGTTTTCAAATCCTTCCCAAATGATAAATCGAAGAAATATCCGGGAGTGTCAGTATATCGTGCATTTCGTAATTGAGAACCTGAAGCCGTTTTAAAACTTAGTCCCAAAGCAATATCCGGTAGTTTTTTATGATTTTCAATAATTTGAATTCTTGTTCCGAAGTAAACATCACCAGAAGCAAAGCCTTCCCCATCTATTTCTCTTGTTGCACGCTTATCCCGAATGAGAGTGTCAAATTTAAAGTACTCAACAGGAACCATATATGACTCAATAACAACCTTCTCTTCTATTGGAATTGAAAGATGAGAAAAACAATTGGCTGTGTAATCGCCTTTACTGAAATGTTGGTATAGGCCATTTTCAAATTCCAATTTATCCTTGATTTTACCATTAGCAATTTCAGGCACAGGAAGAGCATTAGGTCCAAAGTAATCCGGTGAAACAGTTAAATATTGTGTCCAATGAGTATGATTATCCCAATTGTGCT
>JAIPBB010000141.1 GCA_021739805.1 Saprospiraceae bacterium | reverse complement strand
ATGGAATACTCGGGTTTACAAACTTGTTAAAAGAACGTGGTTTGTCAGGTGAAACCCAACAAGAGTATATTTCAATAATTGAAAAGAGTGGTGATCGTATGCTAAACACTATCAAAAACATTATGGACATTTCGATGATAGAATCAAATCAGGTGAAAACATCAATTAGTCCTGTAGATATTAATGAACAAACCAATACTCTGTTTTCATTTTTCAAACCTGAAGTCGAGAAAAAAGGAATGAGTTATAAATTAATCAACACTCTTAATAATGAAGAAGCGACCATTAAAACTGATAAAGAGAAAGTTTATGCAATTCTGACAAATCTCATTAAAAATTCAATAAAATACAGCAAAAAAGGAAGCATCGAATTTGGTTATAATTTAATACCTGACAAACAATTCCCAGTAGTTAAATTTTATATAAAAGATACTGGCATTGGTATTCCAAAAGATAGACAAAAGGCGATTTTTGACAGATTTGTACAAGCAGATATCGAAGACAAAGAAGTTTACGAAGGTTCGGGATTGGGTCTTTCAATTTCTAAAGCTTATGTCGAAATGATGGGTGGGAAAATTTGGGTAGAATCGGAAGTTGGAGTTGGCTCAACTTTCTATTTTACACTTCCATATCATTCTATTAAAAAGGAGAAAATTGAGACTGATCCCGATAGTAATAGGGAAGAAAATCTGCAAGACACCCAAGACAAAAAGCTAAAAATTCTTATTGCCGAAGATGAAGAATATGCCGACAGGCACTTATCAATATTACTAAAAAACATTGGAAAAGAATTTTTGCATGCTAAAACAGGAATCGAAGCAGTTGATCTATTCAAACAGCATCCTGATATTGATTTAATACTGATGGATGTGAAAATGCCATTAATGAATGGTCATGAAGCTACAAAACAAATACGTAAACTTAATAGAGAAGTAATAATTATAGCCCAAACAGCTTATGCTTTGGAAGGCGACAAAGAAAAAGCTATTGAAGCAGGCTGCGATGATTATATTTCAAAACCGATTGATAAGGAGGTGCTTTTAGAGAAAATTGGGAGATTGGTGAGTTGTTGAGTTGTTGAGTTGTTGAGTTGTTGAGTAGTTGAGTGGTTGAGTAGTTGAGTGGTTGAGTGGTGGAGTGGTTGAGTATTTGGTTGATTATTTCACTGCTAACAAGATAAAAAACATATATAAAGAAATATATAAAAGCATAAATCAGACAAATTAGAAATTAAAAGATTATTAAAATTGTATAATAAGATATCTTTCAAAATTAGGCGTAAAAGTTAGAGTTAGATGAGTATCCTACTTACCCACTCACCTACTCAACCACTTAACGAGAAACGAGAAACGAGAAACAAGAAACCAGATTCAATATGAAAAAGAACATAAACAAATCAGAGAGTGAATTATTGAAAGAGATTAATAAGTTAAAAGCTAAGATTACTGATTTAGAAAAAGATAAAGATATTTTTCATTTAATTGCTGAAAACACCAGCGATGGTATTGCGATTGTTAGCTTCGACTTAAAAGCAAGATATTTATATGTAAGCCCGTCGTCAATACATTTACTAGGATATGAACCTGAAGAGATGATTGGAAAATCATTTTTTGAATTTGTGCATCCCGATGATAAAAAACAATCAATTCAACTTTTAAAAAAATATCTTAAAGAAAAAATCAACCAGGCCTTTAAGCTTAATCTATCTAATGTTACGGAAACCCTTGAATATAGAATAAAATCAAAAAGTGGCGAATGGTGTATTTTTCAATCCACCATAAATGTGATGGGTAATAAATTAATTACTGTTTCACGAGATATTACCGAGAAAAAGAAATCAGACAATGCACTTAGAGATAGTGAAGAAAAATACCGAACAATTATTGAAGGAGCAAACGATGGTATAATACACGTAAACAAACAAATAGAAGTTGTTATGGTGAATGATGCTTTTACAGTAATAACGGGTATTCCAAAAGAAGATGTTATTGGTAAATCTGGTTTAAATCTGGCTAAAAAGTTTGTAAATAAAAAACAACTTCCCGAAATTTTAAGGTTTATTTCAAGTATCTTTTCAAAAACACACACTAAAGCTTACGAGCTTGATTTCAAAGAAAAAACTTTAGAAATTTCTGCTAAAAATCAGGAGTCGGGAGGTATTGTTGGTATTATTCGCGACATAACACCAAGGAAACAAGCACAAAAAGCCCTTCAAAAAAATGAAAAAGAATTAGAAATTATATTTCAAGGTGTTAAAAATGGAATTGCATTAGTAGATAAAAATGGTATTATCATCAGGATAAATAATGCCATAGTAAATATTAGTGGATATGCTGAAAAAGAATTTATTGGAAAACATTTTAGTGAATTAAAAATATTTCCAACATCAAGCATTAATAAAGTACAAAAAAACTTCAATTCCTTAATGAAAGGAGACTATGTTAATCCTTACGAAATTGAAGTTTACACAAAAAAAGGTGAAAAGAAAATAGTGCTTTTTCATAGTTCAATTCTAAAAAAAGACGATAAAATTGATGGAACTATAATAATTCTTAGAGATATTACTCAAAAATGGAAATCTGAACAAACCCAGGAAGTATTAAATAATATTGTAAAAGCAATAAACACAACAAAAAGCCTTGATGAATTATATCAAACAATTCATAATTTGCTAAGTTCTATTATTAAAAATTCTAATTTTTATATTGCTCTTATTGACAAAGAAAAAAATCATATAGCTTTTCCATATTTTGTAGATGAAAAAAATTCAAATCCTGGTTTTGTACCAAGAGAGAACTCTAAAAGTTTAACCGAATATGTAATCAAGACAGGCATCCCATTATTCGCTACAAAAAAAACCTACCAAAATCTTGCTAAGCAAGGTGAAATTAAATTAAAGGGAGATTTACCGGAAATTTGGATTGGAATTCCATTATGTATTGAAAAAAATATTATTGGGGTGATGGCATTGCAAGATTATCACGAGGCTAATACTTATAATGAAAATGATTTAGAATTACTTACTCATATTTCATATCAAATAGCATTCGCAATTGAAAAAAAGAAAACCGAGCAAATTAACCTTCGACTTTCAGAGGTAATTCGCAACTCTACCGATGGTGTTATATTAACTGACACTAAAGGAAAAATCAATTATGTAAATCCTGCTTTTGAAAAAATGAGTGGATACAATCTTAGCGAACTCATAGATATTGACCCGGCTGATTTAATTGTTTATAATGATGACTCTAAAATAAGTGGTGAAAAACTCAGGGCCGAAGCAATGTCGAAAGGCGAATGGAAAAGAGAATTGATTTGTAAACGCAAAAACAATGAATTATATCCAATAGAAACAAGAGTATTTGCAATTAAAAACGACAAAGGTGAAACAGTTGAAATAGCAGGAATTCAACAAGATATAACTGAAAGAAAACAAACGGAACTTGCTCTTAAGGAAAGTGAAGAGAAATTCAGAGAATTAGCAAATTTTTTACCCCAAGTTGTATATGAGGTTGACCTGAAAGGAAATCTTACTTTTTCAAATAAACAAGCATTTAGCACTTTTGGTTATTCACAGGAAGATTTTGATAAAGGAATTAATATCTTTCAAATCATTGTTCCTGAAGATAGAGAAAGAGGCATGAAGAATATTCAAGATATTCTTAAAGGAATCGAACCAGCCAATCATGAATATATGGCAATAAGGAAAGATGGAAGTAAATTTCCTGTGTTAATATATTCAAGTGCTATTTACAAGAATGGCTCTCCCCTTGGTTTAAGAGGTATTATTGTAGATATAACTCAACAAAAGCTAATCGAAAAAGAACTTATAAAGGCTAAAGAAAAATCCGAAGAATCAGACAGATTAAAATCTTCTTTCCTTGCTAATATGAGCCATGAGATTCGAACACCTATGAATGGCATACTTGGATTCACAAACCTCTTAAAAGAAAATAATCTTAGTGGCGATGAACAAAAACAGTTTATCAATATAATTGAAAAAAGTGGTGTCCGTATGCTTAAAACTATTAATGACATTATTGATATTTCAAAAATTGAATCAGGACAAACAAAGATAACAATCACAGATACAAATATTAACAGACAAATGGAAAACCTATTTCTATTTTTCAAACCTGAAGTTGAGAAAAAAGGAATGACAATAAGTTTAAATACTGCTTTTGAAACAGATAAAGCTATAATTAAAACTGATAAGGATAAACTTTATGGAATTTTAACAAATCTCATTAAAAATGCAATAAAATTTTCTCATAAAGGTAGCATTGAATTTGGTTATAATCTTGTTTTGCCAGATTCTACTAAGCAACCTATCCCGAACCCTGTCACACTGAGCGGAGTCGAAGTGTACAAAGAGAGCCGAAGTGCCGAACTATCGGTCACTGAGCGGAGTCGAAGTGCCGAAGTGGAGTTTTATATTAAAGACACAGGAATTGGTATTCCTAAAAATCGACAGCAAGCAGTATTTGATCGTTTTGTTCAAGCAGATATTGATGACAAAGAAGTTTACGAAGGTTCAGGATTAGGACTGGCAATTACAAAAGCTTATGTCGAAATGCTTGGTGGGGAAATATGGCTTGAATCAGAAGAAGGTGTTGGAACAACTTTCTATTTTACACTCCCCTATTCTACTGATAAAAAAGATATCCCGATCCCGATAGACAACCGGAATGATAACAAGGAACAAATGGAAATCGTACAAAAGCAAGAAGTTAAAAAACTTAAAATTCTCATTGCCGAAGATGAAGAAGTTTCATTCAAACATTTATCTATTATCCTAAAGAATATTGGAAAAGAAATTCTACATGCTAAAACAGGGATTGAAGCAATTGAATTATTTCAAAAAAATCCTGATATTGATTTAGTATTAATGGATATAAAAATGCCAATAATGGGAGGACATGAAGCCACTAGGAAAATCCGTGAATTCAATAAAGATGTAATAATTATTGCTCAAACTGCTTATGCTCTTGAAGGCGACAAAGAAAAAGCACTTGAAGCAGGATGCGATGATTATATTTCAAAACCGATAAATAAGGATGAACTGTTGGAGAAAATTAGGAGGTTGGTGAAGTAGTTGAGTAGTAATGTAGTTGAGAAGTGGAGTGGTCAACTTAATCCCCACTTACCTTACTTACCTTACTCACCCACTCACCTACTCACCCACTCACCTACTCAACCACTTAACCACTTAACGAGAAACGAGCAACGAGAAACGAGAAACGAGTAACGAGAAACGAGAATTATGAAAAAAACAAAAATCTATAGAAGCTGTTGTAAATATATGCCATTACTAATTTCAGCAGGGACATTAATAATTTTAATAATTGGTTCAATAAGCTATATAAACAGCAAGCAGGCAGACTGGGAAAAGGAAGTAAAATCGCATATTCTCGAAATTTTAATGACAAAAAAAATCAGTCTTGAAAAAGCACTTTATTCCAGAATTCATTACACAAAAAGCGTTGCTGCTTATGTTTCGTTCAACCCAGATTTAACCGATGATGAATTCCACAATTTAGCTCATGAGCTTATAAATGGTGATTCCGTGATTAGCTCAATGGCAATTTCAAAAAACTGCATTCTAAATGCTATTTATCCTATGAAAGGCCACGAATCGGCTATTGGTCTGGATTTATTGGCTCATCCCGAGCGTAAAGAAATTGTTGAAAAAACCATTGAAACTCATAAGTCATTTATTGCAGGTCCGGTCGAACTGATTGAAGGTGGAATTGCATTTATTAGTTATACACCAATTTTTGATAACACCAATGGACATCCAGGCACATTTTGGGGAGTAACTGATATTGTGATTTACAAAGATGAATTATTAAAACAATCAAAATTAAAAAAGCAACAATATGGATTTGACTTTGCATTACGTGGATTTAATGGTTTAGGAAACGATGGTGCAATCTGGTGGGGTGATACAAATGTTTTTCACAAAAATCCATTGAAAGTAGATATTGATTTACCTTATGGAAATTGGGTGTTGGCAGCTATCCCTGAAGTTGGATGGTATTCATATCTTCATCAGGATAATTCTTTCACAATATTTCTTTATACTAGTGCTTTTGTTATAAGTATTTTAGTCTGGCTATTCAGCAGGGCAATGGTGAAAATCAGAAGAAATGAAAAGGAATTAACAGCTATATTCAACTCTCTCGATAGTTTAATTTTTGTTTTTGATAACGAAGGAAGATATATAAAAATTCCGCAAATCAATTCAGAACTCTTATATAAACCCATTGATGAACTACTGGGGAAAACTGTTTATGAAGTTTTCCCAGAAGATAAAGCTAAATTGTTTCATAATGCAATACTTGAATGTTTAAGGTTAAAGAGATTAATAGAATTTGAATATTCCTTACAAATTAGTGGTAAGAAAAATTGGTTTTTAGCAAGAATATCTTGGGAGTCGGAGAAAAGTGTAATTTTCCATTCAATTGATATTACAAATTCTAAAAACATTAGAGAAAAAATAATATCCTCCGAAAAAAGACTTGGAGAGTTAAATGCTACCAAAGATAAATTTTTCTCAATTATTGCACATGATTTAAGAAGTCCTTTTAATGTTATTTTGGGTTATAGTGATTTATTAAACACTGAATATGATGAAATAGAAGAAGAAGATAGAAGAAAATTAATCAACAGCATTGATAAATCATCAAAAAACACTTACAAACTTCTGCAGAATTTACTTTCCTGGGCTGAATCTCAACGTAACAACATTAAAATTGAAAACCAAAATCTTAATTTAAAAAACTGCATATCTGAAGCTATAGCAGCTTACATTCCTCTAGCTGAAAAAAAGAATATTAATATTGAAATAAACATAGCTAAAGACATTGAAATAAATGCTGACAAGTTTACAATTAGCAGTATAATTGGAAATCTATTCAACAACGCTATTAAATTTACTTACCCCAAAGGACATATCGAAATTGCTTGTGAATTAAAAGATGATTTTGCCGAAATCAGAGTAACTGATAATGGTGTTGGAATTCCTACTGAAATAATTCCAAAACTTTTTCAAATTGAAGAAAGCGTTTCAACTTTGAGTACTGACAACGAAAAAGGAACAGGCTTAGGATTAATACTTTGTAAAGAATATATTGAAAAAATAAATGGAAAAATCTGGGTAGAAAGTGAATTAGGAAAAGGTAGTACTTTCTTTTTTACAATACCAAATTAAACTGGTGGGAGTGTGGAGTTGGGAGTGTGGAGTTGGAAGTTAAAAGGAAAAAGGCGAAGGCTAAGGCGAAGGAAAAAGGAAAAAGTCGGAAGTCCGAAGTCGGAAGTCGGAAGGCAAATGGCATTGAGAAAATAGATTGTAAGTAGCGATAGTCAGACCGAGTAGAAACACCCGGAAATGGGAGCATATTTTAAATGACAAAATAAAATATTATTTTCAAATTAGCACTTTAGTGCGATATATTTGTAGAAGAATCAACATCAAAAATGAAAGAGTGCCGTAGGTACGAAATAGTAAAAAGCAAATATTACATAAAATGCTAAATTAACAGATTTACAGAGTTTTGCAAAAAATGTCATTGGTAGTGCCACACTTTGATGAAATAAGAAATTAGAACTAAAATTGCAGCGTGGCGTATCGAGGAATGACGGAAAGTCAAAAAGAAGCCAATTCAAAGCGTCATTGCGATGGAGGAACGACTGAAGCAATCCGTTGAATTATGAGTAGTGAAGATTGTTTACAGATTGCTTCGCTTCGTCCAGACAGATTGCTTCGCTTTGCTTCGACTCCTCAGCACAGGCAACTCGCAATGACGATAAGGCGAAAGGAAAAAGGAAAAAAATTTTTAAATTTTAAATATGGATGACAATCCGGCTAAAATAATGAAATATGTCAATACTGGCGAAGTTCGCTCCGGTGGTTCTGATACAATATTAAACTCAGGTGCAATTGGTTCTTGTGTAGTAGTAACAGCCTTTGATTCTGAAAAAAAAATTGGAGGAATGGCTCATATAATGTTGCCCGGTATATGTCCATATAAAAATCATTTACATACTAACCGATATGCCGCTAATGCTATAGAAGAAATATTAAGTCAACTAAAAAAATTTGGAATTAATAAAGAAAAGATTGAGATTTGTATCATTGGAGGAGCCAATGTTCTCAAACGAGAAAACGACACTATTGGAAAAGATAATCTGGATTCGGTTGAGAAGTTGCTCAGTGAAAGACAAATAAGAATTAAAGCCAAAGCAATAGGAGGCGTCGAAAGAAGAACTGTTTTATTCGATATTGCGAAGAGCTGTATTCATTATACAGTGGGAGATTCAAAACAAAAAATACTTTGGCAAACCGGGAGTCATTAATAACATTACATATCTAATTACTATGAAGGAAAAAGATCAACTACTTGCTGAAATGGAAAAACTGCGTAGCAGAATTGCTAAACTGGAGCAAAATGAACTTAAACTGGAAAAAACTGAAGAAGAAGTTAAAAAGAGTGAAGAAAGACTTAAAATAGTTCTCGACAATAGTCCCTTTCCAATGGCAGTAGTTGATGAAAAAGATCAAAACATTTTGTATTGGAGTAAAAGTGCAATTCAATTGTTTGGACATAATCCCAAAACAACAGAAGAGTGGTATGAACTCGCCTACCCTGATCCGGAATATCGTAACAAAGTCATTGAACGCTGGAAGCCATTTCTGGAAATAGCCCAAAATTCAACAAAAGCAGTCAATACCGGAGAATACGAAATAGTTTGCAAAAATGGAAGTGTAAAAATTTGCGAACTCTATGTGCAATTTATACCAGAAAATCTGATTGTCACTTTAAATGATATTACCGAAAGAAAAAAAGCTGAAGAACATTTAAAAAAAATTGAATGGTTATTAAAATCCAAAAAAGAGAAAACTGAAGTAAAGTTACCGGACTATGGGGATTTGACAAGCATAAACCATAATCGCAAAATTTTAGACTCCGTTGGCAAAGAAGTTTTAAATGAGATTGTAAGTGATTATCTTTCGTTATTGGAAACATCTGCTGCAGTTTATGAGAAAAATGGTGATTATGCCGTTGGGATTTTTTCTTCGGAATGGTGTCAATTTATGGATTGTTCCTCACGTGCTCTATGTAAAAGCAAGGATAATAAAAAGGCTCTGGAATCTGGTAAATGGCTCTGCCACGAATCCTGTTGGGCAGATGCCTCTATTCGGTCAATTCAAACAAACAAAGCTGTTGATATTGAATGCAGTGGTGGATTACACATTTATGCCATACCCATTAGGGCATATAATGAAGTTATTGGTTCAATTAATTTTGGTTATGGTAATCCCCCCACAAATGAAGATAAATTAAAAGAAATTGCAGCCAGCTACAAAGTATCAGTTGATAAATTAAAAAATTTGGCTCAAAGTTATGAGACACGCCCTGCTTTTATAATCGATATTGCCAAAGAAAAACTCGAGACTTCTGCAAACTTAATCGGAAATATTGTAGAAAGAAAAAACACGGAAGAAAAATTAAAAGCACTAAATCAACAATTACAGGCAAACGAACAACAACTCAAGGCTGCAAATCAACAACTGAAGGCCAGTGAACAGCAACTCAAAGCTGCAAATCAACAATTGCAGGCCAGTGAACAACAACTCAAGGCTGCTAATCAGCAGTTAATAGCAAACGAGCAGCAGCTTATTGCTACAAACCAACAATTGCGTGCAAATGAACAACAACTTAGGACAGTAAATGAGTCGCTTTTAGCAAGTGAAAAGCAATTCCGAAACTTGTTTAATTCCATGCAGGAAGGAGTTTATTTACATAGCATGGTTTATAATGATTATGGCAAGGCAATCAATTATCGTATTATTGAAGCCAATCCAATTTCCGTAAAACTTCTAAACATCAAAAGAGAAGATGCCATTGGTAAATTGGCAACCGATCTTTATGGAACAGAAAAAGCTCCATTTATTGATATTTACTCAAAAGTTGCCGAAACAGCTGAGCCTGTTTCATTTGAGCAATATTTTGAGCCAATGAAAAAGTATTTTTTAATTTCTGCTTTTTCGCCAAAAAAAGGAGAATTTGCTACGGCATTTATAGATATTACAGAACAAAAGTTAGCTGAATTTTCTTTAAATAAAGCAAATGAAGAATTAAATAAAGTACAAGAAATAACTAATATTGGTAGTTGGCATTTAGATATCGCAACAAATGAAGTTGTTTGGAGCAAAGAGCTTTATAAAATGTATGGTTTTAACCCTAATTTACCAGTACCACCATATACCGAACACATGAAACTCTTTACGCCTGAAAGTTGGGAAATTTTGTCAACTTCTTTGGCTAAAACAAGCGAAAATGGTATTCCTTATGAACTTGAATTAAGGACTGTAAGGAATGATAATAGTAATGGCTGGATGTGGGTTAGAGGAGAAGCACTTTATGATGAAAATAATAAAATAGTTGGTCTTTGGGGTGCAGCTCAGGATATTTCTGAAAGAAAAACTATCGAAATAGAATTGCAAAAAGCCAAAGAACAAGCTGAAGAAAGCGAAGAAAAATTCAGCACAATATTCAATATGTCAGAGTCGATGATATGTGTAGCTGATATTAATACAGCAACATTCAAATTCATAAATCCTGCATTTAAAAAAGTACTAGGTTATGATGATGAAGAATTACTTTCAAAACCATTTTTAGATTTCATACATCCTGATGATATAAAGTCAACAATTGATGTAATAGAAAAAAACCTTAAAGCAGGCATTCCAGAAATTTATTTTGAAAACAGATATAAACGAAAAGATGGGAGTTATTGTTATTTAGCTTGGAATTCGTTTCCAATGCCTGAAAAAGGAATTACCTATGCTATTGCACATGACATTACAGAGCAAAAAAAGGTTGAATTACAACTACTAAAAGCCAAAGAAAAAGCCGAAGAAAGTGAAATAAAATTAAAACAAAGTGATAGAGTATTTAATTTGACTCTTGACATGTTTTGTATTGCTGGATTCGATGGATATTTTAAATATCTGAATCCTGCATGGGAAAAAACTCTTGGTTGGTCTATTGAAGAATTACTATCAAAACCTTGGCTTGATTTTGTGCATCCTGATGATGCAAAAGGTACTGCGAATATAAAATCTGTTATTGTTGATGGTAAAGAAATCTACAAATTTGAAAACAGATATATCTGTAAAGATGGTTCGATAAAATGGTTCTCTTGGAACTCTCAGCCATTTCCAAAAGAGAATATCATGATTGGAGCAGTAAGGGATATTACAGAAGCAAAAAGAATTGAAATTGAATTAATAAGAGCCAAAGAAAAAGCAGAAGAATCAGATCGGTTAAAATCAGCATTTCTTACCAATATGAGCCATGAAATACGAACACCAATGAATGGTATTCTTGGATTTACTAATCTTTTACTGGAACCTAATCTTAGTGGTGAACAACAGCAAGAGTTTATTAGAATAATAGAAGAAAGCGGTAATCGAATGTTAAATACTATAAACGACCTGATGGATATCTCGATGATTGAATCCAATCAAATGAAGACTATAATTTCTGAAATAAAAATAAACGAGCTAACCGAAGAACTATTTTTATTTTTCAAGCCTGAAGTTAATAAAAAAGGAATGAGTCTTCTATTAAATAACTCGCTTAATTCTAAAGAATCCATTGTAAATACCGACTCGAAAAAACTTAATTCTATTCTTACAAATCTTATTAAAAATGCTATTAAATATTCGCATAAAGGAAGCATTGAATTTGGCTGTAATTTTAAGCCGGACACTGAGCGGAGTCGAAGTGCCATGCTTGAATTTTATGTAAAAGATTCAGGAATTGGAATACCAAAAAATCGTCAGGATGCAATATTTGAAAGATTTGTGCAAGCGGATATTGAAGACAGGGAAGTATATGAAGGTAACGGATTGGGTCTATCCATTACTAAAGCTTATGTGGAAATGCTTGGTGGGGAAATTTGGTTGGAATCTGAAGAAGGTAAAGGTTCTGTGTTTTATTTTACAATACCTTGCACTGAAATTAATACCACTGTAAGCAAAGATCAAAAGGCTCTACCTAAGTCTGATATTCAGGAATCAAAATTTAAAATACTTATTGCCGAAGATGAAGAAGTATCAGATTTACATTTATCAATACTTCTAAAGAACATAGGGAAAGAAATCTTTCATACCAAAAATGGCTTGGAAGCTATTGAGATTTGTCGTAATAATCCTGATATTGATTTGATACTTATGGATATTAAAATGCCGAAAATGAGTGGTTATGAGGCAACAAGACAAATTCGAAAATTTAATAAAGATGTTATTATAATAGCTCAAACAGCATATGCACTCGAAGGAGATCGTGAAAAAGCTATTGAAGCAGGTTGCGATGATTATGTTTCGAAACCGATTGATAAAGATGAATTATTTGAGAAAATTGGGAAATTGGTAAAAAGTCATTAAGTGGTCATTCAATTGTCATTCGGTTGTCATTCGATAGTCATTCGGTTGTCATTCATTGGCTAAAATTACAACTTAATGATGCGAAGCAAATGACGCAAAGCAAATGACACGAAGTAAATGACATGCGAAGCATAAATGATGCGAAGCAAATGACGCGAAGCAAATGACGCCCGAAGGGCAAATGACATGCGAAGCATAAATGACACGAAGTAAATGACGCAAAGCAAATGACGCGAAGCAAATGACGCCCGAAGGGCAAATGACATGCGAAGCATAAATAACGCGAAGCAAATAACGCCCGAAGGGCAAATGACGC
>JAIPBB010000140.1 GCA_021739805.1 Saprospiraceae bacterium | reverse complement strand
CAGATTTTTTAGTGTAACTCTATTTTCTTTTATCACGGTGTATATTGTGTTAATATTTTTATCAATAGGTTTAATCGTCTCTAATTATTAATATTCCAATTCTTTATGCATGATGCAAAATCACAAAAAACAAATTTCAAATAAATTCCAATTTTATAAAACTCAAATTCCAAACCTTGCAATCATTCATTTTTCAATTTTTCCAAATTTATTTTCTGTTATGGTAATTTCTTTCGCTATCATTCAATTTTTCAAAAATTCAAATCTTATAATATGTCACCCCTACGGGGTTTAAATTTATTGGACAACATTATTCTACAAATATTACATCCCTACGGGATTTTTTTAACTCCGTTAGGAGTTAGATATTTGTAGAATTTACAAATAACAATAATTAGAAGCTGCGTAGGAGCGAAATATTAAATATTTCTAACAATTAATTTTATATTTAAATTCTAATCTTTAAATCCTAAATTCTAATCTTTAAATCCTAAATTCTAATCTTTAAATCCTAAATTCTAATATCTAAATCCTAAACAATATCTAAATCCGAATTTTACAATGATTTATACATTTAATGTTATTTGCATTATTAATGTTTTGAATTTATTATTTATTACATTCGAATTTGTTTAGGATTTAGAAATTAGTGCTTCTAATTTATCTTCATTTATATCTCCCAATTATCTCTTCAAGCTTATCAATCTTCACCGAGCCATAAATATCCTTATTTACCATCATACTTGGAGAAACAGCACATCTTCCAAGGCATTCTGTTAATTCAAGTGTGAATAATGAATCTTTTGTAGTTTCTCCGATTTCAATTCCAAGTAAAGATTTTAGTTTTTCTATTATTCCACTGGATTCTTTCATGTCACAAACGGGTGAATTGCAAACCCTAATTATATATTTTCCCCGAGGTTTAACACTGAACATTGAATAATATGTGGCAACCCCATAAACATGACTAAAAGTTGTGTTAAGGTATTTTGCAGTGGCTTTCATGTCTTCCTCACTAAGATAATTTTTTGGATTTGCATCCTGAAGTTCATGCAGAATTCCAATTAAATTATCTTTTTCGGCTTTGAATTCTTTAAATATTTCGACTCTTTCCATAAATTATTTTGATAAAATTGTCCTTTGGTAAAACTATAAAATTTTTAGAGATTATCAAATTCTTTTCTGACAATAGTATAATTTTGCACAAAATTCAAATTTGAACTATAATGAAATCAACTTTTATACTTATCATCAGCTTACTCCTTCTTTTTTCTACTTCATTTTCTCAAACATTTATGAAAAGCTATGGCGGACAATATCATGAATTAGCTCGTGATATTATTGAAACTCCTGATGGTGATTTTGTTATGGTGGGCAATACTCAATCATACTCTAATGGAAATTATGATATTTGGGTGGTAAAAGTTAATTCCAGTGGCGATACAATCTGGACGAGAAATTATGGTGGAGCAAACCCTGAAAGAGCTGCAAGCATAACCTTAATGTCTGATAGTAATTATCTTATTGCCGGAAATACAAATAGCTATGGACAAGATACTCCATCTTCATCGAACTATTATTTATTAAAATTAAATCAAAATGGCGATACAATCTGGACATGGCATCATAATAATTATGGAAACGATGAATTATATCATGCAATAGCAACTTCTGATAATGGATTTTTGCTTTGCGGATGGAAATATTATAGCGGCTATGCAAAAGGGGCAGTTATGAAATTGGATTCAGCAAGGAATGTTGTCTGGACTCAGTATATTCCATCGTCAGCAAATTCTCATGCTTTTGAAGCATATGAAGAGGCAAATGGGAATTATGTTGTTACAGCTACTTCTTTGGGTGGAACTTTTAATGTTTTTTTGAGAAGATATACTCCTGCCGGTTATCAATATTTGCCAACAACTTTTCATTCGGGTGGCTCTTATGCAGATGCAGGATTAAGAATAATTCCTGCTCATAATGGTGGGTATATGATAGCAGGAGTCTATGGAAATTATGGTACTTATAATCTTTGGCTCTTGCGGGTTGGAAATAATCTTGACACAATCTGGAACAAACTTATGCCTGGAGTTTTTAGCATTAGTCAAATGTGGTTGAAAGATATTTCTATAGCAAAAACTTCAGATGGATATGTTCTTTGTGGTAAATATTTGAATGGTGCAGCAGGCTATGATATGAAACTTATCAAAACTGACACTTTGGGTAATATTCTTTGGACAAAGTTTTATGGAACTCCATATGATGATGCAGGTATTAAAATTATCACAACAAGCGATAACAGAATTGCTGCTTGTGGCTATGACCAAAATAATTTAGGTCAGCAAAATTTTATGTTGGTTGTTACTGATAGTGCAGGAAATTTAAATGTAATTTCGCCACCTACTTATGCTCAGATTTATACTGCTTCAAGCATTTCAATTTGCCAAGGTGATTCAGCACAATTAAAGACCATTTCTGACCCAACTTACACTTATAATTGGTATAAAGATTCTGTCCTTATGGGATTTAATGATTCTATTATTTGGGCAAAAGATAGTGGTTCTTATTGGGTAGAAATTTGTGTTGGTGGAATTTGTTCAGATAGCTCACAAAAAGTTATAGTAGGATTTTATAATACTCCCAATATAGATTTAGGTGCCGATACAATAATATGCCAAAATAGCTCAATTACACTTAATGCCGGTTCCGGTTTTGGTTCTTATTTATGGTCAACTTCTGATACAACACAATTTCTAACCATCAATGCATCAACTTATACGCCTGGAAGTTATGATTTCTATGTGACTGGCATTGACAATAATGGATGCTATGCCAGTGATACAATTAAAATTGCGATTTCAATTTGCAGTGAAATTTTTAGTGCTGATGAAAACAATAAAAATATCCGAATTTACCCTAATCCTGCAAAAGATGAAATTAATTTTAATCTAAATGGAATAAGCTTTAGTCAGGAATTGAGAATTGAAATTTATAATTCCTTAGGAGAAAAAGTTAAAGAAGTTTCTTCATTAAGCTTAATCCAAAATCAAACGATTAACATCTCAGAATTAGATAATGGAGTTTATTACCTGAAAATTATTGATAATGATGAAATTCTCAATAAAGGCAAATTTGTGAAAGTTAAATAATTGATTAATTCTACGAATGAAAATACTCTCTCATTCTATCAAAGAAACCACGGTCTTTTGATGTTGGTGCCGGTTTAAAGTTTTCAGAATTTTTTAATGCTTCCAGAGTGGCTGTTTCTTGTTTAGAAAGATTTTGTGGTGTCCATACATTAATATGAATCATTAAGTCTCCTCTTCCATAAGACTGAACTGAAGGTAATCCTTTTCCTCTTAATCTAAGTACTTTTCCGGCTTGAGTGCCGGGAGCTATTTTAACCCTGGCTTTTCCTTCAATTGTTGGAATTTCGACAGATGTTCCAATTGCAGCATCAGGAAAACTAATATAGCATTCATATAATAAATTGTTTCCATCTCTTATTAAATCCGGATGGTCAACTTCTTCAATAACTACAATCAAATCGCCGGGAATACCGCTTCTGGCAGCAGCATTTCCTTTTCCACTAACTGAAAGCTGCATTCCATCAGCAACACCAGCAGGGATGTCAATTTCAATTACTTCTTCACCTTTAACTATTCCGTTTCCGGCACAAGCAGGACATTTATTGGTTATAGTTTGTCCTTCGCCACCGCAACTTGGGCAAGTTGAAGAAGTTTGCATTTGACCCAGGAAAGTGTTTGTAACTCTTGTTACTTGTCCAGTTCCATGACATGTTGAGCAAGTATTATATGATGAACCTCCTTTTGCTCCGGTTCCCTGGCATGATGAACAGCCAACATATTTATTGACTTTTATTTTCTTTTTAACTCCGTTTGCAATTTCGTCAAGCGTAAGTTTCACTTTTACTCTAAGATTAGAACCTCTATTCACTCTTCTTCGGCTTCTGCCTTGAGAACCAAAGCCACTAAAACCACCACCAAATGCACCACCGAAAATATCACCAAACTGACTAAAAATGTCATCCATATTCATATTGAAGCCACCGCCACCAGCAGCACCACCAACACCGGCGTGACCGTATCTGTCATAACGACTTCGTTTTTCAGAATTGCTTAGAACTTCATAAGCTTCAGCTGCTTCTTTAAACTTATCTTCAGCTGTAGCATCATCAGGATTTTTATCAGGATGATATTTTATGGCTTTCTGACGATAAGCTTTTTTAATCTCTGTTTCATCAGCATCTTTCGAAACTCCTAAAACTTCGTAATAATCTCTTTTTGACATCTTTTAATTTTGGTGATAATTTTTTACTTTCAAGGACTTTATTTCTTTATAAATGAAATTGTTAAATTGCTATTTTGTTAGCTAATATTTTATTTCATCATTACATCATTATCGCATTATCGCATTACATCATTATAGCATTTCAGCATTATAGCATTTACTTTCCAATGACAACTTTAGCATATCTTAAAACTTTTTCACCTAAGAAGTAACCTTTTTCAACTTCATCTACAATTTTTCCTTTCATATCTTCAGAAGCATCGATTTGAGTTATAGCTTCATGGAATTCTGTATCGAAAACTTCTCCAATTGTTTCCATTTCTTTAACACCTTTTTGATTTAAAGTATTTTTGAACTTATTGAAAATCAACTCAATTCCTTCTTTAATTGCATTTATATCATCTGATTCTTCAAAGGCCTTGTTTGCTCTTTTGAAATCATCTAAAACAGGCAATAATGCAAGAATTAAATCAGAAGAAGCAGTTTTGTATAAATCTGATTTTTCTTTGATAGTTCTTTTTCGATAATTATCAAACTCTGAGTAAAGGCGTAGAAATTTATCATTTAATTCTTCAAGCTGGTTTTGTAGTTCAGCTTCTTTTGAAATTTTCTTTTTTCGAGCTTTTTTTTCTTTTGGCTTTTCTTCCTTTACTTCTTCATCCTGATAATTATCAGTATCACTTTTCACTTCTTTTGATGCCATAGTTTCATTTGTATTATCAACTTCGTTTTCCGGCAGATTTTGTTCTTCCTGTTTTCTTTCTTCTGTAGCCATTTCGACAATTGTTGTTTTTGATGTTGCTTATATTATTTGTATTTCAGCTAAACCGCTGAACTGCGTTCAGCTTATCAATTAATTTGCCATTTGAATTTGTTGGACAAATTGGCAGAATATTTAATAATGGGGCGACAAAAGTACGGAAAAGTAATTAGTTTTAGTACTTAGATTTTTAGTACTTGGAAATGATGAAATTTTATTTGAGGATTGAGCCATGGTTAAATTGCTCAATTGTTAAATTGTTATAATGTTAAATTGCAATCCTTTTGCTTATCTACGTTAGAGTAAATACAATTACCGCCTTATTGCATATTGCATAATGCTTTCTGCATACTAATTACTAATTACTGATTACTGAACACCGACGAAGCGAAGCTAGTCCTTAGGATTAACGACTATCTCCTCACAATATCCGCCCCCAAAGCCCTTAGCCTTTTATCAATATTCTGATATCCTCTGTCGATTTGCTCGATATTGTGAATTACACTTTTTCCATTTGCCGAAAGGGCAGCAATAAGCAGAGCAACACCGGCTCTGATGTCAGGTGATGTCATTTGAATTCCTCTTAAACAATTTTGGTGATTTAGTCCTATTACTGTAGCTCTGTGTGGGTCGCATAAAATAATTTGAGCACCCATATCAATAAGTTTGTCAACGAAGAAAAGCCTGCTTTCAAACATTTTTTGATGTACTAAAACACTACCTTTTGCTTGTGTTGCGATAACCAGAATAATACTAATAAGATCGGGTGTAAATCCGGGCCATGGAGCATCAGCTATTGTTAAAATTGAGCCATCAATAAAAGTTTCTATTTCATAATTTTCCTGGGCCGGAATATAAATATCATCGTTTCTGTGTTCCAGATGAATGCCTAATTTTCTGAAAACATCAGGAATTATTCCCAGACTTAGATAATCGACATTTTTAATAGTAATTTCTGATTTTGTCATTGCTGCAAGACCAATAAAACTGCCCACTTCAATCATGTCGGCTAGAAGTGTGTGTACACAACCTCCCAAAGAGTCCACACCTTCAATACATAAAAGGTTAGAGCCAACTCCCGAGATTTTTGCACCCATACAGTTCAGCATTGTGCAAAGTTGTTTAAGATAGGGTTCGCAGGCAGCATTAAAAATGGTTGTCTTTCCTTTTGCCATAACAGCGGCCATCACAATGTTTGCTGTTCCGGTAACCGAAGCTTCATCCAAAAGCATATAACAACCTTTAAGTTCTTCGGCTTCAATAGTGAAAAAATTATCTGAGTGACTATAATTGAATTTAGCTCCAAGATTTTGAAAGCCAATAATATGAGTATCTAATCTTCTTCTTCCAATTTTATCACCACCTGGTTTTGGCATATATGCTTTATGAAATCTTGCTAATAGTGGTCCCAATATCATCACCGAACCTCTTAATCCTGATGCTTTTGATTTATATTCATCCGATTTCATATAATCAATATCAATATCATCAGCCTGAAAAGTGTAAGATTCTTCAGCAATTTTTTCGACCTTAACTCCCAGAGAAGATAATAAATCGATAAGTTTGTTAACATCAACAATATTGGGAATATTGTGAATTGTAACTTTTTCAGGGGTTAACAAGCAAGTACAAATAACTTGCAAGGCTTCATTTTTTGCTCCCTGTGGTGTAATTTCACCTTTAAGTCTGTTTCCTCCAATAATTTCAAATGTACTCATATCAATTTTTTATTTGGGTTAAAAATAACCAAAAATTAGGTGCTGATAAGGATGGAAACGATTTTTTTTAACCTAAAATTGTTGAAAACGATTTCGGTATTCGGTGTTTTGTATTCAGTGTTCGGTATTTAGTGTTTGGAATGTTCAAAGCGTCATTGCGAAGGAGGTACGACTGAAGCAATCTCTTTTTTATTTATTGCATAATTTTAATGTCAAACAGATTGCTTCGTTTTACTCGCAATGACGGAAACCCGAAACCTGAAACCTAAAACCCGAAACCTGAAACCCATGCACTGAGCGAAGTCGAAGTGTGAAACCTAAAACCTGAAACCTGAAACCTGAAACAAAACTCTATTTATACTTTCTCTTAGGTTTACTATATGATGAGTTTTGTTTAGCAGTTGGTTTTTTCTTTTTTTGGTTTTTAGCCATAATGTCAACAACAGATTCAAGTTGAACATCTTTGCCAAGAACAAGTTTACCTTTTGAAAGAATATCAATATGCTCTTGAATTGTTTCATCCGTTATCGAATCACGATTCCAAACAACATAAGATTTTTTTAGATGGTTGGCTAAAGTTTTAATAAGAGCTTCTTTCTCTGGTCCTTCTTCAAATGCTATTGCTTTTTCAACAATCAATTCAACATTTCTACCATAATATCTGTATTTAATTTTGCTACTATAGTGTGTTATTTGTTCAGGTTTTTCAACAAGAACATTCTCAGGTGGCGGAGGGTAGGGTGAATCGACATCCATTTTGAATCTTGAAATCATATGAAGGTGATCCCAAAGTTTATGTTTAAAATCACCTACTTCTTTCTGAAGCGGGTGAATTTGACCCATCACACCAACTATCAAATGTGCAGTTTTGGTTCTTTTTTCTCTGTCTTCAATAGTTAAGGCATATTCAATCATCTTTTGAATATTTCTGCCATATTCAGGTATAATTAATTTGTTTCGGGAAGTATTATAATCCATTTGGAATGATTTTATTAAAGTTTTTTAAGATAATAAATTTCTGGAAATTATTTCAAATTTATAGAGTCTTTATCTTTTTCGGGTTTGATTTTCTGATTTCGTTGCAAATATAGGAAATAAACTCTTGAACAAGCAAATTGTTGTTAAATTATATTGTAAAGTGCTCATTAATGAAAAAACAAAACTCAAATTAGAAATTAGAAATTAGAAATTAGAAATTAGAAAAAAAGTCTATAAAGGTAGAACAATTTAACAATGGAATAGTCGAACAATGTAACTATTTAACAATCGAACAATGTAACAATTGAACAATTGAACAATTGAACAATCAACGTCAACCAATAATATCCAGTTTTGCAAACCGAAGTAATAAATTCTTTTGTCCTACATTTTGAAAAAATACTGTAGCTTTTTTATTCGAACCACTTCCTTCAATATTAATAACTTTTCCTTCGCCAAAACGTTCGTGCTTTACCTTCATTCCAGCTTGCAAATCAAGGCTCAAAGCATTATCAGCAGGTGTTGCTGCCTGGTTAACTTTTTTCAGATTTTTTTTATTGATAGTGTTAAAGGTTTGCTTTGCAAATGGAGTTGATTCCACTTTTTTATCAAAAACAAATGTTCCTTTGTCAAATGATGGTTTTTGTGGTATATCAATGTATTTTTCATCTATTTCATCAATAAACCTACTTGGTTCCGTAATGGTTAAATTTCCCCAGCGATATCTGCTGTTTGCATAAGAAATTGTGGATTGTTTTTCGGCACGGGTTATTGCAACATAAAACAGCCGTCGTTCTTCTTCAAGGTCTTCTCTTGCACCAAGTGATTGAATTGATGGAAAAAGGTTTTCTTCTAAACCTACAATGTAAACATAAGGGAATTCCAGGCCTTTTGCTGCATGAATTGTCATCAATGAAACTGTATCGGTATTGTCTTTGTCTTTAGTATCAGCATCGGTCAAAAGTGCAATGTCCTGCATAAATTCATCAAGAGTTCTGATAGAATTATTGTCCTGTTCATTATCAATCAAAACAACGTCATTGCTTTCTTTTTCTGAAAATTCTTTGATGGCATTAAGTAGTTCTTCAATATTTTCAAAACGGCTCATGCCTTCCGGTGATTTATCCTCGTAAAGCTCCTTTAATATTCCTGTTGAAGATGCAATGTGTTTTGCCAGATCAAAAGCATTTTTTGTTTTCAAACCGACAGCAAAACTCTTAATCATAGTTACAAAATTGCCAAGTTTTTGTCGTGTGCCTGATGCAATTTCGGGTACGTAAGTGTTAATTTTTTCAATGACTTCCCATTGACTAATATTGAGTTTATTGGCTACAACAACTATCTTTTCCATTGTTGTTTTGCCAATTCCTCGAGCCGGATAATTAATTGTCCGCATCAAAGCTTCTTCGTCATTCAAATTTATGACAAGTCGGTAATATGCCAAAAGGTCTTTTATTTCTTTTCTTTTGTAAAAGGAAAGACCACCGTAAATTCTATAAGCTATATTAAGCCTTCGAAGAGATTCTTCAAAAGACCTTGATTGTGCATTTGTTCTATATAAAATCGCAAAACTTTCATTTTTAAGCTGATGATTCATTTTAGCTTCAAAAATTGAATTTGCAACTAAAGCTCCTTCTTCGTTATCAGTGTTTGCTTTGAGAAGTTTAATTTTGTTACCTTCATCATTCTCAGTCCAAATTTCTTTTGTTATTTGGTTTTGATTATTACTGATAATACTGTTTGCGGCATTAACAATATTTTTTGTAGAGCGATAGTTTTGCTCAAGTTTAAATGTTTTTAAATCAGGATAGTCTCTTTTTAAATTTAAAATATTTTGAATATTCGCACCACGGAAAGCATAAATACTTTGAGCATCATCGCCAACAACACAGATATTTTCTTCTCTTGCAGCAAGTTTTTTTATAATAAGATATTGAGCATAATTTGTATCCTGGTACTCATCAACCAGAATATATTTGAATTTTTTCTGATATTTTAAAAGTGCATCGGGAAAATCACGGAGAATAACATTAGTGTAGTAAAGCAAATCATCAAAATCCATGGCATTTGCCTTTTTACAACGATTTGCATATTGTAGAAATATCTTGCCGGTTTCTCCTTTGCCTGCCATTCTATCAGCATTCATAAGTTCAGGATTGTTAAAATATTCCTCAGCCGAAATCAAACTGGTTTTTGCCGAAGAAATTCTATGCAAAACATAACCCGGAGTATATATTTTAATGTCTAATTCCAGTTCTTTAATAATTGAACGAATCAAACTTTTCGAATCATCAGTGTCGTAAATCGTAAAATTTGAAGTATAACCAAGCCTGTGCCCTTCAATTCTGAGAATTCTGGCGAATATCGAGTGAAAAGTGCCCATCCAAACATTTCTGGCATCATTATCCTTGACAAGCTTAATAATCCTGTCTTTCATTTCACGAGCAGCTTTGTTGGTGAAAGTTAAAGCAAGTATGTTAAAAGCATCAACACCACAATTTAATAAATGTGCAACTCTGTATGTTAAAACCCTTGTTTTTCCTGAGCCTGCACCAGCGATAACCATAGTAGGACCGGTGATATTTTCTACAGCTTTTCTTTGAGCTTCGTTTAGATGTTCAAGTATATTTTCCACGGGGCAAAACTAATGTTTTTTGGAAAATATGAATTGAAAAATTTGGTGATGTTTTGAACAAAATTGCCACAGATTCACAGATTGTTCTTTTGTAATTGAGAATTTTCAAGTCACGGGGTGAATGATATTTGCTTTATAAATTCAAAATTTGCAAATAAGTTTTAAATGGTTTTATATTCACCCTGTGTCTATTATACGCATGGACTGCCGTTTTCCTAAAGTCGGAGTTTCACTTAATTGAAGCCCCGACTGATTTATCTTGTTTGATAGTATCTGTAATTTGTATAATGCTTCAGTTCTATTCACGATAAAAAGAAACCCAACTGTCAATCGTCTCCAGACGAGTGACGCATCAGTTCCTACATAAAATCAATCATCTAAACTATTATTATTTAAAATTTATTAATGTTTGTTGTATGAAATATTTTATAATAATAAAATTGTTAAATTTGTCTGATAAGAGACAAGGGTACTCGTCTGGAGACAAGCTCTAGCTGGGTAATGAATCCGGTGGTTACATAATAATATTTATTTTCAACAAATATGGAAAATTTAAGCAAATAATAGTTGGGATTCCATTTTATAATAAAATGTCTTAAGAAAATAAACAAATCAAAACCTTGTTATAATTATTACATATTATCTCATCTTACATGAAGAAGTTAAAACTCAGAACTAAAATTATATTTTTGTTATTTATTCTTTTCATAAGCTGGATAGCAATTCTTCAAGCCCAAAGCTTTAAATATCCAAATCACAAAGAAATTATTAAAAGAGTGAATTATCTGGAAAGAGTAATTCAGGAACCATTAAACTCTCAGTCAGAAATTATGAACTTGGGCTATGGAAATTCTGAATGGATGCTTTTTTCATATTCATTTTCAACATATGCATTTACAAACCTGGCTATTCGTGATACTTCTTATAAAAAACAAGCAGTAAAAAACATCAAAACTTCAATTGAAAGAGTTCTTAGTTCTGAAATAAGTTCCTCCTTCGCTATAGAAAGCCAAACACTTATTAAAGATTCACTTCCCAGCTATTCAGTTCTTTATCTTGGTCATCTGAATTTAATGTTGGGATGTTACAGGCTTTTGTCAAACGATAATTCATTTAATATTATTAATGACAATATTTCAAAATCCTTATTTCAAAGATACAAGGCATGTGAATTTTTAAATCTAGAATCTTACTTATCTTCAATTTGGATTCCGGATAATACTGTTGCTTTGGCATCATTAAAACTTCATAGTAAAAATACCGGAAGCAATTATGGAAATATTTGTAAGAAATGGGTTGAATATGCTAAAGCAAATTATATTGAAAAAGAAACAGGGGTATTATATTCTACAATAAATTCAACTTCAGGAGTAGCAGTTGAAGAACCAAGAGGCTCAATGTTAGGTTGGAGTATAATGTTTATCTATCAGTTTGATAGTGAATTTGCTATTGAATTATATCAAAACTACAAAAAGCATTTCAGCAAAAACTACATAATTTTCAGACTATTTAGAGAACGTTATGATAATAAAAAAACAAATATGGGAGATATTGACTCAGGTCCCATTTTCCATGGATTTAGCATTCCTGCTAATGAGTTTGCACTTAGTAATGCACTAATTGCTAAAGATTATAAAACTGCGAAAAAGCTTGAAAGATTAATAAATTGGGGAACAAAAAAAGTTAAAAAGGATAATGAACTAAAATATAAAGTCAGATTTGTGGATATGAATATTAGTCCAATGGCAGAAGCCCTTGTGCTACATTCTTTGACAATAACAAAATGGACAGATTTATAAATAATAATACTATACTATTTGATGGTATCTGCAATTTGTGTAATGCTTCGGTTTTATTCACAATAAAAAGAGATTATAATTCCAAATTCAAATTTGCATCAATTCAAAGTGCTGCCGGACAAATCATCTTAAAGGAATCAAGCTTACCAACTGATGAGTTAAAATCTATTGTTTGCCTTATTGATGGTGAAATTTACATTAAATCAACTGCTGTTTTGAAGGTTCTTAAAGAACTTAAATTCCCATGGAAATTGCTTTACAGCCTTATTATTATACCAAAACCAATAAGAGATTTCTTTTATGATTTGATTGCAAAATCACGTTATAAAATTTTTGGCAAAAGACAGAGCTGCATGATTCCAAATCATGAATTGAGAAATAGATTTATTGAATAGACTAACAGGAGAATGAAACAATTTTAATTTGAAAATCAACATTACCAAGCAATATAAATCCATGTAAAATTATCACCTAAATAGCCATATATCAATAATCTTGATTATCAAAAAAATCTTTTATAAAAAATCAGGATTAATTTTTTTATTTCAATTTATTATTATGAAGTTGTTTAAAGTTGACGTAATAAAATGACGCAAAAAGCCAGTAAATTTAATGCTTTCCAATGAGTTTTGTTGGTTTCAAAACGAACTAAAATAGCCTTAAAAGCATCTAACCAAGCATTGGTTCTTTC
>JAIPBB010000139.1 GCA_021739805.1 Saprospiraceae bacterium | reverse complement strand
ATCCAAATTTCTATTTAGTGTCTGCAAGAAAACCCGACAAATATTGATTTTCAGTGAGTTTTTCCTAAAACCCTAATCTCACATTTCACCATTCTATCTTTCCAATTAATATCCTGTCGTAATTCAATATTTGAAAAACCCTTTTCTTTTAATAATAATACAGTTTCTGTAGCTAAAGCTTCGTTAATTTCAAGGTAAAGCTCTCCGCCTTGATTTAAATTAGTTTTAGCAAAATTGGTAATGGCTTTATAAAACATTAATGGGTCATTATCTTCAACAAAAAGGGCATTTTGTGGCTCGTAGTCCAAAACATTTTTTTGCATTTTTGATTTTTCTGAATTGCGAACATAAGGAGGATTGCTTACAATTACATCAAACTTCGAAAGTTTAGAATAAGCATTTGAGCCAAGAATGTTAAGCTCTTCAAAAATTATTTCCACAGAATTTTTCTCAGCATTTATTTTGGCGACTTCCAAAGCTTTCGCTGAAATATCAATGGCTGTGACATCAGAATCGGGCAGGTTTTTCTTTAAAGAAATTGCAATTGCTCCACTTCCGGTTCCAATGTCCAAAATTTTTAATGTTTGGTTTGAGTTTTTGTGGTCTTTAATTATCCAGTCAACCAACTCTTCAGTTTCAGGTCTTGGAATTAAAACATTATCGTTTACTATGAATTTTAAATCATAAAATTCAGTTTCACCTAAAATATATTGAATGGGTTTATAGGCTTTTAAATCACGATAGGCAAAATGGATTTTCAGCATATCCGATTCGTTGACAGGCTTATTATAATTAAGAATCAGCTCTGTATTTGATAAATTTAGATAATGTCTAACGACAAGTTTTACTAAACTCTCTGCTTCCTTTTCATCATAGAATTCAGTAAGTTGAGTTTTGTAATACTTAATAATATCTTCTATTTTATTCGACCGAACCTTCATTTAAATAGTATTTCTTAACTGCGAATTTAGACTAAAAAACAAATGACAAATAACAAAAAAAAAATAATTTTAAAAGCACAAATTCAAAATTTGAATCATCTCTTAAAAGTCTTTTTAGCCACTAAGTCACATAAACTCAAAGATACACAAAGAATTAAACAGTAGAAAGAAACTCTTTGTGATTCTTAGTGACTTGGTGTTTTAGTGGCAATATATTTTTTAACTTTTTGAAGTGAATTAAATATTAGCAATTAATAAATTCCTGTATTACCAAAAAAAGAACTAAATAAAAAAGTAGAAATTACTATGAAATTAAAAAAATGTAAATTTGAAGCTTCAATTTTTTGAATATGCACACAGCGGAAAAATATATTTCAAGATGTTTGAAACTTGCAAAGAACGGACTTGGTAATGTTGCTCCTAATCCTTTGGTTGGTTGTGTTATTGTGAATAAAGAGAAAATAATCGGAGAAGGCTATCACAAAGAATTTGGCGGTTCGCATGCTGAAGTAAATGCAATAAATTCGGTTAAGGACGAATCGCTTTTAAAGGTGTCAACACTTTATGTAAATCTTGAACCCTGCTCCCATCACGGAAAAACTCCACCCTGCGCTGATTTAATTATTGAAAATAAAATTCCGAAAGTTGTTATTGGAATACAAGACCCATTTGTTGAAGTTGCCGGAAAAGGAATTGAAAAACTCAGAAATGCAGGAATTGAAGTCGTTGAGAATGTTTTAATAGATGAATGCCAAAATCTGAACAAAAGATTTTTAACTTTTCATCAGAAAAAAAGACCTTATATTATTTTAAAATGGGCTGAGACTCTTGATGGATTTATTGATTTACCAAGAAATTCATCAGAAAATGCACATATTAACTGGATAACTGACACCAAACTGAAAGTTTTAGTTCATAAGTGGAGAAGCGAAGAACAGGCGATAATGATTGGAAGCAACACCGCCATAAACGATAATCCAAAACTCGATGTTAGAGAATGGTCAGGGAAAAATCCGCTTCGTATTCTGCTTGACCCTAAACTTGAAACTCCTTTTGATTTGAATATTTTCGACAACTCCACTCCTACTCTAATTTTCTCAACAAAAAAAACCAAGTCAAAAGAAAACACAGAATTTATTAAACTAAATAAAGAAACGGATTATTTAAATCAGGTGATTGAAACTTTGTATAAAAAACAAATTCAATCAATAATTATTGAAGGTGGAAAAATGCTGTTGGAATCTTTTATAAAGACCGGGATGTGGGACGAAGCAAGAGTCTTCATAGGAAACAAAATTTTTACAGGGGGGCTAAAAGCTCCTGCATTAAACCTGAGTCCTGTATCAATAGACCAACTTGAAAATGATAAATTATATATCTTTGAAAACCCAAAAAAATAAATTTCAAAAAACAAAAGACAAATAAATTCCAAAAACAAATGTCAAAACACCAAACAGTAATTTCAAATAAGCCAACAATTGCAAAACTCCAAACTCGTAACTCCTAACTCCTAACTTAAAAGATATGGGATATTTAATTATTGCTGTTATTTTTTCAACCCTGATTTTTGTCACCTTCAAGCTATTTGAAAGGTTCAGAATTAATATTTTAAGTGCAATTGTTGTAAATTATGTCGTTGCCACTTTTTTTGGCTTTACATTTTCATCTGAAGAAATTTCTATCCTTGAAATACCGCAACAATCCTGGTTTCTTAATGCCTTGGTAGTTGGAGTTTCTTTTATTATCGGCTTTTATATATTTGCTGTTTCCACTCAAAAAATTGGAGTTGCTTTTTCAGCGGTAGTGGCCAAAATTTCGGTCGTAATTCCTATTGCTGCCGGTTTAATGCTTTATGGTGAATCATTAACATTGCTTAAATCTTTTGGTATAATTGCCGCATTGATTGCATTTTACCTAACCCTGGCAAAACATTCAATATTCAATTTCGACAAAAGGTATATTATTCTCCCCGTTTTATTGTTTTTCACAAATGGATTAAACGATTCCTTATTGAAATTCACGAATTTCACTCATAAAAGCAGCGAAGGAAGTATGTATTTTATTTCGACAATTTTTCTTGCAGCACTAGTTGTTGGCTCCATAATTTTACTTTTTAATGTTATTAAATTCAAAACCAAAATTACCAGAAAAGACGTAATTGCGGGAACATTACTGGGATTATTGAATTTTGGTTCAACATATTATATTTTCCAGGGAATGGGAATGTTCGACAGCATATTCTTCTTTCCTGTTTTTAATGTTAGCTTTGTACTAACTTCAACCTTTGTCGGACTTTTAATTTTTAAAGAAAGATTGAAACTCATTAATTGGATTGGAATTGCATTAGCAGTTATTGCGATTTTGATTATTGCGTATGCGGATTTGGTGCTAGATTTAATGTAAGAGTTATTTATTATTATTTACTTGTTCTTGGATTCCTGGAATTTTAATACGGTCATTTACTTCGTGTCATTTACTTCGTGTCATTTACTTCGTGTCATTTGCTTCGCGTCATTTGCCCTTCGGGCGTCATTTAAAGCAGTTTTTGTAACAATTGAATGATAACAGAATGACAATTAAATGACAACTGAATGACCACTTAATGACAACCGAATGACAATCGAATGACCACTGAATGACAACTGAATAACTACCGAATGACTACTAAATGACAACTGAATAACTACCGAATGACTACTAAATGACAACCGAATGACAACTTAATGACAACATAATGACCACTTAATGACTACTTAATGACAACCGAATAATAAAAAAATGTAAATTAAACACCGAAATAAATATTAATTAAGAATGCTATTCGAAGACACATATAAAACCATTAAATCACCATCTGAAGGACTTTTCAAGGACAGGGGTAGCAAATTTATTGCAAAAGCTTATCCTGTGACAACAGAAGACGAAATCAAAGAAATACTTCAGGAATTAAGAAAAGAATATTACGATGCAAGGCATCATTGCTATGCATATATTTTAGGTTCTGATAAATCCGCTTATCGTGTTAATGATGATGGTGAGCCGTCAGGAAGCTCAGGAAAGCCAATTCACGGCCAATTATTGTCTCATGATTTAACAAATACTTTGGTTGTTGTAATACGTTATTTTGGAGGAACAAAACTAGGAATTCCCGGATTAATTAATGCTTACAGAACAGCAACAAAAGAAGCACTTCAAAATGCTGAAATCATTACAAAAACTGTAAATGACGTTTATGAAATTGAATATGATTATCCTGTGATGAATGATGTAATGAAAATCATTAAGGACGATAATCTCAACCAAATTGAAACTGAATTTGAACTAAAATGCAGAATAGTTATTTCGGTAAGAAAAGGAGAAACAAATCAGATTTATGAAAAGTTGGCTAAGATTCAGGGGGTGAAAATTAGGTTTTTGAGGACGATTTAACTCGTTGCTCGTTTCTGGTTACTTGTTTCTTGTTTCTCGTTACTCGTTACTCGTTGCTCGTTTCTGGTTTGCTCGTGAGCAAAACCGAAGTGTTATCCAAACTAAAAAATCACAATTCTAACTTTGACTCAAACTTACAAACTTTTATTTGAGAAATTATATTATTTTCATCATTGATATATTATTAGTGAAATATAATTATATTTGTGGAAGAATTTATAACAAAACAATTATGAAAAAATATGCCGCAATACTAATCTATATAATTTGCTCACAACTTGTAAATGCCCAAACATTTCAATGGCAGGGATCTATTGGTGGAAATGATTATGAGTTTCCCAATTCAATTTGGGTTGGTTCAGATGGTTATACATATATTACAGGAAATTATTCATCCCCCGACCTTAAATTTGGAACTCAGGTTCTTGCAACCAATGTCGGTGGAGGTATAATGAATTTTTTCTTAGGAAAATTTGACAATTTAGGTAATCCGGTTTTTGTGCGTGATGCACAATACACTTCTGATGCTATTGGCTTAGATGTTAGAACTGATTCAAATCAAAATATTTATAATTTAATTATTAATAACTCTCCGTTTTGGCTTACAATTGATAATGATACTTTTTGGACATGGCCAACTGATGCAGGTGCTATATTATTGAAATATAATTCCAATGGAAATTTTCTTTGGGGTAAACCCTTTTCAAACGGAGATAGCTTTGGAATTAAGGCAGGCTTGGATATTATTGATGACAATAATATTATTACTTGCTCATCTAACATCTCAGATGTTAAAGATTCTTTAGGAAATGTAACTTCAACCACTAATAATTTAAAGATTTGTGATTTTGAGTCAAGCGGAAATATTAAATGGACAAGAACAATTAAAAATATTCCTGATTTGTGCAAAATCCAAACTGACAGACATGGAAATATTAATCTTCTTTGCAATAAAACAATTGATTCTGTTTATGTTGACAGTCAATTTATAGCTACTGATTCTTATAAGTTTTTTATTATTAGGTTTAATAAAAATGGAGATTTCCTTGAATATATTCCCTTTATCTCAAATGATGATTTTGAATATGTCTTTTTTACAATAGATAATAAAGATAACATCTACTTTACCGGCTCTTTTTTTTCATTAACTTTTTCTGCTTTCAACCTGCCAGCTCAGCATAGACTTAATCAAACTACTTTTTCTAAAGACATTTTTATTGTTAAGACAGATTATCATGGAGTTGGTAAGTGGCTAAATTCAGCAAAAAGTTATTCGCAAAAATCCGTACTTAGATTAACAACTGATTCTATTGGTGATTTTTATTGTTTTGGCAACCAATATAGTGATACAGGTATTTATTACAATAATGTTTACTATCCTGCAAATCCTGGTAATCATAATTTTCTATTAAAGCTTGATACTTTGGGGAATTTACTTGATTATATCCCGTCAACCAGTTTCTCAAGTATATATTACAATTTCAGGGTCACTGCTCCAAATGAGATTTATATTACATCACAGATTGGTGGTAACGGAGTTCCTCTATTTGGTACAACTACGGTTAATTCTTATGGTGGATATAATGATATTTGGTTTGGAAAATTCACCTATAGTACATCTGTAAATCAAAAGTTTAATCCCGACTGGAATATTTCTATTTATCCTAATCCAGCTGATGATTTTATTAATATCAATATACAGGGAAATATAAAATTTCAGGAAATTTGGATTACAGATTTATATGGTAAAATTGTAAAACCGCTAAATATAATTGACATAACTTCTAATAGAATAAATATTTCTGAGCTTGCCAAGGGAGTGTATTTCATTAATGTATCAACTGATAAAGGGAATAAAACATTTAAGTTTATTAAAATTTAAATTACATTAGTTTAAATAGCAAAACAAAGCAATTATGAAAAAATATACTACTTTTCTAATTTTAATATTTTCTTCACTATTTATAAATGCCAAGATATTTCAATGGCATGGGGCTATTGGTGGAACCTATACTGGTGCTCGTCTCTAGACGAATTACATAAAAATATTTTGAACAATCTTAATTCTTTTTATCATTACAAAGAGTTCATGAAATAGATATAACAAAAAGATTATTTTTAAAATCTTGAATCTATCAATTATGAAAATATTATTTTAGAAATTTCGTTAATTTGTCTAATGATGGGATTTGTAGATTTGTCAGCAGATAAGCATCAACTAAAATTTAAATAGTGCTAAAAAACTTAAATATATCACTAATATTACTAGTAATTTTTATAGTAAGTTGTAGTAAAGAAAACAGTTCTTCTTGGGAAGTAGAAGAAAGTGGAATAGTCGTGCAAGGAGATTATTTAATTTTAACGCATAATGATAATTACAGCAATATTCGACCTTATTCACTTGGAAAAGGGTCAAAAAATAAAGTCTGGGAAGAAGATCATATTTTACATTCATCATTTTTTCGTAACGAGGATTGTTATAAACAAATTATAATAGAAATACCAGATAATACAGTTATTGATAAATTTTCATATTTTAATACGGAATTATTTGACAGTTTAAAAGTGGCTGTATTTCATGACTGTAATTCAAAATATGACGGTTATTATCGCATCCACAATGGTACAATTAGTGGACAAAAGATAAATGGAGAATGGGTAATAGATTTTTCTGTAATTTACGGAGGAAAAGATGGAGATAAATTCAGGATGATTAAGGATGCTGCATATTAAAAACGATCGTATCATAGCTTGCCTTCGTCTCACAACAAGTGATACAAAAAAATAATTCGAACAATTTTACTTCTCGTTTATAATTACATTGTATTCCATAAAATAAATATAAAAAAATTATTTTTTAAAATCTTGAATCTATCAATCATAAAAAATTTCATATAAGAAAATTTGTTAAATTTGTAATGATGAGATTAGGTCAATCGTCGGGAGACGAACTCCAGCCAAGTTGGTTCCAGAAATACTTAAAATGAAATGTTCTGCTTATGAAACCTATTGAAATTACATGTAAAATTATTGTTCTAAGCTTAGTAATAGGCTGTACTTCTAATAATAGAAAGAACAATACTGAAACATTCAAACCATTGTTGGATACAGTATATACGCAGGATAGTGCCTTGAAATTAGAAAAAGAATTATTGCCAATTTTAGAAATGCCATCATATAAGAACTTTATTGAGAATTGGGATGCACGACGTACAACTACGAGTAGAATGAACAAGATGCCTTTTATGAATGAGAAAGAAGTTTATCAATATCATGGAAGTATTCATGTTCTTAATAAACCATTAAAAGTAGGACCTACCGTAATAGCAGATGTAGCTGTGTCATTTTCGAAACTGCCATGGTACTACAGTGATACTAATCAAATTATAGATGCTATATTTGTTAAAGATAAAAGTTTTTGTATAAAGGGTATACCTTTTAACGTTGACGACAGTACAAAATATTTGAACAAATATTTTGACATATATCAGGAAATTAATGACAGTGTTATTTTATTTTCAAATAGAAATATTTATTTGGCTGTAAAATCGAAAAACTCTATTACTTCACAATATTTTTTATTTCAAAATGATTCACTGGAATACAAAAAAGAAATAATAATTAATTATTTGTCAACAATTTTTTAATAATTAGTTTGTACTTTCTATCGGTAGTTTACCATATAGGGGTTTTCACCACAGTTGGTGTTCGAATCTTTCACGTACCACTCTATATTTCATAGTGGCAGCATACAAGCTTTCGTATGGTCATCAAAAATCTTTCTAATCAAACTAAAAATACCCATCAAACAATTTCAAAAACCATTCAGGTGGTCGGCAGGGTTTTCCTGTTTCAATTGAAATAAAAGGAAGTGTTGTTGTTGCTTTATTTAATAATTCATTATTTTGATTATAAATTTCATAGTCGAAAACCATTAATCTTTCAGGTCTTGATTTGATAAAAGTCTTTACAGTAATTAAATCATCATAAAAAGCAGGCTTAATATATTTTATGTTCATGCTGTGAACAGGCATAGAAATACCATCTTCTTCCAGTTGTTTATAACTTGAATTAAGTTCTCTAAGAGCTTCAGTCCTTGCTACTTCGTAATAAGTTGGATAATTACCATAATACACAAATCCCATTTTATCAGTATCGGCATATCGAATTCTTATTTTTGTTTCTGATATTATCATGATATTTTATTTTAACAATTAACAATTAAACCATAAAAACATTAAACCATAAAAGGCATAAAAGAACATATAAGATTAATCATTCTGCAACATCAATCAAGGTAACAATTTAACCCTGTTGGAATAGTTGCACTTCGTTTTACATTCCACAGGGTAAACCATTTAACAATGTAACCATTTAACCATTTATCCAAAAAAAACATTAAACCATAAAAGGCATAAAAGAACATATAAGGTTGAACGACCATGAACAATTTAACCCTGTTGGAATAGTTGCACTTCGTTTTACATTCCACAGGGTAAACAATTTAACAATTTAACAATGTAACAATCGAACAATCGAACAATCGAACAATCGAACAATCAATCAATCCCCACATCCAATAATAAAATTGAGATATTCCTTTTATAACTCCCAACATTTTTTTAATCTTGTAAAAGTATTTAATTTTTCAAATCCATTTATGCAAAAGTTAAAATCAGTCTTATTTATAAGTAGTTTATTATTGCTAATTTTTGTTTCATGCGATTCAAATTACAAAGTTGTTGACACAGATTATGAGTTAATTAGACTTGATAGCAACCTTAAAATTGCTGATGATTCGGTGGCATTGGAAATCATAGCACCTTATAAACAAAAACTCGATTCATTGATGAGCGATACTATTGCTTATGCATCGAAGGATTTAACAATATCTCTGCCTGAAGGAATAATGAATAATTTCGTAGCTGACCTTTTGTTGGAAAGAGCAAATAACACATATAATAATAAGGATAAAAAACCTATTGACTTTTGCATGATAAATATTGCAAGTCTTAGAAAAAATATTGGAAAAGGTGCAATTAAACGTGCCGATATTTTTGAATTAATGCCATTCGAAAATAAATTAGTTGTTCTGGAATTAGCCGGAGCAGATGTGAAACTAATGCTTGATTATATAGCAAAAACAGGTGGACTACCGGTTTCAGGGCTACAAATGGGTATTAAATCTTCTTCGCCTGTTAATGTTTTAATAAATGGCAAAGCATTTAATAAAAATCAAAACTATATCGTATTAACTTACGATTATCTGGCAAATGGAGGAGATGATATGACCTTTCTTACAAATCCAATTTCAAGACAAGAGCTGAATATATTAGGAAGGGATGCAATAATTGACTTTATAATTGAGAAAAATCAGGGTGGAATTGAAATTAATTCATCTTTGGATAATAGAATCTATAATGAAGAATAAAAGAATTATCATATTAGTTTTATTTGTCATTTGTTTAGCAATAGTGTTGATATTACTAAGCTCTAGGCACAAAGCAGTGAAGCTAACAATATTATTCACCAACGACACTCATAGTCGCATCGAGCCTTTTCCCGACAATGACCCATTTTATCCCGGCTTGGGTGGTTTTGCAAAAAGAACAGCTTTAATTAAAAAAATCCGTTCAGAAGAAAAGAATGTTTTACTATTTGATGCCGGCGATTTTTCAATGGGCACTCCATATTATTATTTATTCAAAGGGGAGCCGGAAATAAAATTAATGAATGAAATGAAATATGATGCAGCAACAATAGGAAATCATGAATTCGATAATGGCCTATCCGAACTCAACAAATTAGTTGAATTAGCTAGCTTCAATTTTGTATCTTCTAACTATGATTTTTCACAAACCATTTTAAATGAAAAAATTTATAAATTTAAAATATTTGAAGTCGAAAAACTTAAAATTGGAGTGTTTGGATTAGGTGTAAAACTTGACGGATTAGTTGGAAAAAAATCATATGGAAAAACCGTGTGTACCGACCCTTTAAGTAGGGCTATTGAAACCTCTGATTATATGAAAGAAACACTTAAATGTGATTTGGTTATATGCTTATCGCATCTTGGATACTCTTATAGTAATGAAATGGTTAGCGATTTAATAATTGCTAAAAATTCAAAAAACATTGATTTAATCATAGGTGGACATTCTCATAAATTCCTTGACAAACCAACTTACGTATCTAATAATATAAATAATAAAATACTGGTTGTTCAAAGTGGTTTTGGAGGCATAAATCTCGGTAGATTAGACTATTATTTTTTGAAATAAATCAATACAGATTTCAACGCATTATATACGGCTTTTTTTAACGAAATACAATATAAAATAAAATTATTTTCAAACTTTTTTTCAAAGAATTTTGTTAATAAATTCAAGAAAAACTCAAGAGAATTTTATTTTCAAAAAAAATTGTTTAATTTTTTAGATTTTGTTTGAAACATTAGTTTTTTTCTTAATTTTAGACACGGAATAAACAAACCACAATTTTAATATTTTTAACCAATAATGAGAGAAAATTATAATCTAGTTTGGGACAATTGTCTTCAGATTATAAAAGACAACATAAATTTTCAAAGTTATAAAACATGGTTCGAACCTATTAAACCAATCAGGCTCGACAATAATGTTCTTACGATACAGGTTCCAAGCCAGTTCTTTTACGAATGGCTTGAAGAACACTTTATTACTTTGATTAAAAAAACAATTAAAAAAGAATTAGGTTCTGAGGGAAGACTTGAGTATAGTATTATCATGGATAATACAAATAACAACAAGCAACCATACACTATCAATGTTCCTACTTCAAATAGAATAGCAACTAATAACCCGTATGTAACCATGCCAATTGATCTGAACAAGGAAAAGTCTAAAAGCATTCCTAATCCTTTTATTATACCAGGATTAAAAAAGATAAAAATTCAGTCTCAATTAGTTGAATCCTACTCATTCGATAATTTTGTTGAAGGTGATTGTAATAGATTAGCACGATCAGCTGGTTTTGCAGTTTCGCAAAATCCGGGAAAAACTGCCTTTAATCCTTTATTGATATATAGTAATGTAGGACTGGGTAAAACACACCTTGCACACGCAATTGGGCTGGAAGTTAAAAACAACTTTCCTGACAAAACTGTCCTTTATGTTTCAACCGAGCAATTTTTTCAACAGTTTGTTGAAGCAACAAGAAATAATAACCAAAACGATTTCACCCATTTCTATCAAATGATAGATGTATTAATACTGGATGACATTCAATTCCTTTCAGGTAAAGACAAGACTCAGGATGTGTTTTTTCATATTTTCAACCACTTGCACCAAAAAGGAAAGCAACTAATTGTAACTTCTGACAAACCACCTGTTGAATTGCAAGGGATGAAGCCAAGGCTGTTATCCAGGTTCAAATGGGGTTTATCTGCCGACCTTCAACTTCCTGACCTTGAAACCAGGATTGCAATACTTGAAAAAAAGCTTTACCATGATGGTGTTGAAATTCCAAGAGAAGTTATTGAATATCTTGCTTACAGCATTACAACAAATGTGAGAGAACTTGAAGGAGCTTTAATTTCTATTTTAGCCCAATCATCATTAAACAAAAAAGCAATCACTTTGGATTTAGCCAAACAAATGATTGATAAATTTGTTAAAAACACTTCCAGGGAAATTTCTATCGACTATATCCAAAAAATTGTTAGTGATTATTTCAACTTGCCGCTTGAACTTATTATTTCAAAAACAAGGAAAAGAGAAATAGTTCAGGCAAGACAAATTGCTATGTATTTCTCGAAGAAAATGACGAAATCTTCACTTGCTACTATCGGACTTCATTGCGGAAATAAAGACCATGCTACAGTTCTTCATGCATGCAGAACAGTAAACAATCTAATGGAAACTGACAAGCAATTCAAAAATTACGTTGACGAACTTGAGAAAAAAATGAAAATGTAGTTGTAAATAAGTTTTCTTTATTTTGTATTAATATTCTGCAATTGAGTAATTATACATCTTAGAAATTAATTTTCACAAATTCCAAATGACAAAAATCAAATAACAAATAAATCCCAAATTTCAATTTCTAAATATTCAAAATAGATTCTGAAATTTGAATTTATTTCATTTGAATTTATTTCGGATTTCGGATTTAGGTTTTAGAATTTAGAATTTGAGTTTTGAATATTATTTGTATTTTGGAGCTTGTTATTTGTTATTTTTACTTCTTATCATAAAAAAAACTAATGATTTCAAATAATAATATTAAAGAGTATCTGGACATTAGAAAAGAAAATATTGTTATTGCTGCAAAACGCATAGATAAATTCATTCACAAGACCCCTGTCCTTTCTTCTGAACTTTTAAATGAATTTTTTGGTGCAGAATTATTTTTCAAATGTGAAAATTTCCAAAAAGTCGGAGCTTTTAAATCACGTGGAGCTGTAAATGCGGTTTTTTCTTTAGATGATAAAGAATTAAAAAATGGAGTTTGCACACATTCATCAGGAAATCACGCACAAGCATTGGC
>JAIPBB010000138.1 GCA_021739805.1 Saprospiraceae bacterium | reverse complement strand
TTTATTCAGGCTTGTTAAACAATTAAAAAATAAACAAACAGGAAACAATTGAAATTATTTAACCCTAAAAAATTCCTCTTGCTTTTCACAATAATATAGACAACTTAAACATAAAAATGGTTGCATAAGTTATCAACAAACAACCCAAAATGTAGAGTTAAAAACGATTGTGCTTTTTAATTAACAGAACAACAGCATATTAAAATTCAAATGCTATTTTATAAGAAATTTATTTTATTATTTTTTGAGTTTTGGAAACGCTTCCATCTTTTGATTTGATATCTAAAATATAAATTCCTGCTTTTAAATAATCGACAGGAATATTTATAGTTTGGGCTCCACTTCCAAGAATAATTTCCTCGTTTATTATTTTTCTTCCAATAATGTCAAATATTGAAATATTGAAGCTTGTGGTTGAAACAACGTCAAATTCAATGTTGATATTTTTATCAATAGGATTTGGATAGATATTTCCTATAGAAGTAATCGGATTGTAATCATAATAAACAACACCTGTTATGCTACTGTCTTTTACTTGTAAAATAACTCCTGAAACATTAGGATTGCTTTGGTTAAGTGTAACCTCAACCGGATTTGTATAAAGACCTGTGGCTTCTGCATAAACATCATATGTGCCAAAAGCTAAATTAGTAAAACTAAAGTCTCCACTACTATTTGTATAGGTGTATTTTACCGGATTACCTGACATGTCCAATAGCAATATTTCAACATTTTCAATTTGCGAGGCTGTTTTTTGACCTTTTGATCCTTGTGTTACAAATCCACTAATAGAACCTGAACCTGTTGAAGGTGAAATTCCAATGAGATGAACATTCATAGCTATATTATAGCTATTTAAAAATATTGGACTTGCATCTAACCATAATAATTTATCTGAATAATATGTTGGTGCATTTGAATTATAATAAATAGAGCTTGGAAGAGGGGCAACCTTCACCTTATAAAATCCCTCATAAACATCAATAAAATAATAAAATCCAAAGCTACCAAATGTCATTGTATCAATGGGTACAATAAAATTGCCATATGCTTTATATAAATAGGCAATTCCTGTATCAATGGGAGGGTACAAACCAGAAAACACATGACCACCAAGTATATATTTTTTAGGATTTCCAACATTAATTTCCTGTATTAAAGTCGATGAACATAAATCGGCGGTTAATATTGTAAGTTTGACCTTATAAATGCCTGCACATAAATACTGATGGGTAGGGTGCTGTAAAGTATCTGCTGTGCCATCATCGAAATACCAATACCAGGAAACAACAGAAGAACCCGGGGCGTTTGAATTGTCAGTAAAATCAACTTCGTAAGGATGTGATGATGTTGTGTCATGAACAAATTGAAATGCCGCCTGACAAGTGTTCGACATAATAGTATCAACATAAATTGTATCAACCTTTAAATCAACACAAGTATCGGATGTTACAATCCCATATTTCACTTCATAAATTCCTTTTTGTCCATACTCATGATATGGGGATGCAAGAGTGGATGAATCTCCATCACCAAAAATCCAAACCCAATCGGCAAGAAAAGCTGGAGCTGGAACTGTAGAGTTATCAAAGAAATAATAACCTAAAGGATTTGTTGGGTGAGGCTGGTAAGTAAAATCTGCGTTACATGAGTCTGAACCTGTATTTGATGCATTAACTGTGTGGCAATATGTTGAAGAGCATGGTTCTGTTGTCTGAATATTTAAGCAAACATTATATATGCCAGGAAAATAATATATATGGTGAGTATCCTGTGCTGTTGATGTTTGTCCGTCGCCAAAATCCCAATTCCAGGATATTATACTATCTGATGCAGTAGAGCTGTCAGTAAAATGAAATAAATTTACCATTGGATAAGCTGTATCCAGTTCTGAAGTAAAATAAGCATTGCAATTTTTTGGAGATTTGTGACAAATAACAAAATTTGCTGTCAAAGTAGTATTTCCTGTAAACGAAAAAACCTGACTCGACACATTTCCATCACAATCATAAACATAAACAATCACTACTCCATCAATAGGTGAAGCGATAAAAACATCTTCAAAATATCCATTAGAATTAGAATAAAGGTCTTGGTTTGCTCCACCTAAACTATCAGATATTATAATCTGAACCAACTTATTAGAAATTGGTAATCCATCTGTCGTATTTGTTATAGTTCCTCTAACATGAACTTGACTTAGCTGCTGTGAAAAGCCAAATACTGAAATAAAAATCAATAATAAAATTAATTTTATTCTAATAAATTTTAATTTATATATATTGTTTTGCATCTTAATTCCCTTTTTACTAATTATTTAAAGTTATAAATAAGACCGGCTTTTAGTCCGGCAGAATATGGTTGTTTTGTTGTTAAGCTATTACTGTTATATATAGATTTCATGTAATATTTTATTATAGGTTCAAAAGACAAGCTAAGTCGTTCTGAAATCAAATATTCAAATTCAAATCCTAATAATAAATGCATATTTGTTTTTATCCTCAAAAGTTTTTTATCGTCAACACTTGTAACCCTGATATCACTGTCATAATAACCAATTGTTGGCTCTTTCTTGTGAATTAAAACAGAATACATTGCTCCCCCTTTTATCATTACATTCCATTTCTTAAAATCCTTTATTTTATATCCTACAATCATCGGAATATGCATATAATAATAATGATTACTGGACTGGTCAATAAGTGAATGACTTATTGAATCATAAACTGTTTCTGTTGATGTAATAAAATGAGGAACAACATGCACTTGTCCAAGACTATCAATAAAGGTAGAGAAATAAACAGAATCAACATTATCATACGAGCCAAGAGCTTCGTTTCTTTTATATTTAATAATGTAATCCCAATTATCTTCCGACAAATCAAAACCAAGTCCTGTTTGAAAAACATAATTTTTTAATTTATATGATGTTTGAATATCAAAGGAATAACTGTTTTTGATTTCAGATTTTGAATCTGCAGAATTAAAAATATAATCTTTTGTAAAATATCCTCCGATTGACCATGGTGATTCTATCCTGTTGATAGGCAGAGATGGCTCTGATGAAGTCTGAGGATTAGGGTTTTCAATTATTTCTTCTGTTTTTGGTGGATCTTGCTTAGAGTTATTTTTCTGAATTATTTTTTCAGGATTTTCTTCCTGGGATTGAGTTATTTCCTTTTCTTTTTGGTCTTCCTTAACTATTGGATTAATTGGTGTTTTGGGTTGATTTGTAAAATTGGGTGTTTCTTTTATTTTAATTCGCTCATTATTGATTTCCGGTTTAGGTTCGGGTATATTGTTGTTAACAGCAAGAATATTATTTTCTTCCATTTCAGATTGGACTACATTTTTTTCTACAACCTTAGCCGAAATAGGTTCTGATTTATCAGCTATAGGTTCTTCATTAATATTTTGTTGTTTATCTGCATTAACATATTCGTTTTTTTCTGCTATATTTGATTCTGTTTTATTAGAATTAGGTATAACTTCTTTTTGTTTATTCGGCTTAATATTGTTTTCAGATATTATAATTTCCTTTTTGCTGTCAAAATCATCTGCTTGCTTTGCTTTTTTCGAAACAATAGATATTTTTTCTTTTTTTACTGCTAAGTTATTATTTTTTGAATTATTTAAAAGACCGATTATTAATCCGATTATAATAATTCCTGCTCCTGCAAGCACTCCATATCTGAAAAATCTGTTTGAAAATATGGAAGCAAGAAGAGATGCTTTTGCAGTCCCAACAGCAAGTCCGCTAGTACCAATACCGGCAGCAACTTTCGTCCAAACTTCTTTTGGAGGAGCCTGCTGAAAGTTTTTTAGTTTTTTTGCTAAAACTTTGTCTATGTTGTATGCTTCATTCATTTATAAATTCTTTTTCCTTATCTTTTCTTGCAGAACATTTCTTGCTCTTGATAATTGAGATTTAGACGTATTTTCTGATATATGCAACATATTGCTAATTTCTTTATGAGTATAACCTTCAATTGCATGAAGGTTAAAAACCAAACGGTAACCTTCTGGCAATTCCTGAATTATGCTCAATAGCTCTTGAACTGCCATTCCATCTATAGCATTTTCTTTAATTCCTTCTTTAAAAATAACATCATCATAAACCTGTTCGTTATAAGAGCTAATGTTTTTTTTGAAGTAATTAATGGCTGTATTTATCATGGTACGCCTAATCCAACCTTCAAAAGAACCTTCGTGTGTGTATTGTTCGAGTTTGCTATAAACTTTGATAAACCCCTCCTGAAGGAGATCTTCGGCTATCATTGAATTTTTTGCAAACCTCAAACAAACACCCCACATTTTGGGTGCATATCTGTTATACAACTCTTTCTGAGCTTTTGAATCATTATTCAAACACTTATTAATAAGTTTTTTCTCAGAAAGCATTTTTTCAGATTCCCCTCTGCTTTTGGTTAGACAAGGTGATTATTTAAAAGGTTGCACGATACATCATTTAATTTTATTTATTTTAAATCAAATAATAGTCGCTTTTTTACTAAAAATAAGATTTCTAAAATAAACAAAAACTGCTTTGAGTGTTAGTTTTTTTTGTGAAATTTTATGTGAAATTTCTTCTATACTATAACAAAAGCCTTTTATTCAAGCATTTAAAGATGTTTTTTTATTTGCTTTTTTTAAGCTCTTTTTCATCATAATCCTTACAAAATTTATTTATCAGCCGGTAAGCATTGCTCAATCCATGATAATATGCCTGATACCAATCTTCACAAGCACCTTTTTGATCACCTAATTCGCCTTTTGCCAATCCTCTGAAATTATAGGCTTCGGCATATCCGTCTTTTAGCAACAATGCAATATCAAAATCTTTAATTGCTTCATTGCATTTATTTAATTTATAATACGCCAAGCCTCTATAAGTGTAGGCTTCAACCTCTTCAACATTAAGTTCTATTGATTTTGTAAAGTTTTCAATTGCTAGTTCATATTTTTTTTTCTTTAATAATTTGTTGCCCAAATCAAGATAATCTTTTGATGATAATATGGTGTCTTGAGCCTTAGCTCCTAAAAACAATACTATTATTAGTAGTGTAGTTATTTTTATTGCTTTCATTTGCTTTTTTTTAGGTGGTCGAATTAAATGCTCAATTAATAAACATTCGAATATTTTATAAATATGCTTATAAACACAGTATATTCACTTAATAATAAATAAATTGTGTTTTTTCAAAATTAACAGCAATTTTAGTGTATTTAAATAAAATCTTAAGGATTAATTAACAATTTACTGTTAAGATTATTAGTACTTTTATAACCTACTAAAATCATTGAAATTAATGGCAAAAAAGAAAAGCAAAAAAAGAAGCAGCAAAAGTAAAAACTCATTTGTAAATACTGTGCTAAATGTATTTGTTGAAAACCCATATAAAAGTTTTAATTTTAAACAAGTTTCTGCAAATCTTGGAATATCAGATGTTGCAAGCCGTGAGCTTGTAAAAAATATTATTTCAGACCTTTCTACCAAAAAAATTATTCTTGAAGAAAAAAAGGGGAAATATAAACTCAATCCAGAGCATTTCACAGAAATCATATCAGGGAATTCTATTGAAGGAATTGTTGATATGAAACCCACAGGTAAGGCTTATATAATTGCAGAGGGTCTGGATGAAGATATATTTATTGCAGCAAACAATACAAATAAGGCTCTTCACGGCGACAAAGTTAAAGTCTTATTATTTCCTAAACGAAAGGGACATAAAATTGATGGTCAAATAGTTGAAGTATTAGAAAGAAAAAGAAATACCTTTGTTGGTACAATTCAGAAATCAAAAAAATATGCTTTCCTTGTTCCTGATAATAAAACGATGCATGTTGACATTTATATTCATTTAGATGATTTAAAAGGAGCTCAAAATGGTCAAAAAGCAATTGCAAAGCTCATAGAATGGCCAAAATATTCTGCAAATCCATTTGGTGAAATAATTGATGTTTTGGGTGATCCCGGAAACAATGATGTTGAAATGAATTCAATTCTTGCAGCCCATGATTTTCCATTATCATTTCCAAAGGAAGTAGAAAATGATGCTTCAAAAATAAAGAACATTATTCCGGAGTCTGAAATAAAACAAAGAAAAGACTTTAGAAACATTTGGACTTGTACAATCGACCCTTTCGATGCAAAAGATTTTGATGATGCTATTTCATTAAAAAAACTTAAAAATGGAAATATTGAAGTTGGAATTCATATTGCTGACGTTGCCTATTACGTAAAACCGGACTCACCTATTGATAAAGAGGCATATCAAAGAGGAACATCTATTTATCTTGTTGACAGGGTTATTCCAATGCTCCCGGAAAAATTATCGAATTTCGTTTGCTCATTACGACCTAATGAAGAAAAGCTTTGTTTTTCAGCAGTTTTTGAATTAGATGAAAAATCAAAAGTGCTAAATCAATGGTTTGGTCGAACAATAATAAAGTCAGATAAAAGATATAATTATGCCGAAGTTCAAAGTATTATTGAAGGTGGTGATGATGCTTATAAAAATGAAATTTTGGAATTGCACCAACATGCTTCAAAACTTCGGGAGCTAAGATTTAATAGCGGTTCTATAGCTTTTCGCTCCCAGGAAGTAAAATTTGAACTTGATGAAAGCGGAAAACCTATTGGTGCTTTTATAAAAGAACAAAAAGAATCGAACCATCTTGTTGAAGAGTTTATGCTACTTGCCAACAGAAAAGTTGCAGAGTTTATTGGCAAACCAAACAATAATCAAAATCCTAAAACTTTTATTTACAGAGTGCATGATGAGCCAAATCCGGAAAAACTTCAAACATTTTCAGAGTTTATTTCCAAACTTGGCTATAAAATAAGTCTTAGTTCCAGAAAAAGCATAGCTTTTTCTTTTAATAACTTATTCAAAGAAATTGAGGGCAAGGGTGAAGAAAACATGATTGAAACAATTGCTGTAAGAACTATGTCGAAAGCAAGTTACTCGACCGATAATATTGGTCATTACGGACTGGCATTTAAACATTATACACATTTCACATCGCCAATCAGGCGTTATCCGGATTTAATGACCCACAGATTACTTGACATGTATCTTTCGCAAAAACCAAGTGTAAACAAAGAGAAATATGAAGAGAAGTGCGACCATTGTTCTATTATGGAAAGAAACGCTATAAGTGCAGAAAGAGAATCGGTTAAATACAAACAAGCAGAGTTTTTACTTGACAAAGTCGGGGAAGAATTTAACGGATTAATTTCGGGAGTAAGCAAATGGGGGATTTTTGTTCAACTGGATGATAATAAATGCGAAGGAATGGTTTCGTTAAAAGATATGATTGATGATTTTTACTATCTTGATGATGACAACTATTGCGTTATTGGGCAAAGATATGGACATGAATATAAACTTGGAGACCCTGTGAGAATTAGGGTTAAAAGAGTTGACTTGCAAAAGAAAATGATGGATTTTGAAATTGTTTAGTTTTTAAAAATAAAATTTCTTTATTTTGCAAAATCTTACTATTTATCCGAAAATTATATTGGTATAAACTTTGCTACAAAGATGATATTATATTAAATTTTAAAATCAAATCTAAATAATTATGAAAAAAACAAGCTTAATTTTTTGCACAATAATTTTTATTCTAGGCCTATTTTTTTCTTCAAATTCTTTTTCACAAGAATCAAAATATGGGGCAGATAGTGCCTTGGCGGTAACTAATTTTTCTTTATACAAAGAATTTTATAAAATGTATCAACAATATGATGATACAGCTTATTTGGCAGATGCCATAAAACCATGGTTTTGGGTTTTTGCAAATGCACCAAAAATTAGTCAAAACATATATATTGATGGAGTAAACATCGTAAAGTTCCTTATTAACAAAGAAAAAAATGTAGCTAAAAAAGAAAGTCTAATTGACACCTTAATGATGGTTTACGACAGGCGTATTAAACATTTTGGAAACGAATGCGATGTGCTGGGGAGAAAGTGTACTGATTACTACATTTACAGGAAAGATAATACCGAAGAAGCCTATAAACTACTGAGTTATACATTTAATCTTTGTGGCAATTCATCGGGAGCCAATGTTCTTTATCTTAACTTTATTCTAGCCGATAATATGGTTAAAGAAAAAAAGCTTGACACAAATGTAATTATTGATGTTTTTAGTCAAACTATTGATATAATTGATTATAATGTTAAAAAGGGTGGTAAAGGTGCATCTCAGTATGAGGTAATTGAAAAAAACATTTTGAATTTATTTGAACCATATTCCGACTGTAAAAAGCTGGCTGCAATTTACAAGGCAAAGCTAGATAAAAACCCTGATGACATTAAATTACTTAAAAAAACAACAGAAACTCTGGATAAATTTAATTGCTCGAATGAGACTGTTTATTTCGAGGCTTTGCAAAAACTTAATACATTAGAGCCTTCTGCTTTTAGTGCTTACCAGCTTGGAAAATTAAGTTCAAAACAAGGAAAATATTCCGCTTCTGTAGGCTTTTTAAAAGAAGCCGCTGGTTTGTTTGATGATATTAACGACAAAGAAGATAAAATAAATTGTTACTTATTACTAGCCGAAAACTATACAAAATTAGGGCAATTTTCTACCGCCAGATCGTATGCTTTAAAAGCTATAGAGTTAAATCCAAATTGTGGTCGTGCTTATTTGCTTATTGGAGATCTTTATGCTCAAAGTGGAAAAAGCTGTTATCCTGACGACGAAAACAGGGAAAAATTTGTTTATTGGGTAGCGGTTGATAAATATAATAAAGCACTGAGTGTTAGTAGCGACCCAAAAATTCAGGAATTGGCTAAAGATAGAATAGCAACTTATACAAGGTCATTTATTTCTTGTGATAATTTATTCTTCCTTGGCATTCAAGATGGCCAAACCATTACTGTTGAATGCTGGATAATCGAGAATACAACTGCCAGATGTTCAAATTAAAATTATAATCCTAATTTCTTACTAATGCTTTTTGGTATTGCATCTTTGTGCAGCATTATTGACATTGTTTTGTATTTAACATAACTTTCAGATGCATACATAAATCCTTGGTATGGGCTTCCTGTTGTTCCCCAAGAATTTTTCACCAAATAGTATTTTGTTCCATTTTGGTCTTTAGCTGTTCCACAAATTAAGAGTCCGTGGTCATCAGTAGTTTCATAATTATCAAATCCTTTTTGCCTTAAAGCTTGTGTAATTTCTTTTTCTTTTCCGGGTTTATCAAATTTGTATAATAATTTATCCTTTTCGGCTTTTGAAAGTTTATCCCATTTCCCTCTTTCAAGGTCTGTCATATCTTCAATGTTTTCCTCGGGAACAATTGCTACTCCATTTTTCCAAGAAAAACCTTTTTCTCCAACATCAGCAGCCCAGGTAATACAAAAATCATTTTTTATAGCATTGTCAAAAACTTCCATAAGTTCATTCAGTGGAAGATTGTAGGTTTTTCCCCAAGACCAGTTGTCGGGAACTTCAATAATAAAAGGTTTATAAAAAGGATGATGAGTGTATGATGTTAACAAAACATAATCATCCATATTTAATCCCACAACATCTTTTGCAAATGATTTTGGAGTATAAGTTTTGCCGGAATATGTAAAATTTTCAGGATAAGCATCTAGGTATGCGTCTAGTATTCCGTTGAATCCATTATGCCATACAGGGGTTAATTTATTGTTTTTGTTTTTAATTACGTTATCAACATAAGCCTGGAGAACCTGATCCATTTCACCATGAATATGATTTTCTTCCCCTATAACCAAGCCTGAATAAGCACTTTCGGGAACAATGCCATATTTTTTTATCATATCGGGAACATCGTTAGCTGCTCCGCCACCGCCAAAATTTAGCGAGCCATGCATGCGAACATATTTTTCTGCTTTATCAGAATAAGTATTTCTGACAATGAACATTTCTGACAAATCAACACTATCTTTTCCAAGCCTAATCATTTCAGCCTCTAATAATGCAAGCCCCGAAAAACTCCAACAAGTTCCTGATCGATATTGATTTTTTACTGAAGTAACGGGAATTTTCTTTTCTACCGTAAAAACATAGCCTTCTTTTTTATCTTTTTCTCCGTCTTGTGCATTTATTGTTCCTACTAATGAGAAACATAAAGCCATTAATGCTACATATAAAATAATTCTTTTTTTCATTTTTATTATTTTTTATTATCAATTTATTTTAAGTCATCAAATATATAAAATCCTGTCGTTCAATCTTAAAAAAATGGCAATTATTTAACAAGCATACTTTTAAAGGTAAGTTTTTTCAATTCATCTTTTGCCTGATGAAATTAATTTCGAGAAGTGATTTTGTTGTGATTTAAGTATTCAAATAAGCTGTCTTATCCAATGATAAGTTTACAAAAAAAATCACAATTTAAGACAAACTATGCCTTAAATTGTGATTATAATTTTCTTAATCTATTTTTATTGAACTATTAATTTCCCTGAATATTTATCCTTATCATTTATAATTTCATAAATATAAGTGCCTTTCTTGAGATTTCCTTTTGATATTTCAATCCCGTTTTCAACAATAGTATAATCAATATTTAATTTTTTCCCGCCAATATCATATAAATTAAATACTGTATTATTTGATTTACAATTTATTATCTCAATTGTTGATTTACCAACCATTGGATTTGGATAAATTAATATTTTATCATCTATAGTTATTTCATTAACGGCTGTTCCAACAGTTAATATTACATTTTGGCAAAATGGTGTGCTGTTCCCATTTGCACTGCTGGCAATAAGACAAACATTAAAAGTTCCACCTATAGCAGGAAATATATGAGTTGGGTTTTGTAATGTACTTGTTGCTCCATTATGGTCGAAATTCCAAAGCCATGATGTGGGGGAATTTGTTGAAAGGTCAGTAAATGAAACCGATGGATCTCCAATAGTATCAAAGCTGAAATCAGCAACCGGTGCAGGAATAGTATTAATTATAACTAACTTACATTTTGTATCACTGCCAACACTGTTTGTGGCTGTTAAACAAACATTATAACTTCCATTTGATGTGAAAGTATAAGTTGGATTTTGTAAAGCACTTGTTGAGCCTAAATTATCAAAGTTCCAACTCCAGCTTGTTGGATTATTTAATGTCGAATCTGAAAACACTACGGTTGGAGAATTTGTTAAATCAAATCCAAAATTAGCTACCGGTCCACCTGCTGCCCCCGAAGTAATTGCCCTAAAATGATAATCTGAACTTCCACTCGTTCCGGTTGCCGCTGCCCAGGCACTTCCTGAATAATTATAGGATCTGCTTGCTATTCCCGGCTGTGTAATATTTAACCAACAAACACCACTTGGTACAGTATATCCAATAAAAATATCGCCTGTTAAATTTGACAATGAACTTGCATATGGTCTTAAATCAATCACGGTCATTGGGCTTGTAACTTGTAAGTTTGCAGTCGGATAAACTTTAAATGGAGTTATTAAATCAAGACCCGGCATGCCACCTACGCTGCTCCAAACATGAACAAGCATACTGTCGTTTGGCCTGTTTATATCAGTATAATTTCTTAATAACATAGTAACAAGCTGGGTCGTTCCCTGAAGCGTAATTCTCACAGCTGCTCCTGTTCCCGTATAAATTGAATCTACAAAATCAACATTAGCATTATCATAGCCAATATATTGTCCGGAAATATAATTAAAAGTATCTGTTGAAATTTGATTTTGAGCTGTAGAGTTGTCTTTAGCATAAATATAATAATCTACAGAAGCACCGGGAGATTGGGCAGGAACAGTAAAATTATATGCATTTCCTCCTGAATTTATTCCAGTTACAGTATTAAAAGACCCGCCATCAACTCTATAAATTAACTGAGCAACAGATAAGCCTGAAACATCAATAATGTCAGCATTTGCTGTGTGAGAACTAAGGCTTCCGTGATGAAAATCAGGAGGTGTGTGTAAAATTAAAGGAGGTGCATTGTCAACTGTATCGCTTGTAATTATTAAATCGTCAATATACATTCCATCTTGTGTCCAGCCAACATCACTTATAAATCGAAATCTAACTTTCACACTGGCATTTCCCACAAAGCCTCCAAGCGAATAAGTATATTGAGTCCACACACTTGAAGTATCATCAAAAATATCAATATTGGTCCAGCTTATTCCTCCATTTGCCGAAACATCAACATACATATAATCAAATCCGGCTTCAATATCATAAATTGCCCAAAACTTTAGTTCTGCAGATAATGCAGATGTAAGGTTTACACCATTTGCCATGGTAGCCGTTATTGACAAACTATTTGCATAATTTCCTGCCGGACTTTCAGTTAATGAGTGGTTTGATGAATGATAATGTGTTGTTGATAAACCCCATGTTCCGGTTAAAGTCCAGCTTGAACTTCCTGATTCAAAATTGTCGGAAAAAACAGTGGTTTGTGCGTTAGTTGTTGAAATAACAAATAACAATGCGATTGAAATCATTAGAGTTTTCATGAACGAAATTTTAGTTAAATAAAATATTGTGCAGACCAAATATATAAAAATATCTATTACTTACAAAATAAAATAATTATTCGGTGTATAAATTTTTCAGTTTATTAATGTCTGAAGTATTTGGAGTGCATGGATTAGATGGAGTTTATAGCTTTTTTATATTTAAAATTATATTGTGATAAAAACTTTGCTTTATTCACTAACTTTAGGCACTCTGAGTACTCCAAACTTTAGGCACTTCCTTAGAAACTATTCCATGTCTTCTTCAAAAAGTTCTGGCTCTATTTTGGTTCTGTCATAACTTTTCTCTATGCCATTTGAATATAAAATTGTAAGAAATAAATTACCTTCTAGATCATATTTTTTCCATTCTCCCTCTTTCAATCCCATGATATATCGACCTTCTTCTTTAACATTTCCGTTTATCCAATAA
>JAIPBB010000137.1 GCA_021739805.1 Saprospiraceae bacterium | reverse complement strand
GTTGAACCAGAAAGGTTGTACTAAATTGTTTGTAATTGAAAAAGTTATTGTCTTTTTTGATAAAATAATCATTGTCATCAAATACAAAATTTTGAATTTCAGGATTATCAGTTTTAATAATTTTTGAACCTAATATAGTTTTACAATATTTTTTATGGATTTTTCTGAGAAAAAGTGATTTTGCAGAAATTTCAGCTATGGGAATCGCCTTGGTTTTAATTTTAAATTCCTGCATATTTCCATAAAATTCCCAATTAAGTTTACGTTCAAAGCCAGGAAGTGAATTTTGATTAGGAAACCCAAAAATAAATTTTACTCCTTCATTTTTTGCAAGTTCATAAGTTTTAAGAGCTAATTGAGTGAATAGTCCTTTCTTTCTATGGTCAGGGTCAGTCATTGTATCACCTGATTGTGCAACAAGAACATCTTTACCCTTAATTGACATTATAATAGGAAATACCCCGTAATATCCAGCAGGTGTGCCGTTTTCGTCGTAAGCAAGAAATCCAATATCTCTTAATCCAAAAAAATCGGTATTATACTTTTTAAACATATAATCCATTGACCTTTTTGAATTGAAAGACCGAACATAAAGAGTTCTAATATCTTGATAAAGGCTTTTTTCGATTCTTTTAAATGTATAGTTGCTCATATTAAAGTCTATTTAGTTGAAACTTTTATCTTTAAACGCTTTATTTAAAAATATCATACTTGATTCGTAGGTTGTTGTTGCAGGTATTCCATGTCGGTTTAGAATTGTTTTATCATCAATATCTTCATTATAAATGTAATTAACAGCTAATTGTTCTTTAAAACCAATTTTTAATGCTTCAACTTTAACATCAATAGAATAATCTCCATCAGGATAGGCTATCATTGTTACTGGTTTACTTATTGTTTCTTCCAAAACAGTTTTTGATTTCTTCATATCATCTATAGCATCTTGCAGATTAATAACTCCAAGGTTGTAATGATTATATCCATGTGAGCCAATATCAACTAAATCAGAAGAAGCAAGTTTAATTATTTCTTCCTTATTCATTAATTGCCATATTTCCTTATCAATCTCCTTTATTTTTGAACTTAAATTGTATTTTATGTAAATATCATTAACTATATTATCCCTTTCATTTGCTTTAAGGGTTTTTAAGAAAGCTTTCATGCTTTTATTTGAGTTAATTTCTTTTTTGTCAATGAATAAGTTGTTTTTATATTCAATACTTTCATTTTTAAAGAACAGTTCAAAACATGCAATTTTATCAGTCCATAATAAATTGTCTGAATGATTATCCGTGCAAGAACCTAAAATGAAAAAGCTTGTTGGAATATTATATTTTTCAAGCAGGGGAAGAGCTGTATTCAGATTATTTTGATAGCCATCATCAAACGAAATTGTAATTGTTTTCTTTTTTGGTACTATATTATTTCTATAATTATTAAAAGCATCCTGAATACTAATTATTTCAAAATTCTTTCTGAAGTATTTTAAATGCCTTTCAAATTGTTCGATCGGAATGTGACGTGGAGAAAAGAAACTACTATCTTTTCTTACAACACCATGATATAGAATATTCAATGTGTTGTTTTTTGATAGGTTTCTATAGTATTTGTCTATTCCCAAGTTCATTACGCAAGGGAATACAAACTTTCGAGCTATATTTTTGGTGAAATTCATTAAATAACAATATTTGATGCGTTAATTTTTAAATAAAGTATTGTTTATTGTTACAAGTAATTGTTTTGAACAAACTTCTAAACTATATTTCTTTAGGACATTTATCCTACCTTCCTTTCCCATTTTAACCCTTAATTCAGGTTCAACTATTAGTTTGGATAAATATTTTAGCCAATCTTCAGAATTGTATGCAAGATAACCATTTTTTCCATGTTCAACAATTCTCTTATTAATACCATAAGGAGCTGCAACAATTGGTAATCCACTTGCCATATATAGGAAGAGCTTATACCCTCCTTTCCCATAAGAATACGGTTGATCAATTAATGGCATAATTCCAATATCCATTTCATTTAAAATATCAGCTTCATTTTCAATGTCCCATTCTAAGAGTTTACAATCAACATTTTCAATTGAGAAATCAGGTCTTGTTCCAACAAGGATAAATTTCGTTTTAAAATTGGTACTAATATTTTGAAGTATTGGTTTAATTTCTTCAATATGTACTGTATTAGTGAAAGAACCAACCCATCCAATAGTTACAGCTTTTTTATTTTCTTCAATTGATTTAGGTTGATATTTCCTTGTGTCAACACTTGAATAAATAAGTGTAGCTTTTTTTCCTTGATTAAGGCAATATTCAGCAAGTTCTTCGGTGCTAACAATTATTTCAGATGAATATTTAATCATTTGTGAAGTTTTATCCTCATTTTTCTCACCGTATTCATTTAGAAATATTGAATCATCAAAATCAAAAATTATTGGAATATTTTTTTTATTTAAAACCTTAAGTATTTTTTCTGAAATGAAAACTTTCTGAACAAAAACTAAATCCCAGTTTGAGTATTTTAAGAGAAAATATCTTTTAATACTTAATAATCTTTTTATTATTGGAAAAAGGAAAAGCTTTTTAAATTTAGATTTTGGTTGTTTGGGAATTCTTTTTATCCAAGTAAAACAAAAATTGCCTGATTCTTTAAGAATAGGAATATGTTGAATAATTCTAACTCGGGAACTTGGATGATCAATGTCCCCAATTGTTATTATTAAAATCTTTTTCCCATTGTCTTGCATTTGAATATTTTATTTCTATTAAAGAAAGAATTCAACAGTTTTCTCTAATCCCTCTAAAAAAGTGCAATTCACTTTAAAACCCAAGATTTCTTTAATTTTATTGATATCAGCCATTGAGTGCTTTACATCACCAATTCTATCTTTGTCAAATTTAGGCTCAATGTTTTTTCCAAGTATTTTGTTTATTCCTTCAACAAGCTCAATAAGAGTATATCTCTCACCGCACGCTATATTAAATACTTTTCCCGCTGCATTCGGGGCAGTACAAGCAAGTAAATTTGCATCTACATTATTAGAAACATAAGTGAAATCTCTTGATTGAAGTCCATCACCATAAATAGTTGGCTGTTTATTGTTTTTTATAGCATTTATGAACAATGGAATCACTGCACTATATTGTGATGTTGGGTCTTGATTTGGTCCAAAAACATTAAAATATCTTAAACTTACTGTTTCTAAACCATAAATATCATAAAATATCTGGCAATATCTTTCCTGTGCATATTTAGATAATGCATAGGGTGATAATGGTGAAATAGGCATTGTTTCAACTTTGGGTAAAGTTTTACTATTTCCATATATTGATGAGGAAGAAGCACAAACAACTCTTTTAACTCCATATTCTTTAGCAGCTTCTAACACATTTAAAGTTCCGAGAACATTTACATTATTTGTTGTGATAGGATCCTGAACTGATCTTGGAACTGATGGTAATGCACCTTGATGAAGAATAAATTCAACACCTTTTACAGCTTGTCTAACTGTTTGATCACTTCGAAGATCTCCTTCAACTAATTCGAAATTTTTATTGTCCGAAAATTCAAGGATATTTTCTCTCTTCCCAGTTGCAAAATTGTCAAGTACTCTAACACTTTCACCCCTGTTTATAATTTCTTTAACTATGTTTGAGCCAATAAAACCTGCTCCACCTGTAACTAAATATTTCATTTTTTTATTTTTTTATTCCAAATTTTATTAAAATTTCATCTACTTTTCCATTTATGTCAACTGAATATTTTAAAAGATACACAGGAAGACAAAAGACTATTGTTATTATTGAGCTTCTCACGAATATATCAAAATAAACATTATTATATTCAGGTAAAAAATAGACTGCAATATACGAAATAAAGCCAATTACGATTATGATTATGTACCTATAATTGAATGGCTGCATTTTAAACTTAATCAATAAAAAGAAGTATTTAATTAGGTTAAATAAAAACAAAGACAAAGCGGAGGCAATTGCTGCCCCTGTTATCCCCCAAATGGGAATAAATAAATAATTAGTTACAACCACAATAACCATTAGAAATATCATAAACAAAGTTTGAACTTTATAATATTTTGATGTGCCCAAAACACTACTATTAACTCCACTAAGCATATCGGTTAAATTTCCCAGGGCAATGAATAGTATAACATATTTCCCCGCTTCGTATTCAGATGGTAGTATTCTTAAAACATTATCAATATTTCCCCAAATACCAACTAGTAATAATAATCCCAGTATTAATTGATTAATACAGCTTTTATAATAAATATCACTAATGCTTTTTAAGTCATTATTTTTCCATGAATCTGCAATCACTACATTAGAAATTTTAATCAAAGGACGTGATGGAATTTTAATTAATGCACCAAAGAAGAATGCAATTGAATAAACTCCGGTTGAATCCAAACCTATCATTGAATTAACCATGATGCTGTCAATATTGAAAATAATAACACTGGTAAAATTATTGAGAATGCCAAACAAACCTACACTCATCATAGAATAGGCTAATGTATTAGTAACAAATTTTAAATTTGGTTTTATATTGAATTGCTTCTCTCCAATTAAGGATATTATTATAAAAATTGTAGGTAAACATATTGAGACAACATAAGAAATAAGAAATTGTTCAAAATTAAAAACATTGAAAAAGTAGAGAATTATTGCAACAATAATAATAATTCGTTGAACCACTTCTTTTAAAAATGTTCCTCTAACACTATTGAACAAAACACTGTAATAAGTATCTAATATGCTAAAAAATAGCGGAAAAAATATTAATGGAATCAAATAATTAATGTATTCAACAAAAAGAGCTGATTTTTCAAGACTGTCTTTAATTAATATTGGTTTAATTATATAAAAAACAGCTAATGATAGTAAAAAGCCTATTAGGCTTACAATTAAAATAATAAATAAGTACCCATTGTGCTTTTTTTCATTATCCCTAAAGAAAGTGAAAAGCCTAATAGTAACAGTATTCAAACCTAAAGATGCAAACTGAATAAATAAGATAGAATAAGCTAGTAGAATTTTTAAAAGCCCAACTTCTTCGGTAGAATACAACTGTGGTAATAATAATGCTGTTGTTATAAAACCAAGACCTACTCCAATATAAGAATAGATTGTTCCTCTGGCAGCTTGTTTATAGATTATACCCACAAAAATAGTTTTGGCTTAAAACGAAAGTGCTTTAATTTTATTACAAGCAAAATTAGGAAATTATTACTGTCTTCCTTTAATAAATAATTAGTTTTTCGCTGGTGATAAATTTATCCGTTCGCACTTGTATAAAGTATAGACCAAGAGGAAAGTCTATCAAATCAATAATATAAGGAGATTTAGTTAATGCTTCAACAATATATGTTCGCATCACTTTAGCTTGAGAGTTAATAACTATGATTGAAGCATCTTTAACTTCATTATTTTGAATTTTAACAAATAATAACTTATTAGCAGGATTAGGATAAATTGCTACATTTGTTTTTTGAGTTATTAAATCCAAACCAGTGTCATCATTAATTGTAATTACAATAGTGTCAGAATTTGAGCATTGATTAGCGTCAATAACATCCACATAAAAAGTAAATGTACCTGCACCTAAAGTTGTTCCATCAACAATATGTGTTTGGGTAGTGGAACCGCTACTCCAGTTGTAAGAGCTAAAACCAGCTCCTGCATCAATTGTAATAGAATTGCTCATTTTTATTGTTGTGTCATTACCAAGATTAACAACACTTATTGGGAAAATTGTAACTGTAACAGTATCAGCGTCAGAACATCCATTTGCATCAGTCACAGTAGCTGAATAATTTGTTGTTATTGTAGGATAAATATTAATATTTGCAGTACTGTCACCAGTACTCCATAAATAACTAATTCCACCTGATGCAGATAGATTAAGCATTTCACCCGAACAAACAGAAGTATCAGATGAAACAACTGCTGTAGGTCCACCCAAAACTGTAACAATAATATAATCAGTTGCCGAGCATCCTGTTGTGTTATTTGTAATCGTAAGAGTATAGATAGTTGTAATGTTTGGCGATGCCACCGGATTAGCGATATTAGGATTGCTTAATCCTGTTGTTGGTAACCATGAATATGAAAATCCAGCCGTTGAACTGCTCCCAACCATAACTCCTGCTGAACCACAGGGAATGGTTTTGTCAGTACCTGCATTTGCAATAGGAATTGAATTAACTGCTGTAGTTTGAGATATTGAATTTGAGCAGCCATTTGCATCAGAATAAGAATAAGTAATATTAAAGAAACCTGTTCCGGCAATAGTTGGATTAAAAATATTTCCATTTATACCAGTTCCACTAAATGTTCCTCCAAGTGGAGTCCCTATTAAAGTGTCTTGTGGTGAATTTGTGCAATAATTTTGTGCTAATCCACTAAAGCTAACAATGGGAAGCTCATGGATAACAACTGTTTGAGTATCGCTATTAAAACAACCTAAAGAGCTTGTAAAACTATAAATTATTTGGTGTGTTCCTGAACCGGCAATAGATGGGCTAAAATTATAAGCATTTATTCCACTACCCATAAAACTACCACCACTTGGATTTCCTGTAAGTGTAACTGCTTGTGAATTGACACAATACGAACTCAAAAGACCTGAAAAACTCACAATAGGAGTTGGATTTACCGTAAGTATTATTGTGGCAGTTGTTGATGAAGAAGCTGAACTTACTGTTACTGTATATGTTGAAGTAACACTCGGTGAAACTACCGGATTTGAAATAGATGAAGTAAAACCACTTGGATTTGAAGCCCATGAGTATGTATATATGCCTGAGCCACCAGAAGCGTAAGCAATTAATTGAGAACTATTTCCTGAACATATTGTTTGAGGAAATGCATTAACAAAAGCACTAATTTGTAAACCGGCAACAGTAACTTTAGTATGAGATGTATCCTGACATCCTGTAATTAAATCAGTTACAGTTAATATGAAAACGTTTGTTGATTTAAGATTTATAGTAGTTGGACTTTGAACATTAGCATAAATTAACGAATCAGCCGGAGACCAGCTATAGGAATAAAAGCCTGAGCCACCGCTTGCTGAGCCAATTAATGTTGCATTTGTGTTATTTTGAATAGTAATATTAGTTCCGGCATTGGCAAGAGGGACAGAATTAATATGTGTATTTTGAGTTTGACTATTCGAGCATCCATTTGCATCTGTGTATAAATAAACAATTGGATAATATCCCGGGCTAAGAGATGAAGGATTGAAAATATTTCCAGACATTCCACTACCGTTAAATGTTCCACCACTTGGAATTCCAGATAAGATGGCGGTAGCTGCATTTTTACAATATGCAGTATCTAAACCAGAAAAACTTACAATTGGTAATGGATTAATAATAACGCTTTGTGTGTCAGTATTGGAACATAATCCATTTGAATAGGTATAAATTATATTATGAGTTCCTATACCGGCTGTAAAAGGATTAAACATATTTCCTGATATTCCATTTCCACTAAATGTTCCTCCAACTGGAATTCCTGTTAATGTCACTGCCGATGCTGTTTGACAATAAGCTGCATTTAAACCAGAAAAGCTAACTATTGGTGGCTGAATTACATTAACTATTACAGTGTCAGGTGGTGAATTACAGCCATTTAAATCCAGTGCGTTTACTGTGTATGAAGTTGTTGAAGTTGGACAGACTTGTTTTGTCTGACCTAATCCCAATCCATTTGACCACATATAGAAAAGTGGTGGTGAACCTCCACTTGCTGTTGCACTAAGACTTGTACAACTACCGGCACAAATGCTTGTATTTGCTGATGCACTAACAATTAATGCCGGAGGTTGAGTGATTGTAATGCTGGAAGTAGTTATGTTTGATAAAGAATCAGTTACTGTGACAGTATAAACACCTGCACACAAATTTGTAATTGTATCATTTGTTGAATTATTACTCCATAGATAAGTGAAAGGAGGAGTGCCTCCAATTGCAGTTGATATTGCCATTCCATTGCATTGTCCGTTGCAAAGATTATGTGTTGCACTTATGCTTGATGAGTATGGTAGATTTATTGACATTATAAAAATTTCTCCACGATCTCCATTATACCCTGTAGCCCCTGCAGCAATTTCAATTTTACCATCATTATTTATATCTCCAATATGTGTAACACTATATCCAAATTTATTACCACCAGTTATTTGAGAAATATCTGAACTACTAATTGTTTTAATTATTGAAGCAGTTGAATTTGAGTTTAATCCAATAATATAAACAGCACCAGCGTTACTACCATATAGCCATGCACCGACCAAAAGGTCATTGATACCATTACCATCAATATCACTCGTACGCTTCACACTTATTCCAAAATTGGCATTATATGGAAATGCATTAGTTGAAAGCCCGCTATTTCCATTACTGATTTTATTATACCCTTTTACTGAACCATTTGAATTTAGCTTTATGATATAAACAGCACCGCAATCAGTACCTCCATCATCATCTCTAAATGAACCAACAGCAATATCAGGAATACTATCATTATCAAAATCACCAATTCCAGAGACACCCACACCAAAACCATCATCGTTATCAATTGGTGCATTGAAATTAGTAACTCCATCATAAATTTTATAGTGGGTTTTTACTGTTCCATTAGTGTCTAATGTTAGCACCCAACAAGCACCTTTATTTGTTCCTCCACCGTTATCATAATAATTACCTACTACTACATCAGGAATATTATCATTATTTATATCCCCAATACATTTAACTGTTCCTCCAAATCTTGTTCCTGATGATAATGGAAGCCCACTGATTCCATACCCAGATGTAGAACTAATTTTTTGATAGGATTTAACAGTTCCATTTGAATTCATAAATAAAATCCAAACTGCACCGGTTCCACTACCACCATCAGAATCATTTTCTGCACCTACTGCAATATCGGGTACACCATCATTATCTAAATCTCCAAGTCCACTAACGCCTATTCCGAAATAGTTGCCGTTTGCCAGTGCGGAACTAAAATTTCCGCTAGTACTCGATATTTTAGAATAACTTTTAACAGTTTTATTTGTGTCTAAGTATAAAATGTAAATAGCTCCTCTATCTGTTCCACCATCATCATCAAAGCATGCACCCACAGCAATATCTATTATACCGTCATTATTTAAATCTCCAATTGTATCTACTGAAATACCAAATCTATCATTAACATCAAGTACTGCATTAAACCCACCAATATTAGTTGTTATTTGTTGATAGGAGTGAACTGAGCCGATTTGTGCATTAATTGAACTAATAAGTATTAGCGAAGCTCCAATTGCTGTTAAAAATTTCATAATGTTTATATTACTATGTTAATAAAATCTCAATACATTATTTTATCAAAATTATAAATTTTTTTTAAAATTTCAAATAATATTATGAATTAATTGAATTAATCATTATTTTTGTAATAATCATTAAATCATAAAAAAATGAAAACAATTATTCTTATTGTTAGTTTGTTTCTTTCCTTATCTATTAATGCACAAAATTATTGGCTATGGAAGCCAGATTTTCCAGGTTCATGCAGATATGCTGCTGTTGGTTTTAGTGTTGATTCATTAGGCTATATATGTGGTGGTCAGATTAGTTCATCTTCATATAGTAATGATATGTACCAATTTAATCCGGCCACAGATACATGGATGCAAAGAGCTTCTTATCCGGGACCTTTAATTTATGGACTATCAGCATTTGTAATAAATGGAATTGCTTACATTGGTAATGGTCACCTTATTAACGGTACTAATATCAATGATTTTTACAAGTATGATCCTGCAAGCAATTCATGGACATTGGTAGCCAGTTTCCCAGGTTCTTCACGATATGGATGTGGATTCTTTACATTAAATAACAAAGGATATGTATTTGGTGGCACAACTGGAGCAGTGTATCTGAAGGATTTATGGGAATACGACCCCACTTTAAATAATTGGACACAAAAAGCAACCTTACCGGGAGATGAAAGAGCACATCCAGTATGTTTTTCTATTGGAAATAAAGGCTATGTAACATGTGGGAAGAAAGCTGTGGGGAACTATAAAAATGACACATGGGAATATAATCCTGTAAATAATAGTTGGACGCAAAAGGGTGATTTGGCAAATTTTGGTAGAACTGTTGCTGTTGGTTTTGCAATAAATGATTTGGGTTACTGTGGTTCCGGTGTAGATCCCAATGGGATTGAGCTTAATGATTTTTGGGAATATAATCCATTAACAGGACAATGGACTCAAGTAGCTTCAATAGATGAAGCAACAGGAAGACATGGTGCTGCCTCATTTGCTATTAATAATAAAGGATATATTGGAACCGGTTTAAAAGGAACAACTTACAAAAAGGATATTTGGGAATATTGGCCTTTAAACAATCCTAACAAGGTAGATGAGATTGATAACAGTTTCTCTGAGATAAAAATATATCCAAATCCAGTTAATAGTAATAGTCAAATAACTATTTCAAATATAAGTACAAGACAGGAAATAGAAATTATAATTTATAATATCTCAGGCAAAAATGTTTTTGAAACAAATCAGTGGTATAATTCTAGCATTTCAATTGATGTTGGTTCTTTATCAAGTGGACTTTATTTAATTAAAATTTTCTTGAAAGAAGACCAAACTATGGTAAACAGAAAAGTTATTATATATTAATTTATAATTTAAAGTGCTTTTACTTGAGAGCCGTGTCTAGTATTTCTTAATCAATAATAAACTTTCTATTTACAATATAATTTTCAGACTGAATCTTTAAAAAATACATACCTACTGGAAAATTTGATATATCAACTTTGTAAGGAGAATTTGTTAAATATTTAGTAGTTGAATTCCATATCAATTTACCTTGCAAATCATAAATGTAAATATTTCCTGATTTGAAATTTGTATTCATAAAGTTAATATAAAGGGATTCATTAGTTGGATTTGGATAAATGGAAATATTATTTTTCGAATTTTGATTTTCAATTCCGGGATTTGTAACTACTGTTATAACAATAGTGTCAGAATTTTGACAAATATTAGAATCTAAAACGCTAACATAAAAGGTAAATGTCCCTAAACCTAATGATGATCCATAAATCATTTGTGTTTGTGTATAGCCGTTATTGCTCCAAATGTATGACAGAAAACCAGCTCCGGCATCAAGTATAATGGAATCATTAATGCCAATTGCTGTATCATTTCCTAAGTTAATATTAGGGGGAGTATAAGAAGCTATTGTAGTGCTGGATGTGGCTGTAATAGAAGAAGCATCAGTTATGGTGACAGAGTATGTTCCAGCACATAAATTGTTAATTGTGTCATTTGTTGAATTAGTACTCCAAAGATACGAATATGGTGGATTTCCTCCAACTCCACTTGCAATAGCCATACCATTGCAATATCCCGGGCATAAACTAAATGTTGAACTGGTAGTTACTGAGTAAGCAACATTAAGTGACATTATAAATATTTCACCCTTGTTATTATTGTAATATGTAGCTCCAGAAGCAATTTCAACTTTTCCATCATTATTTATATCTCCTATATGGGCAACACTTCGCCCAAATCTTATACCATTAGTTACTTGAGAAAAATTTGAATTATCAATAATATTGATTACTGAAGCTGTTTGATTTGAATTTAATCCGATTATATAAATAGCTCCATTATCATTACCATAGCGAGGGCCTCCAACCAAAATATCATTTATTCCATTTCCATCAATATCAACGGTAGTCCGAAGATCTGTACCAAATTGTGCATTAGTTGCTATTGCATTAGAAGCAAGCCCTGAATTTCCATTACTTATTTTGTAATATCCCTTTACTGATCCATTTGAATTTAGATAAATAACATATGCTGCACCACAATCAGTTCCTCCATCGTCATCATAATATGCACCAACTACCAAATCAGGAATATTATCATTATTCATGTCACTTGCTCCACAAACACTTGAGCCAAAATAATCATGATTGTCTATAGGGGCATCAAAGTTTGGAACTCCATCATAGATTTTATAGTAAGTATTAACAGTTCCCTGTTCTAGTAGAGTGAGTACCCAAATGGCACCTTTTCTGATTCCACCACCATCGTCATACCAATTTTCTACTACTAAATCCGGTATTCCATCTCCATTTATATCTCCAATTCCATCAACTCCATTTGCAAAATGGTCTCCTGATATTAAAGGAAGTCCTCCTGTTCCATAACCGGTTGTTGCACCTATTTTTGTTGCTGATTTAACTGTACCATTTGTGTTCATATATAAAATGTATAATGCACCAGTGTTTGTACCTCCCGCAGTGTCACCATCAGCTCCAACAGCAATGTCTGGAACACCATCATTATCTAAATCTCCAAGTCCACAAACTCCAACACCAAAGCAAGCTCCATCATTTAATGCAAAACCGAGATTCCCTGAAGTGCTTGAAATCTTTGTGTAATTTTTAACACTTTTGTTCGTGTCTAAGAATAAAATATAAATTGCTCCTCTATCAGTTCCACCATCATCATCACGATGTGCACTAACCACAATATCCATAATACCGTCGTTGTTTAAATCGCCAATAGTATCTAAATTAGATCCAAATCTATCACCTATATCCAGGGAAATATTGAATCCTCCTGTATAAGATGTTATTTTCTGATAAGTATGAACTGAACCTATTTGTTGAGCCATCAATGTTGAAATGAAAAATACCTGTAATAAAAGGATTAGCTTAGTTTTCATAATTTCAGATTTTAGGGGACTTCTATTATTTAAATCATTGTTATTCCAACAATTAAACGTATATTTGTGTTTTAATTAAACAATTAAGCTATGAACACAAAAACATACAAAACAACAGGAAATAGAGGATTATTTGATGAACAAGAAAC
>JAIPBB010000136.1 GCA_021739805.1 Saprospiraceae bacterium | reverse complement strand
CGTGAAAACGAGCAGACTTCTACGAGGTCTCTCTTTGCGAGAAACTGTAAGGAAGCTCGAAAAGCTGGAAGCAAATAGAATTTGCAGTACATCTGCAAAATATGCGCCAGACTATAACTAGGAATAGTGAGATTATTACTGTAAGTAAAGCAAAGATGACGGAATTTATTCTGGTGTCGTGGTATCTAATGCAATTGATGCCATTTGAGAGGCTTGAGCCGTATGCGGTGAAAGTCGCAAGTACGGTTCTTAGGAGAGGGAGAAGCCGTGAGGCTTCTTCCTTATCCGACAACGTAGTGGTAACGTAGTGGTAAAAAAGAAAAGTAAAAAACTTGGAGGATAGAAAGATGAAAAAGTTTAGTTTCATTGCAATAGCAATAATATTTATTATTACATTACTATTTTCTGACACTTCAATAACCCGAGGTCCCGATATCGGAGAAATTTACTATATTGGCCCAACGGTAACCCAAAATGAAGCAATCTACTATTCTACCGATTTTGGAGAAACAGCCACCTGTATGGACAGTATTAGTGAAGTAGAAAGTATTTGCGCTGACCTAACTCCAGGAAGCTTATTTAGATTAAGAATGCCGGATTGTTTATATTTTTCAAATAATTATGGGCAACATGGTAGTTGGGTATTTAGGACAGCAGAAGGCGATTATGAAATCGAAAGCGGACGAAATGAAGGAGAAATATTTAAAGGTCCCGGAATGAGTAGTAATGATTATGGTTTCTCTTTTACTCAACACGCTTTGAATGGTTGTCTTTGTAGTATAAAAGAATTTGAAATTGGAAATCAAGACTCCATAGGTTATATTCTAGGTGATATATATGGTATCACCGATTCATTATTCCTTCTAATATCATATGATAATTTTGAAAGTTTAGAACTTCAATATGTGTTTGACTGGCATTGGTCACATAAACTTTCATTAAGCCGTGGCTCTGAAATGGGTGAATTATTCTTGTATAAAAAAACAATTTATGGTGAAGAGAAAGAATTATTTTATAGTAACGATTATGGACAAACTTGGGTATTAAAAAATAACTTCAATTGTCCAAATTTACCAATTAGCGGTATTGTGGGTGGCAGGCAACCAGGTGAACTATTTATGTGTATAGAATATATTCAACTTATGAGTCAAATTAAACATATTTTTATTTATCATAGCTTAGACTATGGAGAAACATTTAATATTTATCATCCTTTTAGTTATGGAGATGATCCTATATATGCTAATTTCGAAGCGACAACAACTGAAGGCACAGCACCATTAACTGTACAGTTTACAGATCTATCAAATGGTAATGTAGCATCAATTTGGGAATGGGATTTTAATAACGATGGAACAATTGATTCTTATGATCAAAATCCTGAATATACTTATCAAGATACCGGTTATTATTCTGTAAACCTGTCTGTGCATCCTCTTAGTTTTCATCCAGCTATTCGGTATAATTACATTCATGTAACCGAAAATAACTCAAGTAACGAAGAACAAGTACAAATCTCCAAAACACAAATAAGTAATTATCCTAATCCATTTAATCCTTCAACAATTATTAGATATCAGTTACCATATAACATCGATAATCCAAATATTGAAATCTATAACCTGAAGGGTCAATTAGTGGATGAAATTGCTATCAACTATCAGCAAACATCAGTTGCATGGCATGCTGGTGATTTCTCTTCAGGAATCTATTTTTATAAATTAAATATTAAAAACTCACCAACACAAAAAATGCTTTTATTAAAATAAGGAGGAAAGATAAATGAAAAAGTTGAATTTTGTTTTAGTAGTGTTAGTCGTTTTTGTGTTAGCCGTATCAGCAGAGGAATGGATTAACTTTAACGAACGAGGTGAATCAGCACCAATTTATGATTTAACGAATTCGACAAATTCTTTGGTAGAATTTGAACTGGAAATTCCCGGAATGAGCAGCAGAGATGTAAATGATTTCAATCGAGTAAATATTCCCGAACATGCCATTATGGATTCTGTTGGTTTTCCTGAAGTGCCGATAGTTACTTACTTAATTGCTATACCGGAATGTGATAATGTAAATCTAAATATTACACTTTCAGATTCAACCATAATCGAAAACATCAATATTTATCCTGCACCAGAACTGGTGGAAATAACTAATAACGGATATACTTATCTGGAAGAACAATTTACTATTAACAGCAGTTTTTACAACAGGAATGAGTATTTCCCGCAAGTAAGAGCAGAACTAGTAGAAAAAGGAGCAGTACGAGATCAGCACTGCATTAGAATAAAAGTTTATCCCGTTCAGTTTAATCCAGTTTTACAGCAGGTTGTAGCATACTCTCATTTAAACATTGAGATGACTTTTGATAATGTAATAGGTTCAGTGAATAAAGATGTCGGTATCTTCAACGAGATATGTGGAAATACTATGATCAATTATAATTCCAATGGAATGAATGCCTCTATAAGTTGTGGTGCAGGATATAGAGACCCAGGAAGTGTAACTTGGTTAACAGATTTAAATAGTTTATTTATGGGTTATAGCGGCGTACATTGTGATTACTTAATAATTACTCATCAAGAATTTTGGGAAAATACTGATTTACAAACATTAGCTGATAAAAGGGATGAATATAATGGATTTGATGTAGTAATAGTGAAAACCGAAGATTTTTTTACTCCAGGTGGTTACCATGATGTAGAACTTAAAGATATCATCAGAAACACCTATAATAATGGATATGCCGATAATACTTTCGACAATAAACTTGGATATATAAATTTATTTGGAGATGTTGATTTAGAAAGTGGTGCACAATATCCTGTCCCCACTCACGATAATGGCTACGATGTTTATTTCAGTCAATTAACAGAGACATCTGGCATCCCTGATATTTATCCAGATGTTCTACTTGGACGATGTCCTGTTGATAGTGAAGAACAGGTAGCTAATGTTTGCCAGAAAATAGTAGATTATGAACCAATAGATATTGGAGCTACTGGTTATGATGTTTGGAAAGATAGGATGACATTTCTGTTAGGTGAGCCATCTGATGGAAATATTCAATATAATGTAGAATTAATAGATCCAATAGTAGAATCTTTTAATACAACACTATTAACTGAAGCATCATATCCCTTTTCTCAAACGAATTTTGATAATATATTAATGGATAATTCAGAATCTATTGCACTGGACAAATTTGCTGAGGGTAACTTGATTTATACTTATATGGGACACGGTGGGTATAATTGTTGGGCGTGGCCAGAGGAAACCTGGCAATATCACTTTTATTATAATTATATAGATGATCCAGAAAATCCTAATCAACAACAATATGAGCAATTTGATAATAGATTACCTCTGATTTTTAGTATAGCATGCAATACGGGTGGCTTTCAAAATAATGACAATTGTATGGCAGAAAAATTTCTGCTTTCAAATAGTATTCGAGGTGCCATTGGTTTTATAGGAGCCACAGAACCTTCGAGCTATAATTCTGACTGTGGTTTTGTCACGAATCTATTCCAAGCATTTTGTTCTCATGATTTAAGTATGTGTGGTGAGATATTACTAGAAGCCAAGTTGAAAGCATCCGCAGTTAATAAATACAATTTGATGAATTTATTTGGTGACCCCGCTTTAAATATCCTATTAGATTCTGAGAATATTGAAATTGGTGATCTTCAATGCAGTTCGCAACAAATAAACACAGAAGTAATCAATAATCAAACTTTGCATGTATCTGCAGGTGTTTCCAATCTGAGTTATGCAAATATTTCCGGAAATATCGTTGTTGAATGCCAATTGACAAATAACCTTACAGGCAACAGTCAGACAAATGTTTACGTGATGAGCAGTATATCTGCTATGGAAACAAAAGGTGCTACTTTCAACTTTAACATTTCAGATTGTATGCCTACTGAATTTGATATTTTGATAACCGTTGATCCCAATAATTTAATTACTGAAAGAAATGAAGAAAATAATGAAGCTGAAACAGGATATGATTATTATAGATTTCAGGATAATTTCCCCGTTATCATTAATATGGTAGAAGGATCTTTTCTTTCCGATGATGCTCCATTATATCACAATAATAACATAATTTTAGGCGGTAAAAAAATATCTTCATCTGGTCAGGTATTGTGGGATTGTAACTTAAGAACAGAAGGTCTTTCCTTGCCGATCAAAGTTAACGAGACAGATTTTGATTATATTGTCAGAGAGAAAACCTCTTCAGATAGTCGGTTCTATAGAATAGATGGCAATACTGGTAATAGCCAGTTCTATTACAGTGTTGATCCTAATGAAAGCGGCTTTTATAATTATTGTTTGGGTGATCTAAATAATGATGGTACAAATGAATTGATTTGCAAGTATGTAACAACTCCGCAAGTACAATGGCATTTAGCTATATTTGATTTGGATGGAACTGTGTTAACAAATTTCGATTGCGGTCAATTTAGAGATATTGCATTGGGAGATGGCAACAACGATGGCAAAAATGAATTATACATTTTAACCGATAATGATCTAACAAGCTATGACTATAACAATGGTACATTAACACAAATCAATCAAATTATTTTTACTTCTTATTTCAATAAAAGTTTTGCACTTGAAGACTTCAATAATGATGGTGAATTAGATTGCGTTATTTTTTCGGGAAATGTGATTTCTTTTTTAACTTGTTCAGATTTTGTGATATTTGATGAAATAAATTTAACTTCTTCTTTTAAATATGCTGCTCTTGGTGATATTGATAATGATGGAATTACCGAAATTGTAATATCACAAACAGGAAGCACTTATGATGAAACTGATATTTATCGTATTGATATACTGGAAACAGAATACGAATTCTTATTCACAGAAGAGATTAATTCTAGTGATAGCAAAGTATCGCTTTACGATTTAAATTCCGATAACAATTTAGATATAGTCCTCGGTGATGAACGGGTACTGAATGGTTATCTATCTGATGGTGATTTAATTTTTTCGTTACCGAATAATATGACCAAAACTTATAGTGTTATCACTGATCTCGATTCTGATAGTGATATTGAAATAATTTTCGCAGAAGAAGCACCGGATTTTGGACAATATACAAACTACAAAGTATCTGTTTCTGATTTGAACATAACTGTTGGTAATACCGGCAATGTATATCCAAAGATGAATGAATATAATAACAATTTATACTCTCAGCCTGTTTCTGGTATACTTCTTGAAAACACCGACTATATATGGGATGGTTCTATAACATTGCATGGTGAAGTTTCTTTGCCAGTTTCAAGTACATTAACAATCCAACCTGGTACTATCATCAAAGCAAAGGCAAACAGTAAACTAACTTGCTATGGAGAGTTTATTGTTAACGGCACAGAAAATCATCCTGTAACATTTGAACCAGTAATTCAAGGAGCGTCACAAAATTTCTGGCAGGGTTTAGAATTTCCTGTAGGTATAATTGACTCTGAATTGAATCACGTAGTCATTCAGGGTGGTGAAATTAATTCATATCGTGAATTAAGCATCATTAACGGAAGCCTGATAAATACACCATTGAATATAGATAGTTCCAATTTGTACTTAGATAATTCAACCTTGGAAAACTCACCAATTACTGCCGAGTTATATGGATTAACTGCACAAACTGATATTATCTCAATACAAAACTCAGCGATAAAAAATATTGTTTCCAGTTCAAGTGTCGAAATTACAGGCTATCCTAATATCAATATCACAAACAATCTTATTGAAGGATGTTACTCAGGTATTAAAATCTGGGAATCAGGTTCAGGAGCTATTAATACAATTTCAAATAACATTATCCAAAATAATCAAAACGACGGGATTTATCTTTATCATTCAAATATTGATATTTTAGGCAATAATCGTGTAGAAAATAATGGTAGAGATGGTCTTTTCATAATTAGGGATAGCAACTTTAATCTTATTGGTTCAGAGAATTACCCTCTACAAATTATCAGAGATAATAATGAAAATGAGGTTCGGTTCACTTATGACAGCAGACCTGCTCAATTCTATTACAATAAAATTTATGATGAAAATCATGAATACAGTTACGTGAAATGCGAACGAGTTCCTGTTTTTAACGAACCTATAAATATTTCGAACAATAATTGGGGAACTTCATTTAATCCAAATACAGACCTTTCACCTTTTGAATTGTTTGAATATCTACCAATGTGGGATCCAGGTGTTCCAAGAAATCCTGATACTTCAGAAGACGAAACTATGTATCTTACAGCAAAACAATCAATCGATAATGCTGATTATTCCATTGCTGAACAAACTCTTAAACAGTTAATCACAATCTATCCTGCTTCAAAATTTGCTGGAATTGCAGCAAAAGAGCTCTTTGATCTAAAAGTGAAATCCGATCAAGATTTTGCAGGTTTAAAATTCTATTATGAAACTGAATCGAATATGCATTTTAATGAGGAAATGACAAAACTTTCTGAGTATTTGATAAGTTGCTGTAATGTAAAACTGGAAGAATTCCAACCTGCGATTGATTATCATGAAAACATAATCCAAAATCCACCTTCAACTGTAGATTCTGTTTTTGCAGTTATTGATGCAGGCTATACATATCTTGTAATGGAAAATGCCAGCAGAGCTAATTATACTGGTTCGATTATGGAACTGAAACCTAAATCGAAGAAGGAATTTGAAGAAAAACGTGATGATTTAATTAACATGCTTTTTGGCAATTCCGAACCGGATAATGAAATACCAGAAGTGAACAAGTTAGCGTTATATTCGAATTATCCTAATCCTTTCAATCCAAGTACAACTATTTCATTCTCAATTCCCGAAGAAAGCAAAGTTGAAGTATCAGTGTTTAACATCAAAGGACAGGTTGTTAAAACTCTAGTTAAAGATGTTTTTGAATCTGGTAAACATTCGGTAATTTGGTTCGGTAAAGATAACAGCAATAAGAAATGCTCATCAGGAATTTATTTCTACCAACTGAATGTTAATGGAAAACCTAAATCCGTGAAGAAATGCTTGCTGTTGAAATAGCATCAAATGACCAGCTCAGGAATAATCTTGGGCTGGTTATGTATTTATAAGACGATGCGACTAACAAAAGTGTCAGTGCTCAGATTGAAAGGATAGCAAGGTTTGCACCGCACACTCTAACCATTACACGATTTTGATTTAAAAAATAGAGTGAGAAATTTGGTTTAATTTTTCGGAGCTTTTCGGTAGCTTGAGTTTTAAAAGTTGCGGCTAAGTTTGTAAGTCACGTGGACGAAGTTTATCCAAAATAGTTCTTTAAATTTTCATAAAACGAAATCGGTTTGCGGTTTTAACGAAAAAGCGTTTTTCGGTTTTCCGGTCATCTTTAACGTTTCTAACAAAAACGATTTTTCCCGGCAAAATTGGTTTAACAAAAAACAGTTTATTTTTGGCTGTCATGATTCTTTAACGTTGAAGCAAGAACTAATTTTCAGGCAAAATACTTTCTAATAAAAACGGCATTAATTCTGGTTTTGGCTGACGTTTCACTTCAACGCTTTCAGCTTAATTTTTCTGGTAAATTTTGCGGTTTAATTCTTCAAGTTTTTCGGTCGAAAATTCTAACGAAAACCGGTTAATTTTTAAGTTTCCAGGTTTTTAACGAAAACGATTTCGGTGTTTAAATTTTGTTTAAATAGAAAAGCCGCAGTAAATTTTGGTTTATAAATCAGAATCATTTCTGGTTTAGCATTTTTGGCTTCGGGTACGCGATTAAATGATTTTTCAGCATTGAGTTTCTAAAAAAAGGTTGAGTATTTTTATGTTAAATGTTGTTTTGGTTTGTCGTGTTTTTGAAAAATAATTGAATCGTGTAACAGGCGCACCCACAATCAGCGAGAAGTCAGATTGAAAGAGTTCGTGGCGTGCGCAAAACATTATACACCATGAATTTAGTAGGAGGAAAGAAAGATGAAAGATCCTTAAACAATAATACTTGAATACAAAGCATCCTATTATTGAATAATAACTACAAACAATCCTGAATTTCATATTATAGTGATTTTCTTAATTGAAAATTTGAAATCGTAAATCTATTGCTAGTAAATATAACTTGTATTTTTTCGGCAAATGAAGAAAAATATATTAAAGGAGAAATTTAATGAAAACTATTATTACATTATTAGCAGTTGTATTTGCTACTGCTTTATTTGGTGAGACGATTAATGTACCTTCAGCAGGATATGCTACAATTCAAGACGCAATTGAATATACTCAAATCCAAACGCAATATAGTGAAATTACTATCGTAGTTGCAGATTCAGCTATACCGTATTCGGAGAATCTAAGTATAAATTTTACGAATACTTCTTTAACAGACTTAACATTAGAAAGTGAAAGTGGAAATTATGAAAACTGTACTATTGATGGAACGAATACAGAATATCTGCCTGTTATAGGTATTCAGGGAGACTACACAGAGTTTATTATCACAGGATTTACACTCATCAATGGTAACGATGGAATTAATTTAGATAATTTTGCCGGTCAACCTTCTACAGAAATAATAAACTGTAAGATAATAAATAATGATTACTGCGGTATTTATTGCCTTCAATCAAACATCAAAGTGACTGATTGCATAATTACGAGCAATAATCAGGCGATTTCCTTTGCGAATGGATATCCTTCATTTTATGAGGATTCTGAAGTAAACAATACTTTAATATACAATAATGGTATTGGATTATCGGGATTTCAGGAAGCTGATTATTATTTCAATAATTGCACTATTGTAGATAATACCGATTGTAATTTAGATATTGATTCAGGTGGTGAAATAAGTAACTGTATTATATGGAATATGACAGGAAGTGAAGATTTTCCTAATGTGGATATATCCTATTCTTGCATAGAGGGGATTTTACAGCCTGGTGAAGGCAACATAAATCAGGACCCATTATTCGTTGATCCTCTAAATGGTGATTACCAACTTACACAATTAAGTCCATGTATTGATACAGGTGATCCGACCTCTCCTCTTGATCCCGATGGCAGCCTAGCTGATATGGGATGTTACCCCTATCTTCATGATTACGACACCAAGCATTTCACCCCAGGCTGGCAATGGTCATCTTTTCCAGTGTTAACTAATGATGGTATGTATTCTGGAACTCACAATCCCCTCACCGGAGAATTATACCAGCAAGCTTATTGGAATTCTATCGAACTGACTCCTGGGCTTTTACAAGAATCTGCTACAAGTACAGGTACAATAGATGGATTTGTGGAAATCCAAGGAAATAGAGGGAATGATATATTTCTTATACCTGATGTTTATAATTATGCAGCAGGAGATGATGGTTTTGAAAATGAACTATACCGAACAAAAGGATACAAGATATTTATCGAAGGCACTAATCCAACCACATTAATTGTAGATGGTGATAGATTACCAGCTAATCATACAATAGATGGAGTTATGAATTCCGGAGAATATCATTGGCTTTGTTTCTGGGTACCACGAACTCAGAGTATGATTGAATCTTTTGGTGATGGAGTTGATGGATTCTGGCAATATGTGGAAAAAGTAAAATCAGAAGACTGGTTTTATTCTCCGGCAAATAATCAAAGAGGTGGTGACCCAACGTATCCAGTTGCAATTAGTGCAGAAGGTTTAACTTTGGAGTATGGAAAGGCTTATCTTGTTTTATTCAATGAACAGGTAGAAGGTTTTCATTGGACTGATACCAGTATAACTGTAGAAACTGAGAAAAAATCTGAACCTGAAAACTTTACTTATACGGAAAAAGCTGATTATGAAGCTGTCGATGTCTTTAATATTCCACCAAATGTAACGGAAATCGGAGTTTTTGAAGATGAAGTATGTGTAGGTGCAGTTGTTGTTGAGGATACTTGTGCTCAAATCCTTGTATATTCCGATAATGCTAATCGTGATCCTGTTCCCTTCACATTCGAAGTCGTAACCGGAAGAGGATTCTCAACACCGATCAAGGATTATCAAGTATTGGATTGGGAAACAGGAAAATTTGAATCCAAATCGATCATCTCCGGCAGACAGGAATATTCAGTAATAAGATTTGGAGATGAAGATGAGCCGGAAGATAATATTCTTTTAACTCCTCAGCTTTACGGTAATTATCCTAATCCATTTAATCCGACAACAACAATCTCATTCTCTTTACCAGATGAACAAGAAATTGATCTTACTATCTATAACATCAAAGGTCAAAAAGTGAAACGACTCATCAAGGGTCAACTTACAGCAGGTCAGCATTCTATGATCTGGGATGGAAAAGATACAAATGAGAAATCAGTTGGTACAGGAATCTATTTCTATAAACTGAAAACTGGGAATGATGTATTAACTCGTAAAATGTTAATGTTGAAATAAATTAAATTATTCGCTTTGCCCCTCTCTTGGTTTAAGAGAGGGGTTTGGGGTGAGTTCGAGGAAAAAATGAAATCTAAACTATTATTCTTATTCGTGCTAATTTGTGTAAATCCGTGGTTACACTCCATAACCTATCATATAAAACAAGACGGTACCGGTAACTTCACCACCATCCAAGCAGGTATCGAAGCATCAACCAATACGGACACAGTTCTCGTATATCCCGGTACGTATTACGAAAATATTGATTACCTTGAAAAATCACTCACTGTTGCTTCGCTGTATATAATTACACCAGAAGATTCTCTAATCAATCAGACCATTATCAATGGAAACCAGATTTCACGATGTGTAAAAATTGATGAATGTGAAAATATATCTCTTATCGGTTTCACTCTACAAAATGGAAAAGTAATTGGAGGTTCATATACTGGTTGGGGAGGTGGAATATTAATAATGGATACGCTTAACGGATTAGTGTCTAATTGTAAGATAATAAATAATACTGCTCTATATGGTGGAGGTTTAGGTATTGGATCATCGAATATCTTACTTAAATCCAATACTATTGCATACAATCATGGAATTTATCAGGGTGGTGGTTTAGACTTAGAAGGATTAAATAATGTCGTATTCGATCCAGTTGATTTGAATAGTATATATTTGAATTATTCCTGTACAGGTTCTGATATTAAGCTCTATTCACCTGGAGAATATTATGAAATAATTGTAGATACCTTTACTGTTGCCGAACCGGATTATTTTTTTATAGCTCCTTTTGCTGAATATAGTTTTTTATCACAAAATCACAAAATTGAACAAATAGACCAGGACTTGTATGTTGCACCGGATGGTGATGATGATAATAGCGGTTTGACATTTGAAGAACCTTTACAAACAATTTCATGGGCACAAACCCTAATTAGAAGAAATGATGAGAATCCACACACAATTCATCTTGCACCAGGAATTTATTCACCTTCCTTAAATAATCAAGTATTTCCCATAGGCATAAAACACGGAACTAAATATATTGGAATATCAACAGAAGAAACAGTTCTTGATGCTGAAAATCAAACTTCGATTATTAGGTTTGGTCATTATCCAGAAGATGAATTACCAAAATTATATTTGGAAAATATAAAACTAATAAATGCTTCAAGCATAGGTGACAATTATAGTGCTATTAAAACATTAAAAACAGATCTTGAATTGAATAATGTTATCATTGAGAATAGCTATGGAGATGTTGGGAGTGCAATACTTTGCCGTGATGGAATTTATAATTTTAAGAATGTAGAAGTAATAAATAATTTGGGAGGAAAAGCCATCAGAATTAGTTGTCTTACTTACTCTACTAACCCAATACTGCAAATTAATATGGAAAACATACTAATAAGTAATAACTATCCTGGTCAGGGAACCGGAGCAGGAAGTGGTGGTGGTGCAAATATTCGAGGACATCACGAGATTGTTGGAGATTATTCTTTAAGTATGCTGAATTGTGATTTCAATAGTAATCATAATAATTTTTATGATGGTTCAACCGGACTGGGTGGTTCATCAGGTTTATTTTTAAGTAATTATGTAGTCGCAGATATTGTGAATTGCACATTTGCAGATAATACTCTTTCATACAACACTGGATGTGTAATTACGGCTATGGGAGCAGATATAAATATCTATAATAGTATATTATACGATAATGATGGATATTCTTTTATTATATGGAACGATGAGAATGTAAATATTTCACATTCTTTGATTGAAAATGGAGATAGCAATGTATATTATTACAGTAATGGTGCAATAATATGGCTGGAAGGAAACTTAGACGAAAACCCACTCTGGTTAATGAGTGGAGAATTTCCTTATATGCTGTCAGAAACTTCTCCATGCATAGATGCCGGCACATTAGATTTACCAGCAGGAATAGAATTACCGGAATTTGATCTTGCCGGCAATCCAAGAATATATGGTGTATCAATTGATATGGGTGCTTATGAGTTTCAAGATTCTGTCTCAGTTTTGGAAGACATAATCACACCGATCACTCAAACAATAATATCCAATTATCCTAATCCATTTAACCCAACAACAACAATAAAACTTGATCTGGCAGAATCAGGAGAAATTGATTTAGCAATTTATAATATTAAAGGGCAAAAGGTTAAAACCTTGATGGATGCTTATTCTACTAAAGGTCATTTTGAGATTATCTGGCGAGGGATTGACGATAATAAAAGATCAGTAGCCAGTGGTAATTATTTTATTAAGCTTAAAGTGAATGGAGAAGAAAAGGCTGTGAGTAAATGTGTATTGTTGAAATAAACCTTGGAGATTATGGTGTATAACAAAAGTGCCCACATTCAGATTGAAAGAAAGCAAGAAGAACGTGGCGCACTCCAAACATTAAACAACCTTCCGCTTCGCTCCAGGTTGTTTAATGCCGGCGTGTCCACTATAAAAAACTCGCAACCGGCTCAAAGCGAAAGATCGTTTAACAATGCGTTCACGGTTTACTCACAAATCGGCAACCGTGGACTT
>JAIPBB010000135.1 GCA_021739805.1 Saprospiraceae bacterium | reverse complement strand
CATTCAGTTGTCATTCGGTGTCATTCGGTTGTCATTCGGTTGTCATTCAGTTGTCATTCGGTTGTCATTCAGTTGTCATTCAGTTGTCATTCGGTTGTCATTCGGTTGTCATTCAGTTGTCATTCGGTTGTCATTCGGTGTCATTCGGTTATTATTCGGTTGTCATTCAGTTGTCATTCGGTTGTCATTCAGTTGTCATTCAGTTGTCATTAAGTAGTCATTCGGTTGTCATTCAGTTGTTATTCGGTTGTCATTCAGTTGTCATTCAGTTGTCATTCGGTTGTCATTCGGTTGTCATTCGGTTGTCATTCGGTTGTCATTCAGTTGTCATTCGGTTGTCATTCGGTTGTCATTCGGTTGCTAATATTACAATTTAATGACGCGAAGCAAATGACGCGAAGCAAATGACGCGAAGCAAATGACGCGAAGCAAATGACAGCATATTAAAAATCTCATTTTATCTTAAATCAAAAAAATATGTTAATATGAAAATGTTGATTGTTTATCATCTCAACTCCCATTCATTCAACTCCAAATCTTTGTCAAGAAAAATATTAATATAGTTTTTGTATCGACTTTCGCTAATTCTTCCTTCTTTCAGTGCTTTTTTCACTGCACAATTAGGTTCGTGTGTATGTGTGCAATTATTAAACTGACAATCTTTGCTAATTTTAAATATTTCAGGGAAATAATGAAATAGTTCTTCTTTTCGAAAATCAATTACTCCGAATTCTTTAATTCCTGGTGTATCAATAATAAAACCACCATCTTTTAGTTCATGCATTTCGGCAAAAGTAGTTGTGTGAGTTCCTTTTAAATGCACACTTGAAATTTCTTTGACTTTAATATTAAGGTCTGGAATCAATCTGTTAATTATTGCTGATTTTCCAACTCCTGAATGACCGGCAAATAAATTGATTTTATTTTCTAATGATGATTTTAAAATATCGAGATTATCGCCTCGCTTTGCTGATACTTCATAGCATTTATAACCGATGTCGGTGTAGGTCTTTATAAATCGATTATGTAATTTTTCCAGTTCAGAATTGTAAATGTCGATTTTATTAAAAATGATATTTGCCGGAATATTATAAGCCTCGGCTGTAATTAAAAATCTATCAATAAAACCTGTTGAAGTTCTTGGCTCGGCAACTGTTATAATAATATATGCCTGGTCGATGTTTGCAGCAATAATATGAACCAGCTTTGAAAGATTTGTCGATTTTCGAATTATATAATTCTTTCGTTCATAAATTTTTGTGATAAGACCGATGTTTTCGGTTTCATGAAAATCAAAATCAACTTTATCGCCAACAGCCAAGGGATTTGTAGATTTTAATCCCTTCATGCGGAATTTACCTTTTATCCGACACTCAATAATATTATTGTTTTCAGCTTTTACACTGAACCAACTACCGGTAGATTTTATTACTATTCCTGTCAATTTCTGTTTATTTACTAATATTCTTCTATCTGTTTTTATGCTAATTTTCTGTCCAATAAAGTATTTTTCGATTTAATGTGATAATGCTTTAATGCGATAATGCTAAAATAATATTGACAAAGAATCAATGAAATTAGCATAAAAAACAAAGATTACAATATTCAAATTTACAAAGCAAGTCCAAATTATATTCTCGCATTTCCTCATTTCCTCATTTTTTGTTTTTAGCACAAAAAAACTACTTAAAGTTGTAATGTTTACGAATATCCTTTTTAATATCCCAAACACATTTTAATCCATCCTTAAAAGTAACAAAATCACCTGCTTTAATTGAAAATTTTCCTTCGTCGGTTTCAACATCAACTTCGCCTTCAAGAATCAAACATTCTTCAGTGCCTGAATATTCCCAATCGAAGCGAGAAATTTCTTTTTCCCATATAGGCCAGCTTTGGATTCCTCTCTGCTGCTTTTGCTGCTCATCGAGCTTTTCAATAATTACTTTTGCCATTTCAATAAATTTTAATTGGAAAAAATATGCGTAAATTTACAAACAATTTTTGAATGAAATTAGAAATTAGTAGTTAGACTTTTAGTACATAGTACTTAGACTTTTAGTACATAGTACTTAGACTTTTAGTACGTAGTACATAGATATTAGATGTTAAAATTAGAAATTAGAAAAAACAAAAATATTTACTGCCAATAATATGAGAGTAGTTATTCAAAGAGTTAGCGAAGCATCAGTTAAAATAAATAATACTGTAACTGCGAAAATCAATAAGGGTTTACTGATTCTTTTAGGTATTGAAGAAGTTGATACAATTGAGGATATAGTATGGCTTTGTGGTAAAATTGCCAGACTACGAATTTTTCCTGACGAAAATGATGTTATGAATCTTTCTGTTATGGGAGTAAATGGTGAAATAATTGTTGTAAGCCAGTTTACACTTCATGCAAGCACAAAAAAAGGAAACCGTCCATCATATATAAAAGCAGCAAAAGCTGAAACAGCAATTCCACTTTATGAGAAATTTATTGCCCAACTGGAGAAAGAAACGGGCAAGCAAATTCAATCAGGTGAATTTGGAGCTATGATGGATATTTCACTTGTGAATAATGGGCCGGTTACTATAATTATTGATTCGAAAAATAGAGAATAAAAATAAAATAAGCACCAAATAATTAAAGCACCAAATAGCAATATTCAAATAACAAATAATATTCAAATATCAATATCAAATGACCAAAACTGGTTAGAAGATTGGAATTTATAACATTGGAATTTATTTGTATTTTGGTGCTTGAATTTTGGAATTTAAGAAAACATTATGACAATAAAAGAAGCCCAGGAAGCTGTTGACAATTGGATAAAAACCAAAGGAGTAAGATATTTCAATGAACTCACAAATATGGCAATACTTACTGAAGAAGTTGGTGAAGTTGCCAGAATCATTGCCAGGAAATATGGTGAACAATCTTTCAAAGAATCAGATAAGGACAAAGATTTATCAGATGAATTTGCTGATGTTCTGTGGGTGCTGATTTGTCTGGCAAACCAAACCGGTATTGATTTAACTGAAGCTCTGAAAAAGAATATTGAAAAGAAAACTTTGCGTGATGTTGACCGACATCAAAATAATGGGTATAATACTCAAAAATGGTTGGTAAAATCTATAAATCTAATTTAGTAGTAAATCATTCAAAAGCTTTTTCTGATTATTCGAGGGATTTTTATAGGGTTCTATTTTAAATGTCCTTCTTCCGGAATATATCGCAGGCCAAACTTCTTTAATGTATTTTTTATTTTTGTAGAGAATTTCAAGTTTTAGGTTGTCATTATTAGTCGGATATAAAATAAATTTATTGAAATTATAGAAATCGACTTTTTCGCCATTAATTGATAATATTTGAAATTCTTTAAAATTAATTTGAAAAAAACATTTACTACTATTCGTGAAATTTAGGGTGTCATTTTTAAAGAAATAATCTGTGTTTTCTAAATTAAAAGCATACCCAACTACACTATGATTTATATCTTCTTTCAAAGAACAACCAATTTTATTTAAATATTCTTCAATTGGTAGTTGCTCTCTATTTTCAACATATTTCTTAAGAAAGACTCCAATCTCAGGATAAGTAAGCTCTGTTATAATATCGAACAAACTGTCTTCTTCAAATTTATTATTCCTGTTATATTTTCCTGCCAATGTATTTATAAGCCAGTTTAGGTCTTTCTCACCATTTGATTTTTCATTAATAAGTATATCCAACATAAAGCTAACAACAGCTCCTTTGCTATAAATTATAGAGGTATAAGAAGAACTATCCGTTTTTAATTTACTGAATTCAGTTAACGATAATGAATCAGCCAAATTTTTGTTTTTTTCCAAATAATATAGTTTCTTCCCTATTGAATTAAAAAACTCTTCTTCTGTAATCTTTTTTGAATCAAGAAGAATTTTATACATATGATATTCCGTTATTCCTTCAGTAAACCAGGCATGTTTTGAACGATTTTCCGGATACAAAATATTAAAATTAACATCCAAAGTACTAGCAATATGATATGGGGTTCGCTGATGTAATAATTCATGAGTAAAGTACTCATAAAGATTAATTTCAAAATCTTCTTTCGAAAAATAAGGAGATAAACAAAGAACAATTGTTTTTGATGAACAGTTTCCTGTAGATGCAAAAATATTTATGTCTTTTTGAAAAATAAAAATTAACTTTAAACTATCAATCTTAATATGCTTTAGATACTTATTCTTAGCTAATTTAATTATAGGGAAAAGTTTTTCTTTTATCGAATCAGAATTTATGTTTTTATTATCAGAATAAGTTGAAACAAAGAAATTAGTACTGTCAATATTGAATGATAATGTATCCGGAACACAATAAAGAATGGGATTAGAAATTATATCATTAAAATTTTCGCCCGTAATTATATCCAAACTATCAGAAATGGACTTTTTGTTTAGACTTGTTGTTCCGAAAAGAAAATCAGGTTTTGTAATTTGAATATTATACTTATAATTTGCAAATTCTTCAAAATAGCCTAAAACTTGAAACCAATATGCAAACACCAAATTGCTGTCAAATAGTATGCTTGCACTAAATAGAATATTCATATTAGTGTCAGAATACCAGCTATGATTCACCTCGTATTCTATTGATTTTATTTCACTTGACTTAGGAATGAAAAAATTATCAGTTGCAGCTCTAATGGCTTCTAAAGTATCTGAATTCTTTCCTATTACAATCAAATTTTCAACATTTCCACCATATCTATAATAATGATTTTCATAAGAAAAGCTAAAAAACATTGAATCTTTTTTCTCAAATTCCGGGAAATACTTAACCTTAATTTTTCCTGATTTAGAATTAGTTAAATCAACTTCATAACGGTTTACAATTTTCTTTTCTTTCGGAGAACTGCAATTGGAAAAAGCAAGAAAACTTAATATTATTAGAAAAATAATATATTTAGATTTTAGCATAAACTTCGTAATTAATAAACTCTAGGCACTCCAAACTCTAAATCCTTATCCCAATCACAATAATATCATCAACCTGCTCAATTTCTCCACGCCATTCTAAGTTTCGTTGGATAAGAATTTCCTTTTGTTCATCCATTGGTTTTTGATGGATTTCCATAAGTAGCTCTTTAAAGTTCTTACTCATGAACTTCTTACCTTTATCTCCGCCAAATTGGTCGATATAACCATCAGAAAAGATATATAATACATCACCTTTCTTTATTTCCACAATGTGATTTGTAAATGGTTCCTGGTCTCTTTGATGTAATCCAACCGGCATACGGTTAGGTTTTGTTTCTAATAACTCGCCGTCTCTAATAAGATATAATGGATTATAAGCTCCTGCAAATTGAACTGTCATTTCTTTCATATTAAATGCAAGTAAGGCTATATCCATTCCATCCTTTGTAGCACCTTCTTCGCCACGCTGACTTAATGAACCAATTACATTTGCACGAAGTTGGTTTAAAACTTCTGCACAAGTATTTACATCTTTCTTAGCCGCAATTTCATTTAGGAAAGTAACACCCATAATGCTCATGAAAGCTCCCGGGACACCATGTCCTGTACAATCGGCTGCAGCAATAATAGTAATATCTTCTCTATGAAGCATCCAATAGAAATCACCGCTTACAATGTCTCGAGGTTTATAAAGGACAAAATTTTCAGGTAAATACTTTTTAATTTTTTCATCGGTAGGAAGTATAGTTTCCTGGATACGACGAGCATATTTTATACTATCCATAATGTCCTTATTTTTTTCTTCAATAAGGTCTTTTTGTTCACGTATTTCGGCAGTACGTTCCTGAATAATCTTCTGTAAACTTCGGGTTGATACACGAATTGCACCATAAACAAAAGCAATAAACAATAAAATATAGCCAATATAAGCCCATATTGTTCGATACCAAGGAGGTTTAATCACAAATTCATAAACTCCTTCACGGCTAATATTACCATAAATGTCCCTTGCTTTAACTCTAAAATAATAGGTTCCCTCTCTTAAATTTGTATAAGGATAATCAGTAACATTTTTCCAGTCACTCCAATCATCATCATTCCCTTCAAGGAAAAAACTATACTTTACTTTTGATTGATCTCCACCCGAAACTGCTGCGAAATAAAATACCATAGAATTATTTTTGTATTTTATTTGTGGAATTAGAAATTTAGGTTGATCTTGAATAATTCTATTATTTTCATCGTAAAAAGCTCCATAAAAAACTGTATCCTTACCTGCAATAACACTCCTAATCAAAGCATTAAATGCTTTCACAGAATCACGTTTAACTTCTTCATTATATTTGATTAAACCATTAGAACCACCTAACCAGGTATTATTGTTTCCATCATGAAAAATTGATTGAATAAATTCACGTGTATCATCAACAAACACATAGTTTATCTTATCGGATTCAGGTTCTATGTTCAGCACAGTCATTAACTTTCCTGTATTTAACATAGCTTCAATCCATAATCTGCTTTTGCTATCATTTGTTAATCTATGAAGATAAACATTCTTATCAGCAAAACTTTCAAAGAAAGAAGAATCAGGAGCAAATATTTTGTCTTTATATTTTTTATATGGTAATAGGCTGTCGTGTTCTACAGAATAATAATATAATCCATTAGAAGTTCCAAAAACTAATTTATCTTTAAATTTTTGCACATTAATTGTACCTTCCACCAGTCCTTCCTCTGTATAAGGACTGTAAGATTTGCTAGCAACAATAGATACTTTATCTCCATCGACACTAAGTTTATCAATCCTTATAGCAACTCCAATTGCTCCCAGCCAAATAGTTCCATTATCTTCTTCATAAATCTTATAAACAACTTTATCAATTCCTTCAATTTCTCCTTCCTTAATCCATTTTCCATCCTCAAATCTGGCACTATATAAGCCGGGTTCAGCTCCTATTAAAATTCGATTCGGCATTTTTTTCAATTGATGTATGCACCAGGGATAACATTGAGCATCTTCAGACAGTTCATATATTGGTGTAATTTTTCTTTTACTATCAATTTCCAAAACAGAATTTCCTGTAGCAACTATTAAAACATTTTTTTCTTTATATTGAAATGGGACTAAATCAAAACATTGTTTATCAAGTTGTTTTGATGAACTAAATTTCTCGCATGTAGGTAACTGATATATTATGTCTGATTTTGGGTCTTGAATTACCTTTTGCTTATTAAGAATATAAATTCCGGTGTGAGTTGCCAAATATAATGTGTCATTAAACCTTGTGATACATTCAACAGTTTCCTTTAATCCGACCTCTTCTCTGAAGTTAGTTATTGGGCTGTTAATGTCAACTTTTGAAATTCCATTACTCAAAGTAAGCCATAAATTTGAGTTTACATCAACAAATTGAGATATAATAACCTGATTTTGTAAACCGGTTTCTTCATTAATAACATACTTTAGTTTCCCATTTTTATTTATTATAAACACACCATTTCCATTAGTACCAATCGCAATGTCATTTTTATTAACATATGCAATTCTTAATGGATTTAATTTTGTTAGGAAAGAATCTAATTGTGTTTTGAATGGCTCAACCTTAATAATGTCGCCATTGGTATTTAATGTAATATTTTTAATTCCCATATTACTAGTTAGGCCTAATATGGTATTTTTGCCATATGGTAAAACAGCTTTTAAGTCATTTTTGGCTTTTGAATCTTGCTCTTCCTTATGAAGTAACTTATCTGCACCTTTAACTGTAAGAACTGAATCGCCTTTAATTGTAGCAAGGCCATAAAAACGAAAAGTAGTAAATAATTTATTTTCAATTAAAAATGCCCCTGCAATGATTCTTCCTTCACCTGAGTGAAAAAGTTTTATAGATTTTCCATCATACAAGAAAACTTTATCTTTAGATATGAAGTAAACGCCATTATCATTGCAGATTGTGTACCAAATGTCTGATATAAATTTATGGTTTGAACTATCTACTAAATTAATTAAAGAAATAAATTTTAAATTTCCAATAGTATCAGGTTTCAAATAGCCAAAATCACCAGCAGCACCAACAAATATTTTTCCTTCTTTGGATATACTTATAGATCTGCTTCTTTTTTCTGAAGACGAAGTTGAAGACATAATCTTAATTGTTCTCCATATCTGTCCATCATATTCTAAAACACCTGTTTCGCTTGCAACATAAATAATTCCTCTATTGTCCTGCACAATACCCCAATTCTGGGCACTTCCATCATATTCCTTAGGAGAATAGTTTCTTATAGAATAAATTCCTAATTCGTCTTGAGCCATAACTAACCGAAATACTGAAGTATTGGCTAGCAATAAAACAATAATAAATTTTATAATAAAACCGAATTTGATTTTACAAATTTTACCTTTCATAATTACCGAAGAATTTTTCGCATTAAATCAAGAAAGTAAAATTAGTGTTTTTTTTGTAATTAGTATTAATTTACAATTATTATTTTATTATGTCTTTTAAGCTTGTATACTGCGCCAGCAAGAAAACTAACAAATTTTGATTTACAGTGAGTTTTTCCTGATCCTGATGAATATCGGGACTAAAGGGTGAACTCGCTGAAAATCAGTCCACCCTTTAGGGATGGGGAAAGACTGATTTTCAATACAGGGTATTTTTCCTGCTAACAATATATGATTTTTTTTATTTCTTAGTTTTGTATTAATTTTTCTTCTTATCTTTATCACTAATTTTATTAATTAATATTCGAGAAAATGAAAAAATTAAACCTGATTTTTATATTTTTATTAGCAATGAACTTCTCATTCTCACAAAATGGCTGGATTGATAAATCACCTAACACCACAGCAAACATAAATGACATTTATTTTGTAAGTGTCAACACAGGTTTTGCTGTTTGCGATAGTGGGGAAATTTATAAAACAACTAATGGAGGTGATAACTGGACGTTTCAATATAGTGGAGTAACTAATAATCTTAACGGAGTATTTTTTGTGAGCAGCCAAAAAGGATATGTTGTTGGTGATGCCGGTAAAATTCTTGTAACTACCAATGGTGGAACAAATTGGTCAATTACCACATTGACAACTCCTTTCGCCCTTGAAGACGTTTATTTTAACAATCCCGACAGTGGAATAATTGTAGGTAACTATAATAATGGAGGATATTTTATTGTAACATTTAATGGCGGAACTTCATGGAATCAGGATGGTCCTGTTCCGGGAACTGAATTCCGGTCTGTTCAGCAAACTAATGATACAACTGCGGTTACAGTTGGTTATATGAGTGGTTCAAGCACTGCAGTTATTGGTAAAATAACTTTAAACACAACATATACAATTAAAGGAAATTTAGGAGGCAATCAGTTTAACAATGTGCATTTTCCATCAACAACAGGCTATGTTTGTGGAAATACAGGAATAATGTTCAAATCTACAAATAGTGGAGATTCATGGTCATACTTAACAGGAACATCTGGTTTAGGAAGTAATAATATTTATTCAATTTATTTTGTTAATGATACAATTGGATTTGCCGGTTCTGCCGGGAAAATTTTCCGTACAATTAATGGAGCAAGTTCATGGGTTCAACAATATAATTCAGGAACAAGCAATTTTAAAAATATTCATTTTGTAGATGATGTTAACGGATATGCTTGCGGAGGATTGAAAGTATTAAAAACTTCATCAGCCGGTGTTAACCTTACAATAAGCACAACCGACACCTCAGTTGTTTGTAGCGACACTGTTTTATTAATAACAAATACATCATATTCAGGAACCGGTTCATTAGTTTACACTTGGTCACCAACATCTTCTTTGTGTTGTCCTACTATAAATAGTCCAAATGCTTACCCAACCACCACCACAACCTATTATGTTACTGTTACCGATGGTGTAATTTCTGCAAATGATTCGGTTACTGTTACTGTTTTAGATTTGCCCCTTAATGCCGGAACTGATACTTCAACCTACTGCAAGGAAGGTATTCAATTAAATGCAAGTGTAAGTGGAATAACAGGAGTAAATTATTCCTGGAGTCCATCAGGAAGTTTAAACAATACTTTAATACATAATCCTGTTTCAACACCAACCATGTTAACAAAATATTTTGTTACTGCAACAAGAAGTGTTTGTTCAGCAATTGATTCTGTGGAGGTTGATGTAATACCACTTCCAACAGATTCCATTTGTCTTGTTTCGGTTGATGACAGTTTAAACAAAAATCTTGTCATTTTTGAACGAAATGTGGTTGGAAATATTGATTATTATAAAATCTATAGAGAATCAAATGTTAGTGGTATTTATGATAGTATTGGAATAGTGCCGGCAGATTCAGCAGGACTTTTCATTGATACAGCTTCGAATCCGGCTGTCCAGGCTGAAAGTTATAAAATCTCAATAGTCGATTCATGTGGTTTTGAGTCTGTCATGAGTGATTTCCATACAACTATGCATCTAAATATTAATCAGGGAACCGGGAGTTCATGGAATTTACTCTGGAATCAATATATCGGATTTCAGGTTGTAACATATTATATTTGGAGAGGCGATAGCACTCATAATCTTGTTTTGATTGATTCTGTTCCGGGTACATCCATGTCTTATTCTGATTTATCTCCACCTGCCGGATTATTGTATTACCAGGTTGAAATACTAGCTCCGCATGTTTGCCATCCTTATGCGAAATCAAAGGCAAATACAAATTACAACTCATCCAGATCTAATCAGGCAGCCAATATGGTTAATACTTTACAAGCTAACTTTAGTGGAAATCCAACTAGTGGAATTAGCCCTCTTAGCGTTCAATTTAATGATTTAACAACTGGTGGTCCAAATACATGGCTTTGGGATTTTGGAGATGGAAACACCAGTACCCTAAAAAATCCATCACACATTTATTCAACTATAGGAAGTTTTGATGTGAAACTAAAAGCTTCTAATGGAATTGATACTGATAGTATTACAATAGTGTCATATATTACAGTTGCTTCAGGAATTAACGAAAATTATTTAAAAAAATATATTAAAATTTTCCCTAATCCTTTTTCAGATGAAACCAATATCCTTATCGAAAATCCAAATATTAGTGTAAAAACTATTGAATTATTAGATATTTCAGGTAAAAAAATAATTTCAATTGAAAAACCTGAATCTAACAAAATTACAATCCATAGAAATGGGCTGGAAAGCGGATTATACTTTATTAAAATTACTACCGAAAATGAATTTATCTTAAGAGATAAAATTATTGTTCGATAAACGATTCAGGATAAACAGCAATAACAAATAAATTACAAGTTCCAAAATACAAAATATAAACAAAACTAAAATACAAAATTGAAGTTTATTTGTAATTTGGAATTTGTTTTTGGTGATAACTTATGCAAAAAAATGTTTTTACCAATCAGATATTCAGCATCTTAGATAGGATTATCCACAATTCTAAAACTAAGATACATGAATACCAGAAGTAATTGTAAAAATAGCATTTTATTGACAATATTAAATCAATCATTCGGGAAAAGTATGAATTTAGCCCGAATAAAGTTCTTTGGCTTATTTATCTGTGCCCTTTGCAAGGTGCAAACAGTTTGCTTTGAAAAATTAGCAGTTAGTTTTAATTCGGGTGTTTGTTCTGATTCTTCTTTGCGTAGAATAAAACGTTTTATGTTAGAGCATATGTTGGAGATAATTGGTTAGCTATCTCAATAAAAAATAAGATTCAATATCACATACGAATCCGTGAGAATTTCCGGGTTATCATTCCAAGAAATGGGCATCATGTTAAGGCTTCTTGGTTGTTTAATCGCCTACAGCTTAATCAGTATGAATTCTATAGTGGTATTGTTGTCATAAATGGTCAGCTTTGCTACTTGTCAGCTTCCAAAATTAAAAACAAAGAAGGTTTTCCTGAACTTCAAATTATTGTTTCATTTAACAAACCAGATGAGGCTCAGTCGTTATAAAAGAACGCTGGCAGATTGAAACTGCCTTTAAAGCATAAAAATCAAGTGGTTTTAATATTGAGGATACGCATTTAACCGATATTGACAGAGTTAATAAACTCTTAGCTTTAGAGCTAGTGGCTTTTGTTTGGGCATACAAAATAGGAATATACTTAAACACTATTAAACCTATTAAAATCAAAAAGCATAGAAGAAAAGCAAAAAGCTTTTTCAAATATGGGTTGACATATCTTGCAAAAGTTTTGCTCCTTCGTGATATAGATAAGTATGAAGAGTGTTGCCAATTTTTGTCATGTAATTAGATATTTCCATCATAATCTTTACATTCTTCATTAGGTCAATTATTCTCCGTTAAATCTTCTGTGTCTTTATTACATCTATTTGAAATAATGGCAATAAAAAATTAAGGTGATAATTATCAGGATTTTAAATTTTGACAGATTTAATGTTTTCATAATTTTTCTTTTTTCTAGAGATAGTTGTTTTTTTAAAGAAGTAATTTATTTTTTTTCAAAATTATACTCAACTGTTATAGAATTTTGATAAGTAACTTCCCCATTACTTTTTCGAATATCTACAAAGTCAATTTTCAAAATTAGTTCTTTATTTGTAAGACGATTAACGATATAAGGATAAGTTCTTCCATCAAATGCAATAAGAGTTTTCTTCTTATTGTCATTTAACCAATGCCATGCTCCTGAATATTCATAATTGCTTGTATCACTTTGAAATATCCAAAGATAATTTCCATCTTTCTCAATTGTTAAATTTGATGAATATGGATATGTTGTAGTTTCAGTTATTGGTGTGCCAGATGTTGAGTTATATGTTGTTGATGTCATTTTGCCATTATCAAAGCTTGAAGAAGTTGACTTTGTTTGTCCAATAGAATATGTATGAATATAATAGTATTCTGAGCTTATCATTTCCCATTTTCCAGTTATTCTTGCGTCTCTGGTTCTAAATGAAAAGAATGGATCATTTTCGCCTTTTTTGCAGCTATTATTTATTAACATGAAGCACATCATTAAAGTGCAAGATAAAAAGATTATTTTTTTCATAATGGTTTTTTTTTAACTATTTGTAAAAGACTTTATACCTGATGTAACAATTAGCAGA
>JAIPBB010000134.1 GCA_021739805.1 Saprospiraceae bacterium | reverse complement strand
TATTTATCATTAATTGTAGCATTTTTCCGTCTTAACTATATCGGTTTGCGGCTATGGTGCGTGCCGCTTTTTTACTTTTATAATTCTTGATTTGCACCATCTTCAAACTTACAACTCTCTTTATTTATATGCGCTACCCGCGGCATGCACTATGAGCCGCTGTTGGCAAACGTATTTTTTTATGTAATCCAGTTCATTAGTATTTTCTTTATTTTCCATTTTCCATCAATCTGCATAATTATCACAAAGTAACTCACACCTTCATGATAAAATGGATATGATTCAAATTGGAAAAGTCCAGTTTTCTTGTCATTGTCATAATAAATTCTAGAAATGGCAATCAATCCACCAAATTTTCTGTCATTAATTCTCCAAATGTCAGAGTATTTTTCGATTAAGTCAGATTTAAACATTAATTGAAAATCAGAAGGCATTTGCATTGATTCTAAATTCCATTTTATTAATGATTTTTGAATTTGATTATTGTCCAAGATTATTTTTTGAATTATCTGGCTGTCTGAATAAGTCCTTTGCCTTAAATCACTAAAATCAATAGACAGACAAGTATCAAGTAAACCAATAAGTAATCTTGAATCAATTGAATCTATTTCTCTGATAATCTGTTTATGTTTTTCTTCAATATCTTTTGCTGCAATGGAATCAACTCCGATAAAATTTGAGTCTTTGTCAAATATTGGTGGAGGAGGTGGTGGAATCAGATTTGATTTACTAATCCTTAAGCTATCAATCAACTGCGGGAAAATCTCAGTTATAACCTTCTCGTCAGTCTGAGTTTTTTTATTACAACTTATCACTGAGACAAGAATCAGAATCAAGAATGTTAATTTTCGTGTTGTCATCTTAATATGTTTGCCAACTATCAATGAAATATGCTCTTTGTTAGCTGTTTATCTATTTACATTCGAATACAGATTTAATCCAATGTTGAGTTTCTTGCTGTTAGTCATCTGAGTCAGTAAGTTTACATATAAAGTGTTTTTCATATCTTCTTTTAAGCCATGCCTTGGCTATTTGATCTCCAACATCTAAAAAAACACAATAATCATATTATGAAGCCATTGCAATGAGAATTTTTTTAGACTTTTCAAGTTTCTTCGCATAATTTACTATTTTTTCTGCAAATTTACTTTATTTTTATTTGTTTCAATATTTTCACCTATTCTACCTGATTCTTTACCATTGTATAGGTAATCCTCGCTAGTTTATTAGCCACAGCCACAATTGTTTGATTATACCTTAATTGTGTTTTTTTTGCTATAAATTTATATTTTTTGTGCTTTTGAAAAAAAATGGGGGTTTGATTACTGATTACAGTCTTTTAACTTTTTACTCCGCTTTTATAACAGTGAATTTAAACTGGCTACCTTTTCCAATTTCACTTTCCACCCAGATTTTTCCACCATTTTTTTCGATAAACTCTTTGCAAAGAAGCAAACCAAGCCCGGTTCCTTCTTCGTTTGCTGTTCCGGGAGTTTTTACTTTTTCGTTTATCTTGAAAAGCTTTTTTCTGGAAGTTTCATCAATGCCAACTCCATTATCGCAAATTGCTACTTCAACAAAATCACCTTTATAATTTGCACAAACCTTTACTTCACCATTATTATTTGTGAATTTTAGAGCATTAGAAATCAGGTTTCTGATAACTGTGGTTATCATATTCTTATCGCAGATTACCTTAGTGTTTTTAACTTCTGAAAAAAGAGTAATTTTTTTATTATCCGCCTGGGCTTTTAAAAGCGAGATATTATCATTAACAATGCTATCTAATTCAAATATTTCCTGATTTAAATCAATTCTTCCGGTTTGAGCACGTGACCATTCCAGTAGGTTGTGAAGAAGTTTAGAAGTATTTGTTGAAACAAAATTTAAATCCTTAATTAAATCTTTTTTTGAAGCGTCATCAAAACTGTCATAATCTTCCATTAAAATTTCTGTTATTCCAATCATTGCATTAAAAGGGTTTTTTAAATCGTGAGCAATGATTGAAAAGAATTTGTCTTTAGTAGCATTTACTTCGGAAAGTTCTTTTGTACGAAGTTCAACTTTTTTCTCAAGGTCGGCATTTAATTCGGCTAGCTCTTTGTTTTGTTCTTTTATTTTAACATTGTTATTGTAACTTTTTACGGCTTCTTTAATAGTTAAAATTAAGTCTTCTTTATGCCAGGGTTTTGAAATATATCTGTAAAGTTTAGCATAATTAACAGTGTTTCCAATTGCAGTTAAATCTGCCTGGCCTGTCAATAAAACATTATGAGTTTCGGGGGAAATAATATGAACTTGTTTTAGAAATTCATCACCTTTCATTCCGGGCATAATATAATCGGCAATTACTATTGGAATGTGGACTTTGTCAATAATTAGTTCGTCCAGGAATTCAAGTGCTTCTTTTCCAGTATCTGATGTTTCAATATCGAACTTATCTCCAAAAGTATTTTGCAGTTGCTCTTTTAGTGAATCCAGGATAATGGATTCGTCATCAACACAAAGAATTACCGGCTTTTCCATTTTAGTATATTATTATTAAATTAGTATTATGCAAAAATTAAAGTTTTTCAAGCCCTGATCGAATAATATTAACAAGTTCTTCTTCTGACCATGGTTTGGAAATACAGGCATGCAGATTGGCATTATCTTGTGCGTTCTGAATTGCTGCACTATCAGCTTGCCCTGTTAACATCACTTTAACCATGTTTGGATACTTATTGTGAATTTTAATTAGAAACTCATCACCTTTAATTCCCGGCATTAGCCAATCAGAAACTATCACTAAAACATTGACTCCATCATCTGATAATTCCTCAACTACTTCTAATCCTTCCTGGGCATTTTCAGCAGTTTCATAAAAGTAATCAGCTCCAAATCTTTTTTGTAATTGCTCTTTTAAACTTTCCAAAATCATTGGTTCATCATCAACGCATAAAATTGCTTTTTTAATCATATGCTTCTTTTTTAATTGAATAATTTATTGGTAATGTTATGTTAAAGGTTGTCCCAACACCAACTTCACTTGTGAAGTTCATTTTTCCATTATGTTTTTCTATAATTTTAGCAACTATATCAAGCCCTAATCCACTTCCTTCACCTTGAATTTTTGTTGTGAAAAAAGGTTCAAATATTTTTTCTTTAATTTCGTCAGGAATTCCTGAACCGGTGTCACCAATATTAACATAAATGTTTTCGTTGTCTCCCCATGTTTCAATTGTTAATGTTCCAGAATTTGACATTGCTTGTATTGCATTGTGGATGAGATTTGTCCAAATTTGATTAATCTCATCGGAATAACACATAATCCTGGGAATATGATTATATATCCTGTTTACCTCAATTCCTTGTTTTAATTGATTGTGATATAGAGTAATGACTGTTTCTAAGCTATCAATAATATCTGTCGAAATTTTGTCTCCAATATGATCTTTATGTGCAAATTTTTTCAATGCAAAAACAATATTTGCTGCTTTTTCTACTGCACTGCTAATGTTGTTTCTGTTTTTCATAAGTGAAGCAAAATTCTTTGCAGATTTTAAAATAAAAATTGTATCCTTTCCTTTTAATAAAGGTAAAAAATCATTTGTGTAATTATAGATTTTCAGATACATGAAAGCCTCAGCAACTACTTCTGGTTCATCAATTCCATTAGTTTCAAAGTAGCTGGTAAGTCCTTTTTTCATTTTTCGGTTTTCCTTTGAACTTAAAGGCAGCATTTTGTTATCTGCCTTTTGTAATATTTTAAAGAAAAGTTCAAGTTCATCAGTTTTAAGCTTTTTTAATAGCTCAGGTAAATTGAAAAGCACTTCTTTTAATGAATCTGATATATTGTTTATTGATGCATTAATAGCACCCAAAGGAGTGTTAATTTCGTGAGCAATACCGGCAATAAGCTGACCTAAAGCAGCCATTTTCTCTGATTGTATTAATTGAGATTGAGCTTCTTTAAGGTTCTCTAAGGTTGTCTGAATCTCTTCTTTCTGGTCGATTAATTCAGAGTTCATTGTTTGGAGTTTTTCCTCAGCTTCTTTTCGTTCGGAAATGTCTCTCATAATCCCAACACCATTCCATTTGCCTTTTAATTTTATTGATGCCAAGGATAACTCAATCGGTATTTCTTTTCCATCCTTTCTTATTCCAACTAATTCAAGTGTTTTATCAATTGCGTTTCCTTTTCCTGTTGTCTTAAATTTAGAAAAAGCTGATTTATGTGCTTGATGAAATCTTTCTGGTGTAATAATTTTATGGAAGTTTTTATTAATTATTTCCTTTGATTTGTATTTGAAAATTTGTTCAGCAGCTTTATTCCAAAAAATTACATTTCCTTCATCATTAATAACAACAACAGCATCATTAGCAGAGGTTGTTATTTTATTAAACATTTCTTCGCTATCCTGAAGGTCATCCAGGGCTTGCTTTCTGGTTGTGATATTATGAGCTACTCCTTCGATTGCAATTACTGTATTTTTGTTGTCAATAATAGGCGATTCTGATATCTCAAAATACCGTATTTCTCCATCTTTAGTCTTTAGTTCAACTTCATAGGGGGGAATCTTCTCGCCACTTAAAGCAATTTTCGCTTTTTTTGCTGCTTTAATATTTATATCGCTTTTGGTGTTAAATATCTTTGATGATTTTGATATTACTTCTTCTTGTGTGAAACCTAAAAGGTTTTGAACAGAAGGACTTATATAAGTGAAAATACCATCAGTATCCTGGGTGAAAAACAAATATTCGTCTTTTAAGCTATCAATTCGTCTTTTATGCTTTTCCTCGCTATGTTTTAAATCTGCAAGAATTTCTATGTTTTCCGTAATATTGTTTGATATCAGTAAACCACCTTCAATTTCACCTGATTTTGTTATAATTGGACTAAAGGTGATTTGAATAATACTTTGCTTTTCATCTTCTTTTAATGTGTAAGTAAATTTTGAGCTTTCTCCATTGACTGCTTTCACACAATTAATTAAAATATTTGTTTTGAATTCTGCAGGTGCATCTCTGCAAATAGCTTTTCCCTTTTCTACTGTGCATGTAAATAACATTCTAAATCTATCATAAAACTTTGAATTAAAGCTTTGAATAATAAGGTCATTGTTAATAATACAAATCCCGTAAGGCAGGTTTTCTGTAATTGTTTCTAATTCAACCATTAGCTATTTTATTAATCAATTAAGATTTTTAAATAATTGTATGAAAAGTATTGGTTTTTATTTTATTTCTAAAAAAAATTAGAAAATCAACACATTAACTAAATTTTTTGTCAAAAATACTCGCTTGAAATGCTAATGTCAATTTTATTGAATAATAAAATGTTGAATATAAGAGATGAGAAACCAGTTGGAGTTTCAATTTAAGTGAAGCCCCGACTATTCATATGTTTAATTCTTTACTAAACAACTAATACTTCCATTTCAAGATAAATGTGAAATTTTTCTAAAATAGAATTTTGTATTTCTATTGCAAGATTTTGAATTTCTGAACCTTTGGAATTTCCTAAATTAACAAGAACCAATGCCTGCTTTTTGTGAACTCCTGCATTTCCAATGATTTTACCTTTCCAACCTGCTTTTTCGATTAGCCAACCGGCAGCAATTTTATAGCTTTCATCATCAATTTTATAATAGGCAATTTCGGGATATTCATTTTGCAAAATGAAAAAATGTTCGGAATTAATAACGGGATTTTTAAAAAAACTTCCTGCATTTCCAATTTTTGTGTAATCAGGTAATTTTCTTTCCCTTATGTTGCAAACAGCTTTTCCAATATCTTGAATTGTTGGTTTTTTAACTCCCAAATTTTTTAATTCATCTTCAATTGCACCATATTCTTTCTTGATTTCAGGGCTTTTATTCAGCTTTAAAACAACTGATTGAATAATGAATTTTCCTTTATAATCTGTTTTGAAAATACTGTTTCTATAATCAAATTTGCATTCTTCATTAGTGAAGCTTCTAAGTTCACCTGACAAAATATCAATCCCCTGAACTTCATAAATTACATCTTTAATTTCCACACCATAAGCACCAATGTTTTGAACCGCTGCTGCTCCAATATTTCCGGGAATTAAAGATAAATTTTCTACGCCACAATAATTTCTTTCAATACAATAATCTACAAAGTCTTTCCAAACTTCTCCAGCCATTGCTTTTATGTAATAGTGTGAGTCGTCTTCCCTGATTAATTCAATGCCTTTGGTATTGATTTTTAGAATTAAACCTTCATAATCTTTAGTAAATAAAATATTACTGCCACCGCCAAGAATCAGGCTGGGAATACTTGAATCAAAATCATTTCGGATATAGTTTGAAATCTCATTATCATTTTTAAATTCAATGAGTTCTTTGGCTTTAACATCTATTCCGAAAGTGTTAAAATCTTTTAATGATATATTTTTAAATCTCTTCATATATTTTCATTGCAAATTTACACATTTAAAATTTGTGAAGTTATAGCTTATTTGATTTTTTGAAATCATTTCCAAAAGGATTATTTGCTTATAGCTTGTTTTCTATTAACATATTCAAAAGCATTATCATTATTTACAAATATTAACTTTATTTTTTCCCCATTTGCTAATTCACAATTACTTTTAATGAGTTTTATAAGCCGCTTGGAATGCCTTCGCATAAAATGATTCCAATAAACAACAACAGTATAGTCAGGCTTTAAATTTGTTAATGTAATAATATCAGAATTGCAACAATTGTTTAGAAAAGTTAATTGTTTGAAAAGGTTTATAATTGAATCAATTGGTGCCTGTTCAGCAGGTGGAAATGTATTTAATTTTCCATTTCTATTCCATTTTAAATTTGGAAAACCACCTGCATAGCAATTAATATAATAACGACACAAATTCCCCAAGCTATCAAAATATAATGCTTGTAATGGTTGATAGTGATTTTTTATTTGTGATTTATAGATGTTTGTATCTAATGATAGAATGAAATCAAAGTAAGTTGTGTCAAGTGAAAAATTGTCTTCAATAGGTATTTTAAATTTTTCAGCATATTTGATTGTTTCAGCATTTGTTATAATCTTTGGGTCTTGAATTCCAAAGGTTGTTTTAATCATAAGCATACATCCTGATAAAGAAAATATGATTAGCATTAGCAAAATAATTATTAGTTTTTTATTCATAATTATCCCTGAGAATTAATAAATCTGACATGCGAAAAATCTATTAGAAATTAATGCTTTTTTGAATGAAAAATATATAGTTAAAGCAAAGTTAATTATTTATGTTATACGACGAAGTTAATGGAATTAAAAATTAGTCTAAATACTCAAAATGATTTCGTGTTAAAATGGTTTAAAGTCGGAAGCCGGAAGACAGAATTGAGCTTACTTCCGACTTCGGTCTTCCGACTTCCAGCCATAGGATCCATTAAAAATTATTTACATTATTTCTTCATTAATATAAGTAGAAGCTTAAATATGGAAACATCAACAATAAAGCTACCGTATAAAAGTTTTTAGTTATAACAAAAACAACAAGTATTGAAGTAAATTTACACTCATTTGAAAAAAGCTTTCGTATCAGTCACTAATGATTTGTCAACCGACCAACGTGTTGACAGAACTTGTATTACATTGAAAAAAATGGGATATGAGGTTACTTTGGTTGGTCGTAAACTGCATGATAGTTTAGCTGTTGAAAGGGATTATAAAACAAAACGCTTTAAATTATTTTTCAATAAAGGAGCATTTTTTTATGCCGATTATAATCTTAGCTTATTTTTCTATCTGCTTTTCAAAAAGGTCGATTTATTGTTTTCGAATGATTTAGATACTTTGCTTCCAAATTATTTAATTTACAAGCTTAAAAAAACCAAAATAATTTATGATAGTCATGAATATTTCACCGGTGTACCTGAATTAGAAGGTCGTTGGGTGAAGAAGGTCTGGCTTAAAATTGAAAAAAGCATATTTCCAAAATTAGAAAATATTATCACGGTTAACGATTCGATTGCCAAGCTCTATTTTGATGAATACGGCAAAGAATTATCCGTTATCAGAAATATTCCCAAAATTCAAGAAGCAATAAAGTTTAAAAGCAGGGAAGAACTTGGATTACCTTCAGATAAAAAAATAATTTTGCTTCAGGGGGCTGGAATTAATATTGACAGAGGAGCTGAAGAAGCTGTTGAAGCAATGCAATATATTGAAAATGCTGTACTGTTAATTATTGGTTGTGGAGATGTGATTGAGATTCTAAAAAAAATGGTAGTTAAGCTTGAAATTCAATCTAAAGTCGTTATTCTTCCAAAGCAACCTTTTAATGAATTAAGAATCTTTACCAGGATAGCAGACCTGGGATTAACTCTCGATAAAGATACTAATATAAACTACAGATACAGCCTGCCAAACAAGCTGTTTGATTATATTCATTCAGGTGTTCCGGTGCTTGGGTCAAAGCTCGTTGAAGTTGAAAAAATAATCAGGGAATTTGATATTGGGGATATAATTCCAAATCACAATCCAAAAGAAATAGCAGAAAAAATTAATTATATTTTTGCTGATAATGAATTATTGAAAAAGTGGAAAAGGAACACCAATGAAGCTGCAAAAGCCTTGAACTGGAAACAAGAAGAGAAAAAACTAATTGAAGTTATTAATAAAAGCAGGGGAGAAGAAGCAAAAGAACTTAATATGGAAATAGGAAATGAAAAACATATTCACCACATTTCATTTGATATTCCAATTCCGGCGAATTATGGAGGTGCTATTGATGTTTTCTATAAACTTAAGGCATTTAAAAACGCTGGTATAAAAATTCATCTGCATTGTTTCCAATATGGAAGAAAACAGGAATCCGAGTTGGATGAATTATGTGAAACAGTAAATTACTATCCACGACAAATTAATAAAGCAAAGTTGTTTAGCCGTTGGCCCTACATAGTTGTTACACGAGCATCGGAAGAATTACTTGATAATTTATTGAAAGATAATTATCCTATTTTATTTGAAGGTCTTCATTCATGTTATCATCTCGAAAATGAAAAACTAAGAAAAAGGCTTAAAATTGTCAGGACTCATAATATTGAGCACGATTATTATACTAATCTTGGAAAGGTTGAGAAAAACATTTTCAAGAGATATTACTTTCAAAATGAAGCATCAAAGCTTGAGAGATATGAGTCTGTTTTGCAATATGCTAATGGAATAGCAGCAATTTCACAAAATGATAAAATCCATTTCGAAGAGTTTTACAGTAATGTTGAATGTGTTTCAGCTTTTCATTCGAATGATGAGGTTAATATTAAACCCGGATTGGGCGAATATGCTTTATATCATGGAAGCCTTGAAGTTGGGGAAAACAACTCTGCGGCTTTGTTTTTAATAAATGAAGTTTTTAATGATATCGAAATTCCGCTTTATATTGCAGGAAGCAAACCATCGAAAGAGTTAATTGAATCAGTCAAACAATTTCCAAATGTAAAACTAATTACAAAGGTAACATCTGAGGAAATTTATGAGCTAATAAAAAATGCTCAAATAAATATTTTGCCGACATTTCAGGCAACAGGCATAAAATTGAAGTTGCTGGCAGCACTGCATATGGGACGTCATTGCATTGTTAATACACCTATGGTTTATCAAACAGGATTGGAAGATATATGCATTATCAAAGATGATGTTAATGAAATGAAAGAAGAAGTTAAAAAGCTTTTTAGCACTGAATTCGGAACAGCCGAAATTGAAATCCGCAAAAAAGTTCTTCTTGAAAATGGATTTTCTAATTCATACAATATCAATAAGCTTATTGATATGTTGTTTGGTTGATTCGCCCCGGATTACCGTCATTGCGAGCGGCCTTTACTGAGCGAAGTCGAAGTAAAGTGAAGCAATCCATTTCTATAAGCACAACAGCAAATTACAAGGGATTGCTTCAGTCTCCGATAAAACGTAGCAGGCTGTTCCTCCTTTACAATGACGCTTTGAATTAGCAAGTTGCTGTAGCTGTTTATTCTTCACCTAGACTTTATATTAAATAGTGGCCTTAACCCTTCCAGAGTTTCAAACTCTGGAAGGGTTTGGATATTGACTATTAAATATTTACCTAAACCTAAATTCAAAATTATTTTCAAAAAATAAAAAGTCCATTAGATTATTGGATGTGAAGAAATTATAATTAAATTTGAAGGATAAAATAAATAAATATTTACAACATAAAACCAAATGCCGTGACAATGTGCGATTTAGAAAAAACCACAACTTGGCTAATGCAAAAATATTGCTCATTGAGTGGGGGATAGTTGGGAGTTGTACACAATATATAAGAACTTCGGTTGATGGGAATAATTGATTTTTGAATTTATAATTATTAGAAAATAAATAATACTGACATGAGAATTAAAATGCAATTACTGTTTTTGATAATTCCAGTAATAGGTTCGGCTCAAAATTTAATCAAATGTAATGATTCAACATTTTATTTTATTAATCAAAAAGAAAATTATTATTGCTATGTTGAGTTAATCGGTGACATTCAAGAGACAGAAAATAATAAAGTAATCTCATTTAATAATTATGCAATGCAATCTTTGTTATTAAATAAGATTGATTATAAAACGAATGATAATGATGATATTGCAATTTTGACAAACTATATGCTAAGTGAGACAGAATATTATTCTGGTTTATATAAAGAGAAGTTATATCTAATGATGATTCCTATTGAAATATCTAAAAATAAGAAAGCTGTAATATGGTATTTCGATGTTCCGAAAAAAATTCAAGACCTAACCCAAGAGCCTTCTCAACCAGCAGTTAAGCAAGTGTTTGTCTCAGTAATTTCAAGAGATTTTATTTATTCTATTGGAACAACCCAATTTAAAGATCAATCTTTTGATAATTTGCAGATAGCTTTGACAAGGTTGATAAAATCAATTAATTCTGGTAAAGGGAAAGTAGATTCAAATAAACTTTGTGGTAATTTAAATAACAAGTAACTGTGCACAACAAAAGTAATCATCACACAACCACCTCCAAATAGCAAAAATCGATAGTTTGGATGTGTAGAAATTATGTAAATTTGAAGGAGAAAACAAAAAAATGAGAAAAATTTTAAAACGCAATAATCTGATTCTTTTTGTAGTAATGATATTTTGTTCTTCTGGACTTTACTCATGTTGGGTTCCATGTGCACCTGCAATATCAGGAACAGTAATAGATGATGTAACAGGAAAGCCAATTGATAGTGTGAGAATTGATTTTTATGAAGAAGATAATTTTGTTGAAACTATATACTCTGATCCATCAGGGAAGTTTTTTGCAAATACTGAAGCTGAATCTCATTTTATAGCTTCCAAAAAATGTGAAAGAAATTTCTCATTATCATTTTTTAAAGATGGATATAAAAATCTTAATTATGATGATGTGGCTCCAAGCATGCACATAGAAATAAGACTAAAAAAATAACGGTTGCCAAAAGTAATCATCACACAACCACCTCCAAATAGCAAAAATCGATAGTTTGGATATGTAGAAATTATGTAAATTTGAAGGATAAAATAAATAAATATTTATAACATAAAGCCAAACACACAGTCAATGAGCGATATAGGAAAAACCACAATTTGGCTAAATGCAAAAATATTGCTCATTGAGTGGGGGATAGTTAGGAGTTATATATAATTAAATAATGAGGTATTTTTTTATACATATTATTACTTTTATTTCAATATTTGGGTATTCCCAGTCAGATTCTAGTCGTCTTATTTATTTTGATTATGGAGGATGGGGTGATACTTGTGTTGCTTTTCTGACTATTGATGTAGTGCAAATTGATTCAACATCAGGAAGATATATTCCATTGAAAAATTCTAAAATAATAATTGCAAATGAAAATAAAGAATTGAAAGAATATATACTTCAAAATAATAATAGAAAAACAATAAGTTTCTCTTGGGGTTGGTATGAAATTGAGATTAAAGCAGAAGGTTATCAGACATTAAAAATAATAGACTATAAAAGCCGACCAGACCAATTTTCTCGTACAAAGATATGTTTGGTTACTGGACAAGGTATCGTTAGTGTGAGCTCTAATCCTTGGCCAGACCCAATTCCAAAAAACGGAATTGACACGACTTTTTATACCAGTAGAGAAATCGATTGCATAAAAGAGTGGAGAAATGATACTTTATATCAATGTACTTGTTGGTATAAGTCCGGTCAATTAAGGTATGAAATGAGAAAATTGAGTGACTCAACACAAATGTCTCATTCTTATTATAAAAGTGGTCAATTATATCATATTGGTTTTTCTAATAATCAACTCACTATTGGCTTTGTAAAAGAATATTATGAAGATGGCAGACTTAAGGAAGAATTATTAAATTCTGAAACTGGACAATTGGTGTGGACAAGAATAGATTCAACTGGTGAATATATTGTGAAATATGGAAATTCAGTTAAGTCACACCCTAAATATCGCGAGAATCAATGTATGTTTGGCTATTATAAAAATGGGAAAAAACATGGAAAATGGATTTGCAGAGATATTGATGGAAAAAGACAAAGGAAGTATAAATATAAACATGGTAAAATTTTGTTATTCATAACATATGGTTCAGATGATAGATTACCTAGTAGAATCAGGTATAAGAATAGTAAAAGAATAGTAAATAGCAGGAAATAAAAATCATTAAAACGCCCTTTATTAAGGAAGTTCGTACTCCATATTAATAACATGAAATGCTATTTTTAAATATAAACAGAATAAATCTTTATGCAGAAAATTGTTGTATTCCAGAAATTTCCAAATATTGAAGAAGCATCGGATTTAATATTATTATTAAACAACAACAACATCCCTTTTGAAATTGACGATAGAGGTCAAAGATTTAGCTTGGTTTCTAACCCTATGGACGATTTGATTAAAATTAAAATCAATGAAACAGATGTAGAAAAAGCCAATCTTCTTCTTAAGAAGTCAGAAAATGAAAATTTCAAGAACCATAATGTATGACTCGTCCTGATTTTTGTTTACAAATTTAATTTATATATTTTTTAGATTTCTTTTTAATTATCATTTTATTTCTTTGTCATTTCAATACAGTTTCCTTTTTTGATGTGTTGGGTTGTGAAGTATTTTTAATATACT
>JAIPBB010000133.1 GCA_021739805.1 Saprospiraceae bacterium | reverse complement strand
TTTATTTTTAGATTGGTTTTATGCTTTTGAATGAACATCAAAGAGTAAAAACAGGTTAACAGTTTCATGTTATTTTGCTCCCATTCTCAATTACAGGCATTATGGCAGAAGTAAAGATTATGATTTCATCAGAAAGTAATTGTAAAGATTTAAGGGTTTCAACCAGCGGTTTGGGATCAATTAGTTTTGTTGTGCCGGTGAAAAGCAATATTAAGGCAATGAGGTAATAAGGAACTGTATAAAATAGTTTTCTTATATCCTCTTTATCAATTCTATTTATTAATTCAATTTTATGTGTGTTCATCTCAGTGATTGATTTTACTTCCAATTTAATCAGTCATATTCTTTATGTCAAATGCTAAAAGGGGTATTTTTCCTTCCCCTTTTTTAACTGAAATGTTAAATCATTTTTTGATGTGAGGAATACTTTTGATCATATTTCTCCTTTTAATGGGGAATCTTTTTGAGCGGTAACGTGATAAACCCAAATTAAATTATATGTAGTAAAAAATGCTAGAAAGCCTAATATTAGTATTACGCGTTTATTCGTCAGTTTTTTCTTCATATATGTATTGATACTTTTCGATAATCGGATTAGGAAGATACCCCTCTTTATTTGCTTCAGGTTGTTTAATCATATAAGCATAACCGTACTTTGCAAGTGAAAATCGTTGACTTATTCTTATATCTTCATCCAACAAATACTTGCCTTTTGTACTATAAATTTGAATTAATATGTTAGAATTATGAAGATAATAAATCATTATTTTATCTTTATCTAATAGGTCCATTCCCCATGCCCTTGTTCGATTTTTCCTGATTCTGTTCATATCATTAATAAAATCACCTGGACCATCGTAATACACTTTTCTTAGATCATCAGTTATTTTAATGAAATTGTCGACGATCAAGTTAAATTCTTCAACAAAATTAAATTCATTATCATATTTATATAGTTGTAAGGCATTTGGGTTTAGTTGATAGATGTTATCTTGATTATCACACAAAATTCCGACATAATCAAATGAACGCGATCGTAGGTTTTTCAATCGATTTGGGAATCTACCAAATGAAAATAATTCTTCACCATCCTTATTCATAACCTTTAATTTTGCTGATTCGCCAGGCATTATCGAATAACCAATAATTCTACCGTCATTCATAAAGCTCCATTCAGCCGGCCAGAAAAAAGCAGTATTCATTTTCTTTATGCATTTGCCATTTGGTGTAAATCTAATACCTATAGGATCAAGAATTACAATTTCTCCATCCTTTTTGAAATTAGCACTCTCAGGACTCCATTTGTATCCAGGATCGCATGAATCAACCTTTAATTCCTTTATTAGTTTTCCAGTTTTAGAAAACAAATAAATCCGTTTACTTCTTTGATCTGTTACTAATAATTGCCCGTTTTTGTTTACATCCAAAGAATGTACATCAGCAATGAGAACATGATTATCTAAGGATATAGTATCCACCAACTTAAAATATTTATTTATATCCTCATTAATATTGAATGTATTAATAAGATTTTTATCATTAGTTTTCTCATCGCAGTAAATAATAAAGATTATCATTAAAAATATTGTAGTGTATTTTATTATTTTATTGTTCATAGGTCTTTAGATTCAATGAATTTTTTGAATTGAACATCAGCATTGCTCCCAATCCAATCTCAATTACAGGCAGAATTGCAGAAGTAAAGATTATGATTTCATCAGAAAATAATTGTAGGGATTGCAGTGTTTCAACCAGCGGTTTGGGATCAATAAGTTTTGTTGTGCCGGTGAAAAGCAATATTAAGGCAATGAGGTAATAAGAAATTGTGAAAAATAATTTTCTTATTTCCTCTTTATCAAATCTATTTATCAATTCAATTTTATAAGTATTCATCTCGGTGATTAATTTTACTTCCAATTTAATCAGTCATTTACTTTATGTCAAATGCTAAAAGGGGTATTTTTCCTTCCCCCGTTATTTGATATAAGTCTTCAATTGGGTTGAAATATCTTTCTGAAAACTGCTAGGAATTATTTAACTCGTGGACAATGAGAGTGATTTTGTTCATTGATTGATTTCCATTATCCTCACAATAATTTTCGATTTTTCGCTATCACTACTATATATATTCCGTTGGTCAACTACTTTTAAAAACTTTGTTGAGGTTATTTGCTTTGATTCAGGCAAGTACATTGAATGTAAATTTTCTTTAATTATTTTTCCGTCCGGACTAACAATATCATAGACCGGTTTAGATAACTTATCATTTATTGAGGGGGGAAATGAAAATACATAAAACTGATCATCAACAATAAATAGATTTAGGACTACTGAAAATGGAACATGAAAGGGATTAGGATTATCATTAGATTTCTGAATAGTTGAAAAATGATTTGGAGTTTCATTATCAATTTTAGTGATATTGCCATTTAAGTCCACTTTCATAATATCATATTCTAAATTGTTTATATAATAAAGATCGCCATTATAAGTATTTAAATCTCCGCCTTGTATCGTTTCTTTATATTTAATAAATAACTCAGAATTTTTTCCAAAGTTTCTTAAAAATATATTTTCTTTTATATCATATATCCCAATAATTTCATCTGGTTCCAAAAAGCTATAAGTACATAATAGACTGTCATAAACAATCACCCATTTTGTTATTGGAGTAACATGTTTCTTCTTAAATTCCATAATGTATACAAAATCCTTTCTATATTTCAGAATTCTTTGGTTTTTTACATCTTCCAAATATATGTTTTCATTTTTATCTAGTATTATTTTACCAAGTCTTCCAAATTCCCCGGGACCATCACCCTTTAGAGATAGATAAGAGATTTCTTTTCCTTCTCTATTAAACTTATGAATAGAATTTTTTTCAACAACAAATATATTTTCATCTTCATCCATATAGTAGTCCATTATATGACTAATGAAATTATTAGTCTCCGAAAGGTAAAAATCTCTTTTCTCAATTCTACTATCAATACCCTCTTGTTGAGCAAATAACGATAGACAGAGAATAAGAGTAAATATCAATACATAGCTGCATCTAATTGTATTCATGTGATTAACCTCCAATATTTTGATAATAACATTTTTTGTGGTGCTTCTTCAAGAATGTAAAAAAGTGCTTATTAACTACCCTCGTCCTAATGTTTTTTAACAATTCAATTTTATGTGTATTCATCTCGGTGATTAATTTTCGCTTCCAATTTAATCAGTCATATTCTTTATGTCAAATACTAAAAGGGGTATTTTTTATCCCCCTTTTTAACTCATTCGCTTGATTTCGCAGCTCAGCAAAGCCAGCTAAGTGTAATTTTTTGATTATAACCTTTATATGTGTTTTAACTGTCTCACAATCAATATTAAGCTTATTCGCAATTTCTTTATTGCCCTTTCCTTCCCCTATCAATTCAAAAACTTCTTTCTCTTTGACTTAATCTTTCCAATAATTCATTTTCTTTTTTAGGGTCATAATTTCGCAAAGGCGGTTTAGGGAGTGGAATAAAATAAGTCATTCACTAACAATTCGATATGCATTGAATAATAATACTTTATTTCCGGAATATGAATAGGTTATTCTATTCCACACCCTCAATATACTCTGGCAAAAATATTTTCGATTATCAACTATTGAGTGGTATGCATCTTCTAACTCATTTTCTATCGCGTTGATTGTCGAGCAACACTTTATTTTGAAAGGAAATTACGATAATTAAATAATGAAATGAGTTGGGATAATACTAGAGTTAATGCATGCAATTTGTCTTATTTTTTTGTTCCAGAATTCAACTTAGAAATTCTAAAGTAATAGATGTATGAGATTAAATCCATAATTTTCATTGAAAATGATTTTTTTAACTGCAGTGTGTTTATAATATGTTTCAATAAAACATTTTATACTACAGGGTGAATCCCAACAATTTGTAAAAAAATATTTTACATAAATAAAAAATGCCGAATTTTCCATATCGCCAAATATCTTATCTTTATTAACTTACAAATTGTCAGTCCGAATGGCAGATTTTCTAAAAAATAATCTGGGTTAAATAACCTTCATGCAAATCAATTAATAAAAAAACCCCGAATACAAAATGTAAACGGGGTTTTCAAGTGGGCCCAGATGGACTCGAACCACCGACCCTCTGATTATGAGTCAGATGCTCTAACCAACTGAGCTATAGGCCCTAAAAAATTATTTCAAATATAACTACCCAAGCTCTAACTCCACCTACGCTAAATCTTAGAGCATGAAGCCGAGACATAATCAAGCTTCGGTGGACAGGCAACTGAGCTATAGGCCCTAAAAAATTATTTCAAATATAACTACCCAAACTCTAACTCCACCTACGCTAAATCTTAGAACATGAAGCCGAGACATAATCAAGCTTCGGTGGACAGGCAACTGAGCTATAGGCCCTAAAAAATTATTTCAAATATATCTACCCAAGCTCTAACTCCACCTACGCTAAATCTTAGAGCATGAAGCCGAGACATAATCAAGCTTCGGTGGACAGGCAACTGAGCTATAGGCCCTAAAAAATTATTTCAAATATATCTACCAAAGCTCTAACTCCACCTACGCTAAATCTTAGAGCATGAAGCCGAGACATAATAAAGCTTCGGTGGACAGGCAACTGAGCTATAGGCCCAATACTTAACTAATAATAAAATCTAGCGGACAATCTTTTCAAAAAACGATCTTAAAGATATAGTTTTGAGAAGTTTATTGCAATAAAATATATTGAGCCGGTATTAAAAAAGATAATACCAGCCCGAAAATTTCTGGCTACTTAACTTATCCTCATAGTTCTTGTTTCTGTAATTCTTTTTTTCAGATACTAAATAGAGCAAAAAGAGTGATAAGTAACCTGCTTTACTTATTAATATATTCCGAAATCTTTTCTACAACAAACGTAATTTGCTCTTCAGTCAATTCGGGATAAATCGGTAACGCTATCGATCTGTTAGCCGCAAATTCCGAATGAGGGAAATCTCCATCTTTATATCCCAAATCACTAAAACACTCCTGCTGATGGAAAGAAACCGGGTAATAAATTTCAGTCCCGATTTCATTCTCCTTAAGAAATTCTCTCAAACCATCGCGGTCTTCGACTCTAATTATGTATTGATTGTATATGTGAAAGTTTTTTATTTGCGAATTTCCGGATTGCGAATTTGCGAATTCTTTGTACACAGGTTTCGGCAGTAGTACTTTATTCTTATCGTCAAAACCTAGATTGCCTTCTTCTTCAGCTAATCCTTTTTCGATAAATAGTTTAGTATAAAGCTGAGCATTATCTCTTCGTCCTTGTGACCAAGAATCCAAATGCGGAAGTTTTACCTGAATTACAGCAGCCTGAAGCGCATCCAATCTAAAATTTCCCCCGATTACTTTATGATAATATTTTGGATCTCCGCCATGTACACGTTTAATTTTTAATTGGTATGCTAAGTCATCATCGTTAGTTACAACTAACCCGCCGTCGCCGTAACCGCCTAAATTTTTACTCGGGAAAAACGAGTAACATCCCATGTCCCCGATTGTACCGGCACATCTTCCGTCTTTATATTGACTGCTGATCGCCTGTGCTCCATCTTCAATAACTTTAAGATTATGCTTCTTAGCAATTTCCATAATCGGTCCCATATCCGCACATTGACCGTAAAGATGAACCGGAATTATTGCTTTGGTTTTTCCTGTAATTCTGTGCTCAATATCATTTGGATCAATATTCATAGTTACCGGATCAATATCCGTGAAAACCGGGATAGCATTTAATCTTGATACAACACCGGCAGTTGCAAAGAATGAATAAGTCGGAACGATAACTTCGTCACCAGGTTGAATATCAATTGCCATCAATGCAATTAGTAATGCATCGGTTCCGGATGATACTCCGTATGCATGTTTAACACCAAGATATTCACAAAAATCTTTTTCCAACTGATTTACTTTTGGTCCGAGAATGAAATATTGTGATTCGGCTACTTCAATAACAGCTTCATCAAGTTCTTTTTTTAATGATTGATACTGCGCTTTTAAGTCTAGCAAAGGTACTCGCATTGTGTTTTCTCCAGTAAAATAATATTGTTCTAATGATCTAAAAGAAATAAGAATTAAGACGTAAGAAATAAAAACATGGTAGTAAATATATCATTTTTCCCTTTTTATGGGGAATACTTTTGATCACAACTAGGAATTGCTATTGATCAATTTCACCTTTTAGTGCGGAATCTTTTTGATCAGTGACAGTTTCGAAATATTTTTAATGTTTTGGTTGGATTATTATTAAACTTGCGTTGTGAGGAAATAGAGTGTGGCATTGGTCACCTTATGTTTTTTTTTCTTAACTAATATTAGATTAATAACTTCCCTTTTTCCATTATCATTTTATTATCAAAATAGATAGTCGGCTTTTTAATAACGCCATCAAGATGTATCGGCACATTTACACTTCCGCCCATTGTTATATTATTCCCGACAGCTATATGCGCCGTACCGAGCACTTTTTCGTCCTCAAGCAGATTGCCACTCAGCCTAACTTTATCATTTGTCCCTATACCCAGCTCTGCAATACTGCGCGCTTTCTTACCGTATTTATCCAAAATTTTAATCAATTTTTTGGCTTGAGATCCGCCGGTTATTTTTGTGGCAAATCCTTTTACGACTTCTATTTTAATCGGCTGCTTTCCAATAACTCCAATTCCAGACATCGAACCGTCAACAACAAATACTCCATTGGCAGAGCCTTCAATCGGTGCCGTAAAAGTTTCACCCGTCGGAAGATTCCCGCTCTCCCCTTTTTTGTGGAATAATCCTTTACTCGGAATCACTTTTCGTCCACCGATTTCCATTTCAATATCTGTTCCGTTCGGTGCCGTAACTCTAACATGATTGGTTTTTTCAAAATGTTTTTTCAATTTCAGAGTAAGTGCAGCAATTTTTTTATAGTCTGCATTAAGTCCGCGAATCATCACCTCTTTAGTGATACCCGGGAATGTTGCAATCCTAACTCCCGCTGCCGATGCATTTCTTCTTGCATCAGTATGGGTTAATGATTTAGTTGTCGGGCAAAATACAACATCGAATTTATACATTAACTCGGCAACATAAGCCGGCGGTTCCTCGCCGTGCATTTCGCGGGATTTCATCTCTATAAACAGCGCTTCGTGACCTAATTTTAAAGCATTTTCATAAATCGAATAGCCGATTTCTTTCTTAATTTCATCTGTAATGACTAATATTTTTTCTTTCTTTTTAGCTCCCATACAATCACGAATAGCAATTTGGGAAGCTTTATCGAGTTTAGTTAAAGCCATTGTTTCACCTATTTTTTTTATAAAGGGACACCGATATTGAGTTGAACTGTTGCACCGAAGCCGCCTTTTTCTATAAGTTTCTGTGTAATTGCGTCTCCGGGAATCATCAGTAAATCTGAATTTTGAATGTTTTCTAAGCTGAACATATGATATGCCGCAGTTGCTTCAATGCTTATATAATCCGGGATAAGATGAATAACCACTCCCGTTGCCGCATAATAACCAACTTTTGATCCATCAGATTCGTAAACCGTATCGGAAATTTTCTCGCCATTTTCAAAGAGTGTTTTGGTCAATTCCACGCTGTTGAATGTTACTCCGCCTTCTACAATTTTCCAATCAAGAAATTTGAAAATAGGGACTCCGAAATCCAATCCAACACCCCAATAATCAGTGTCGAGTTTATAACTATCTTTCCTGGAATTATTCAGCAAAATAAAACTCACATCTTTTTCTTCGGAATTGAACTGATAAAATCCTTTTGTCGATAAGAAGAAATCCCCGAACTTGGCACGAAAAATATTAGCTCCGACTCTAATCCCTTCTCTTTTTTCAAATTTTAGATTGGTAATTTCGGAATCAATTTGATTATAAAAATCATTCAGGTACTGATTTAAACCATCGGGATGATACTGGTTGATTGAATAACCAGCATAAACTCCGCTCAGACCGAGACATCCAAACCCAAATGATTGAGCGGAGATATTGGAGAATACAACAGTGTTTACCGCTAAAAGTAAAAATAATCTAAGAATAGTTTTCATTAATTTTTCCGCAGATAATCATAACAACAAGTTAAGACTCTTTTGTTCTTTTTTCAAACATATTAATGAGTCTATTTTTATTGAGTTGATTTATAAAAATATCAACTCTGCTTTCTGCGGGTTCAATTTTCTCCCCGAATTTATTTCGTGATTTAGAAAGAATATCGGCAACCGAATTATTTCCATCACAATTAAGCCAAATAAAAGAGCCTATTTCATCGAGATCAACCTTTTGCGGTTTGAGGGATATTTTTTTAAAAAAAGTTTTTTCTATAAAATTTAATTTTTCCTTTACAAACAGAACCGTTACAATTTCAGCGTTTACTTCATACTCACATCTTCTGACGGGATAAATATTATCAATATTTTCCATAATTAAATTTCAGCCGGTTTTTCTAAGCCATGACCATTTGGACCCATTTCATTTTTTCGTAAAAAGTATGCAAACATCAACCCGAAAAAACCGAGCATCGAGAAAATCCACATTCCGAGATTATATCCCGACGGATTATCAGCGCTTGCCCCGGCATAATCGTTTGATAAACCAATAACCCAGTTGAACCCGGCTAAACCAATTTGCTGTATTAAGGTCATAACCGAATATGCAGTCCCTAATCTCTTCTCATCAACAATATATGCAACCGAGGGCCACATAACTGCAGGGATAAGTGAAAATGAGATTCCCATCATAGCAATTGGGATGAACAAAGAAATATCCGTGTAAACCATCATGAGGTAAACCGGCAGCAGAAGTATTGAACCGACCATCATAAAAAGTGCGCGTTTACCGATTTTATCAACCATCAACCCAAAAATTGGAGTAGCAATCATCGAAGCCATCGGTAAAACACTATTTAGAAAACCGGCAAATTCTCTCGATTCACCATGATGTTCCATGAAGAATTTGATTGCAAAACTTCTGAACGGAAATATTGCCGAATAGAATGTAATACACAATGCGACGATCAGCCAGAAAGATTTGCTGAATTTGAACATGTCTTTGAGAACAAATTTGTCGGTTTCACCCGCTTCACCGAGATAAAACTTTTTCTCAGCTTTTGATTCCAACATAAAGTAAACAATACCGCCAACTAAACATGTAATCCCGATGACCGCTGCTAGAAATAACGGGTCCTGCCAATTCATATAAAATCCACTCGCCCAGGAAGGTGAGTTATCGGCAGCTACTGATCCGAGTCTGGCAATTGTCAAGTTAATTCCAAACGCAAAGCTCAATTCCTTTCCTTTGAACCACTTTGCAAGCGCAGTTGTAATTGCAACAATTAACGGCTCAGCGCCTAAACCAAGAAGAACTCTGCCCGAAAGCATAACGTATAAATCCGAAGAGAGCGCTGTTAAAATTCCCGCAACAGAACAGACCGCTCCGAAAAATAGAGTAGACTTTTTAGTGCCGTATTTATCAATCACAACTCCGCCGATAAGCAGAATTACGACAGCCGCAATACTATAAAAAGAATACATCTGCCCGATGTTCTCATCGGTAAATGCAAGTTCACTCTTCAGCATATCGGCAATAGGTGCAATGCTGTCGTAAATATAATAGTTGCCGAACATAGCCAGACTAATAAAGATCAATACAGTCCAGCGGTATAGTACGGACGGTCTTGGCTTTTCAGCAGAACCAATATTTTCAGTCATTAATCTCTCAATTATTGATTAAAAGTATTTCCCGGTTAAACCGGATAAATTACATTATCGTTTACTTTTTGCCGACAATAATTCTTTGTAAGGATATTTAACCAGAACATAACCAAGCACTGCAAAAACAATTATTCCAAGGAACCAATAACCATCAAATCCTTCACCCAAACCAACCAATTCATTAAGATTAATTCCGGCGCCTACAAATCCAGCTAAAATTATTCCGACTAAAGCTTCCCCGGCAACTAATCCCGAAGCCAGGAGCAAGCCGGTGTTGTGAACAATCTCTTTATCCCCTTCTTTCTCATAATGTTTTTCACTTACTTTATCTACAGTATATTTTATTAATCCGCCGACAAATATTGCAAATGTAGTTTGGAAAGGAAGATACATACCGACAGCAATCAACATTGGAGATGGGGCTCCGAGTAAAATTAATGCAACCGCGAAAAACATTCCTGAAATAACCAACGGCCATGCCATTTCACCGCCGACAATTCCTTGACTAATCATTGCCATCAAACCTGCCTGAGGCGCCGGAAGCGCTTCACTCCCGATTCCATTTGCATCATGCAATAACATTATCGGGAATATCAAAACTAATGCAGCAAAAACAACACCAATCAATTCACCCACTTCCATTTTCCAAGGAGTTCCGCCGAGTAAATGTCCGACCTTCAAATCCTGCATCATATCACCGGAAACTCCGGCGACAACACAAACGACAGACGCAACTGCTAATGCTGCGGTAACACCGGGGTCACCTTCCATGCCTACTAATACCATCAACACCGCTGCTATTAATAACGTGGAAAGAGTTAACCCGGAAATGGGATTTGATGAGCTTCCAATTATTCCGACCAGATAACCTGCAACCGCTGCAAAAACAAAAGCCGCTATTGCCATAATTATTGCGGCAAGTATTGAAATTCCTACACTGTGTGTGAACATCTGATAAAGTAAAACCATGAAAAATATTAATACACCAATTGAAACCAGGACTTTACCAAATGATAAATCTTTATCTACCCTGCTTACCTTTTCAGCATCTTTATCTTTGGCTGCTTTGATATCTTTTATTCCTTTTCCAACACCGCCGATTAAACTCTTACGCATTTTGAAAAGAGTATAAAAAGCTCCTACCAGCATTCCGCCAACGGCAATTGGTTTCACTGTTGCATCATAGGCTGATTTTGCGATATCACTCCATGCAGTCCCATCAGCTGAAAAATTAATCAAATTGCTATGCATAAGGAAAAGTACAAGAGGCATTAAGAATAACCAGCCGAAAACTCCACCTGAAAACGTTATAGCTGCCAGCCGGAAACCGATTATATATCCAACACCCAAAAATGCAGGTGATGCCGCCGGACTCTGAAGCAGAACGCCTCCTTTTTGCTGGATCGAGGTTATTATTTCACCGTCACCGCCAAGTAAATTTATTTTTGATCCGGCAAATCCCATGAATCCTTTTACTGTATCTTTAATTAAAGTGATTCCGTTTGGATTTTTAAATACCTCTATTAATGCACCCAAACCTAATGTGCCGATCACAAACTTGGCGCCTGTTTTCCCGCCCTGACCTGCTTTTACAATTTCCGTACAAGCCTGACTTTCAGGAAACGGTAATGATTTATCTTCGACTAGTGTTCTTCTGAGAATTGTAATGATCAATACACCAAGAACACCGCCGACAAGCATCAATAATGTACTTTCCACATAATCAAAATCATCCCAGACTCCGCTAATAACAAATGCAGGTATAGTGAAAATAGCGCCTGCGGCTAGAGCTTCACCAACAGAAGCCGTTGTTCTGGAAATGTTTTCTTCAAGTATTGTCCCCTTAAAAACACGGAGAACCGCCATTGCAATTACAGCCGCCGGAAATGTGGCAGCGACTGTCATGCCCGCTTTTAATCCAAGGTATGCATTTGCAGCGCCTAAAATCATTGCGAGAATAACACCGAGTGCAACCGATTTAAAAGTTAATTCTTTCATTGTACTTTCTGGTGGTACGTATGGTTTGAATCCGTTATCAGCCAAAATATTCTCCTCAATTTATGTTTGAAAAGGAATTGATGAACTTAAAGATAGATGTGATTAGAATCAAGATTAATTTGTCGAAAATCCTGAATTAAAAATCAATTTTCCTTATCCCGATGTGGCAAATCGCGAAATCATATTTAACCGGGTCCCTCTTATTAAACTTTTTCAAATTTTCCGTAATTTCTTCCGCCATTTTCCATGAAACATTTTTTGTTTTTGTGAGCTTTAATTTTTTACAGATTTTTGCAATGTGCGTATCGACCGGAATGACCAGTTTACCTGTTTGCACTTCTTCCCAAATTCCGAAATCCAAATCATCTTTTCTAATCATCCACCGTAAAAACAAATTCATTCTTTTGCATGCACTTCCTTTCATGGGATCGGGAAACATAAACTTTACTCCTCTCGAAATATTTGTATGAGGTGATAAACTCAGTAAATTTTTCGAGAAAAAATAAATTGAATTTTTGAGATTTTTATCCTCGGGAAAATGGTACATTAAAAACAAATAACGCAATGAACCGTATGAATTATAGACTTCGTGCAAAATATGAAACAAGACCGCAATATCATCCGGTGTGTAAAACCTATGTTTGATATCTTTGAATAAGTCCCTCTCTTTTTCATAATTAAAATTCATCACAAAATCATACGGACTCGCGCCCAATATTTTATGAATTCTTTCTAATGAATTAATTATTTGTTTAATATTTCCATAAGCCAGAACTGAAGAAATTAATCCGCTTATTTCAATATCGCAGGGCATTTCAAATCGATGTGGAAATTGCAGAGGGTCCGGCATGAGCTGAGATTTATCAAATGCCTTATAATGGTATTCCAACTTCTGTTTAAGAAGTAATTCTTTTTTATTCATTTATATTTCGATTAAAAATTTCACCAATTCTCCTGTCATCAAAGCAAATGTAGTTGAAATTAGTGTTCCGATTAGAACATATTCAGCAAAATTCGGATCATCCATTTTCTTTGATCTTGCAAATGCTTTTGCAGCTAAAATCAATCCTAAAGCTGCGTATTGCCCGCCTAAAACAAATACATAAATAATTACTCTTTCCAACATCCCGATTACTCTGCCTGCATTTAACTCTTTAGTGGTATTCTCCTCTACAATTTTTGGCGGCATTATTTCTAGTTTGCCAAGTATAGACCGAAGTGGTAAATTAGCCTCATTCAATAAATAAAGAGAACCGGCTGCAGCTATTCCGATAGAATTATAATCAATATTCTTAACATTTTTGATAAGTATATAATTATCTTGAATTGAACTAAATACACTAAAGAAAAAACTATTTACCTTAACCGGGGAGACTACAGGAGTTATATTAAAAGTTAGTTGAAAAAGAAAAAATAAAAAGAAAAAGAGACTCCAAAAATTAATAAATTAAGTTATCAACAAAATAAAAACTAAAGGAGTCTCTCAATGCAAAATAAAGAAATAACGGGTAAAAA
>JAIPBB010000132.1 GCA_021739805.1 Saprospiraceae bacterium | reverse complement strand
AATATTTGATTTCGATTAATTCAAGATCATTATCATTTAAAGATTCAAGCAGTATAATAAGTTGTGCAAACAGTTCTTCATTTGAACTGTCAATTTCATAAGCGATGTTTTCTATATCTGTTATTTTTGCACTGGAAATTAGTTCTATCTTATTTTGGCGTGCTTCCATATTAATCTCATTTCTGGCAATTCGATATAGATAAGAAGAATAAGGTAGCCCACGATTTTCATAATTTTTAAGAGCTTTAATAGCTTTGTAGAAAACTTGTGAAGTTATGTCTGCTGCTATGCTTTCTGATTCAACTCTATTGTAAACAAATCTGAAAATTTTTATATAGTATTTATCATATATTGGAATAAAAGCATTTATGTCCTTTTTTGCTTCATTAATTAGTACTGATTCGCTTTTTATGTCAGCTTGCGTTTCGTTAAATATGTTTGTTGAATAATTCATTTTGAATGGGTTTCGCTTATATAATGCAAAAAAATTAAAAAGTTACAAAATAATCTATCAATATTTGATTGTCATCATTAAATTCAAATTATTAGTATTCGTGTAGATAGTATATTAGTGCTAATATAGAGTGAGTTGGGATTATTAATGAAGGATTTATAGACCTAATAATTCGTAAAGCTGACCAATCGTACAAAGGCTTTTTTCTATGATTGTTAAATTTATGCTATTTTCAACCCCTGCTTGTAAATTAAGCTTTTCGAAATTTTCTTTTGTAATATATCCAATATCTCCATTTCTTAACTCAGCAATAATCACAATGTTTGAGTTTAATAAATATATTGATTGTAAGTCGATTCCTAAGTTACCATTAAGTTCATAATATGACCTGTCGTTTAGATTTGCAACAATAAAACTTTTAACAGGCACTCTTTCGTTTAGTTCATTATTGAATGAGACATTGTAGGTTCGATAGTTACTAATCAATAATTGATTAATTCCAATAAGGAGGTATTTTTCTAAATCCAGGCTGCGTGCCATTATATCGCAAGTGGTTGTTGATGAAAAAAGAGCTTTTCTTTCATTTTTAATAATATCATCATAATATTTCAACCATTCTTCTTTCGACATTTTCTTTTCGGCATCACACATATAAAGATTTTGGAAATCTCTCCAGGTTCTTTCAATAGCTTTTTCTCTGGCTTTTTCATAATATCTTTTGTTTCTTGCTAATACAGTGTGAAATCTCCTTTTCTTAGAATCTAAAGTTTTTGAATACTTGATGTTCAATTGAATGAACTTCTTTTGGGAGTCTTCTAATCTGGATTTTTTATTATATTTTGTTTTATTAATTTGGGGGTAAGTATTAAAACTTTCGAAGCCGGATCTTGATTTAAGTTCAAGTGTGAAATCAGTATTTTCTTCATTAAAATAAATCCTAACGTCAGTCCATTCTTTATCTTTAATATATTTTTGTTTAAATTCTTTTTTTGAAAGATTTCCTTTGTAAACCCAACGCATTCCATTATATGGTCTTAACTCAGGAAATATTCTGAAAAACCATGCATTCTCAGTTTTGAGTAACCATTTTGGTCTTCTCTCAGGTATTATATCGAATTCTATTTTTCTTTTTAGAAACCAAAACCTTTTATAAATAATAAACTCATTGTAGAAAACATTACTTTGAACTTTTGATGTCCGAACATATGTTGTGTCAAAATATCTTTCGCTAAACATTAGAGTGTCAAATGTGTAGTCAAATCTACGGTTGTTAAATAACCTGGCATATTGATAATAAGCACTTGAAAGGGCTTTGAATTGAACTCCTTCAACTTTAATCATTCCATACTTTATGCTTTCACTTTCTGTAGTATCAAAGTTTTCTATGAGAGTATCGCTTTCGATAAATTTCCCATTAAATAATAGTTTACTTTCTTCAATCGTTGCATTTGGAAATAATTTTTGAAGTATTTCCCTGTTTTCACTAGAAATACCATTATCAATAGAAATAAATTTTAAATCAACATTATTTAAACGATTAAGTGATTTTATTTGATCTGTGAAAATATTTTCTTCCATTCTTAAAGTATCCAAATTCTTAAGATTCCTTATTTCTTTTGGCAGATCATTAAGATTATTAGAACTAATATTCAATGATTCGAGTTGTTTTAATGCTCCAATATTTTTTGGTAGATCATAAATTGAATTAACAGATAAATTTAGTTCTTTTAGTGAGTCTAATTCTTTGATTGATTCGATTAATTTCTCCGTATCCAAATCTTCATTATAATTAATTTCCAGGCTTTTTAAAGACTTTATCAAGCTTATTTCTTTAGGAACTTCAATTAATTCATTATTCTCAAGCACAAGAATTTCAAGCGAATTTGTTGAAGATAGAAGCTTAAATAATAATGAATAGTCAATTTCAGGACTATATGAGATTATAAGTTTAGAAATATTTAATTTTTTAATCTCTTCAGGAACATATTTGTTGTCATAATTTTTAATATGAATCGCGTCAAGATTCTTAAAATCCTTTATGTTTGTTACAAATTCATTAAAATCATCGCTATAGCAATCAATTGTTAGCTCGGTCGCTTTTTCAGGATTTTTTATGTCAGAAAAATAAATATAGTTACTCTCCTGACTTTGCACTAATGAAACATCTAGGATTATTAATATAAAAACATACAGAAGATATTTCATACTTAGGTCGTTAATTATATTTTATTGAAATGACAATTACAATGCAAAATAAAACTTTTATTTGAATAAATTGATTATTTGCCTTTTTTTAATAACTTTTTTTTCTAATATAATGCAATACTTGTAAAAAAGTTACAAATTAGCCTTAAGAAAATCAAATGAAGAAAATTATAAATGTTGATTTATACCGATGTGAATTAATTAACAGTCCAAATCTAATATTAAATATTGTTTCACACGGCATTAACCATTGTAAAATTCAAAATGTCCTTTGGACTATTTTGAATTAACAATTGGTATTAGAAGCAAAATCCAATTTAAGTGAATTGGGTAAATCAAGCTGTTTTAGTGTATGCAAACTAATTTTTATTTTTGAAATCTGCTTAAATTAAATAGTGTCAGCAAGAAAACCCGACTAATTTTGATTTTCAGTGAGTTTTTCCCCAACCCTAAAGAGTGAACTCACTGAAAATCAGCACACCCTTTAGACGGGGAAAGGCTGATTTTCAATTCAGTGTAGTTTTATTGCATACACTAAACAGATTCTAAACTTCAAATTTTTAGTTTACAGACGGTTTGGATATTTGAATTTTTCCTTTTTGGAATTTATCCATACGGACAAGTTTTGTGATTTGTTATTTGATATTTGGAGCTTTTATGTAAGGATTAATTATTATATACTCGGCATATTCAAATTTGCAAGTGCTAAAATCAATGCACTTAGCTTTCTGAAATCTCTGATTCTACCGGAGTTTTGTCTTTTATTTGGATATTTTAAACCATAGAAAATATCAACATAGTAGGATAAAATATTTTTTAAATCTTTTCTGTCAACAAGATGCTGGATTTTTTTAGTTTCATATAAATTATCTGTACAAACAACTTCGCGATCAACTTCAAATCCGGCTCCTAAAACAACTCTTGGTCCGGCAAATTCAACTAAACTGCCTTTTTCGCCAATCATAACATCACCCTGGCTAGCATAACTGGCATAGGCTCCACCGGTTGTTGGTTCTGCAATAACTGAAAGATATAATATTCCGGCTTTTTTCAAATCCAATATTGACATATTCATTTTTGCCATTTGGGCAAGTGCCATCGGACCTTCATTCATTCTTGCTCCACCCGATGAACACAAAGAAATCATTGGGAATTTTTTCTTAATCGCAAGGTCAACAGCTCGCTTAAACTTTTCACCAAATGCAGCACCAAATGATCCACCAATGAAATGAATATCTGATATCACCAACACAACGTCTTTACCATGAATTTTTGCTGTTCCTGTCACTAATCCTTCTTTAGAAAAGCTTTTTTTCTGCATTTTTTCAAGCAAAGCTTTGTATCTGCCTAAATTGTACCTTTCGCTGCTAGACAAATCATTTATTGTAAGATTGCACTCAGTTTCGGTGAAAGTATTTTTGTCGCAAATTTTCTCAATTTGTTCGTCAATGTTTAAGTATTCTCCTTTTCCGCATTTTGGACAAGCATAAAAGTTAGCAACATAATCTTTTAAAGGCACAAAACCACAACCTCCTTTAACTCTAAATTTTCCTTTGTCTTTATCCCACTCTTTTTCGCATTTATAGAGTTGGGTTTCATCAATACCTTCAGATTCGAGATGAGCTTTAATCATTCGTTGTGTGTAGAAGTCTTCTCTTTCAATATCAATAATTTTAACATTATCGGGAATACTTCTTTTGGTAACTCTTTTAGTGATTTTTCCTAAAAGGTCAAGAAATTCACCATAATGCAAAACCTTATCTCTTCTCTCTTCAACCAGTTTGTCAATGATTTTAGACCGGACTATTTTTGTGCCGTCTTTTTTGGCTACTGTCCATTTGGTCAAATCCTTTATTAAAGTTTTTTTAATAATGTTTATAGTGAAATCATAATTTGTGTGGGCACCGTCAACAGGTTCTGGTAATATTTCGTCAATCATTCCAATCAATTGGATGTGGTTGGCTCCGGGTTGAAGTACTTCTAAGGAATCACTTATGGTGTCTTCAAGATTTTCACCTTCAGCTAATCGTTTTTGGAAAATAATTCTACTACAACTTTCAGGTGCGATAACTGAGTAAAGTGAATTTTCTAACATATAGGCTTTGTCAGCAATTTGTAAACCTAAAGCACCACCGCTTCCACCTTCACCAATAACAATTGAAATAGTTGGAGTTTTAATTTCACAATATCTTGAGATGCAATCAGAAATTAGAAATGACTGTCCTCCTAATTCCGATTCAATAGATGTGTCGCCGCCAAATGTGTCGATAAATGAAATAACAGGTAAAGTGTTTTTCTCAGCTTTATCAAGCATATCAAGTGTAAAACCATAACCTTTGGAATTCATCATTCCTGTTGCAAGGCTTTCTTTTCCACTTCTTCTTTTTTCTTGCCCTAAAATCATGCATAAAGTGCCGTTGATTTTTCCTCTGGCAACAATAAGTGATGGGTCAGGACTTTCAAAATATTCTATGTCTTCAAATACTCCTTCAATTACATCTGAACTTCTGATTCGTTCGGGGTGTCGGGTTAGGTCATAACACTCTTTCAAGCTACGCAAAGGTAGATTCACTTTCTTATCCATACTCTAGTTTTTTGGTTAATAAATACTAGTTAATATGCACTTAACCCAGTAATTGTTAGGGTTTTAATGTCAATTTGTACTTGCACGAACAAATTGAAATGAAGCGGAAAGGTAATAATTATTTTAATAAATGGAGAAAAACTTTGTTTTAATTTGTTAACAATCCATGGATAAATTAAGCAATACTTTGATATTCTTTACAATTACACTTAAAATAATTTCAAAGAAATTTGCAGGCTTTCAAGTTTTTTTTAGATTGCTTAAAAGCCATTTTAGATTTTTCAAATAAAAGTCTAGGATTCTTTTATTTTAGTAATTAATCCATCAATTGATTTAAAGGCTTTCCTGAAAAACTGGTATCGTTGTGTTTCTGAAACACCACTAATTAATATTGATTTTCTGATGATATTATTAAGCCATTGTTCTGTTTCGTTGCAATAATTTATATTGGAAGTTGACATTGTGTTAAATGTTTGATGTCCAAGATAAACTTGTTTAGTGTTGCCAATGCTGACAAGAACGCAATTATTAGTTATTTCAATTTCGCTGAAGTAAACCGAATAGTTTTCTTGATTGACATTCTTAAATTCTTCTGAAATAAATTTCTTTCCCAATTCGGCTTGTTTTTGGATATCTGTTATTTCTTGCTTTAAATCATCACAAACCATCAATGCATCATCAATTGATGCAAACATGCCTGAATCCCAATAAAAACCAATTTGTTTCACTGTGCTGGCAACAGTTGTGTCAGTCCAAATTTCGACTGATGGTATTGATGTGTATAACTCAAAGATTTGATTAGCCATTTCTTTAAATTTATCTGAAATCTTTGATGCATCAAATTTTTTGTCTTCTAATGAGGGAATGTTCATTATTGACTTCATCCAGTAGAACATTTTATATGCAGATAATACAGGGTATTTGTAATTATGAAAAACAGGAATATCCTCAGCCGCATAAATAATCCTACTTTCTTTTGCTGAATTGATTATTTTCAAATCATTAATCAGGTTGCTGAGAAATTCTTCAAAGCTGTGTTCTTCCTTATTCATTATTGTATAATTGAAAGTAACATTGCCGGATTCAGAATGACTAAATGAGTCGAATGAAATTTTGAAGTGGTCGCAAAGCTTAATAATATCTCCGATTGAAAGTGCTGTTTCACTGCGAATTCTTCGATAAGCACTGTCAATACTGATTTCTAATATATCGCTTAATTCATAGACTAATGAGCTGTTAGAAGGAATAATATCTTCAATTTTTTTTAGAAACTGTAATTGTATAGAATCTTTATTAGTGGTTTGCATAATTTTTTTTATTAAACATCATTATAAACTTACATAATTTTTTGCAAATTATAATAATTCTGTGAATTAATTTGCAAAAATCGCAAAAAAGTTCACTATCCAATATTTATTTTTTACCATTTAATGAATTTTCCAAAAAATCAAAATTGGAGTGCAGATAGTAGTTTTTTTCAGTCAACAAGTCGATATAATTTTGCTTCAAGATTTTAAAAAAAATATTTATTAACTAAAAAAATAAAAAAATGAAAACACAAATGATTTCAAAAAAGCAAATTAGCATTTATGTTGTAATGATGTTATTGAGTTTAAACATTTATGCTCAAAACAAACCAAGCATCGCTATTATCAGTATGGATACCAAAGATTTGGACATGGACAACATAGCTGTATGTAATATGGTTCGTCTTGAACTTGAAAAAACTAATGTTTATGAAGTTCTTGATAAATATGATGTTGCCGACATTATAAAAAAGAATGGAGTTGACGTAAGTAATTGTTTTGGAAAAACCCAGCTTATTAAAGTTGGCAATATTCTTAAAACTGATAAAATGTTATCAGGAAGTGCTGAGAAGTTTGGTGATAAAATTATTTTGATATTAAGACTTATAGATGTTAAAGCCGGAAAAATTGAAAAAACAGATGTAATGGAATATTTGAATCAACAAGTTGAACTTCAAACTATGATTTCAATTTCTATTAATAACTTATTAGGAATTCCAAATGAACAAATTTTAGTTGATTTACTTGTAAATTATGATAGACCAATTACTAGTCCGAAAACAACAGTTAAGCTTAATGGACCCAGAATGGGAGCGGCATATACATTTGGCTCAACTGCAACAAGAATGGAAGCCAGAAAAGAAATTGGTGGATATAATATGTATCCGGTGACATCAATGTTTGGATATCAATATGAAGTTCAATATTTGAGTTCAGGTGATTTTCAAGCTTTAATTGAATTTGTTGGAGCTGTAAATGGATTGGAATCAGGAACTTTTGCTCCATCTTTAACTTTTTTAAATGGATTCAGATTTAATAAAACAGGATGGGAAATTGGCATTGGACCTGTTTTTAGGGGAATAAAAAAAGCCAATGGATATTATGATGAAAACGGAGAATGGAATTTGGAATCTCAAATGCCCGAAGGTGCAGCTTATCAGATTGAAGAAGAAATTGATTATAGAGGCGTTACCAAACTTTCAACAGGATTAATTATAGCCGTTGGAAAAACAATTAGGTCAGGCTATTTAAACATCCCCTTAAACTTATATGTTTCACCACGTAAAGAAGGAACTGTTGTTGGATTATCATTTGGATTTAATGTTGCCCGAATGCCAAATTATAAAAAAGAGGGAAGATAGAAGTTGGAAGGCAAAAGGCAAGGAAAAAGTCGGAAGTCGGAAGACCGAAGTAAAAAGGCAAAAGTAAAAAGGCAAAAGTAAAAAGTAAAAAGCAAAAAGTTTGAAGTACTAAGATCGAAGTTGGAAGTAGATAAAGCCTCCGATTTCGGTCTTTTATTTTTAGCCTGTAACAACTTATTTTTACTTACGTAAGAATTTATTTAGTAATTTTACTATATAGAAATTTATAAATTAATATATGTCACAAGCTAAAAAATTTGGTGCTTTTGCAGGTGTTTTCACTCCCTCTATTCTAACTATCCTTGGCGTGATAATGTATATGCGTTTAGGATGGGTTGTTGGTGAAGCAGGTTTAATTGCCACTATTGGGATAATTTTATTAGCTCATGTTATTTCAATCTCAACAGGTTTAAGTATTTCATCAATCGCTACTGATAAAAAGATAAAAACAGGCGGTATTTACTATATGCTTTCGCGAAGTTTGGGACTGCCAATGGGTGGTTCCATTGGGATTTCATTGTTTATAGGAACTGCTCTGAGCATTTCACTTTATATAGTTGGTTTCTGTGAAAACTTTCTGGGAATTAATGCTATCAGCACATTTCTTGGCATGGAGCCTTCAATCAATAGCATTAGGATTGTCGGTACAATTGTAATAATTGCATTGGTAATTATTGCATTCATAAGTACTTCATTTGCACTTAAAACACAATTCTTCATACTTGGTGCAATAGCACTTTCGTTAATTTCAATTTTTGTTGGATTTTTTACAGGAGGAGATACTAAACCTATAGAAATTGCAATGTCACAAAGTGCAAATGAAATACCCCTGATTGTTATTTTCGCTATATTTTTTCCTGCTGTAACGGGCTTTACAGCCGGTGTTGCTATGTCAGGAGATTTGAAAGACCCAAAAAAATCAATTCCTGTGGGTACTATGAGTGCAATTGTAATCGGACTGGTTATTTACCTAAGTCTTGCTATTGCTTTTGCAGTTTTTGTCGATAGAGATTTATTAATTAATGATAAAAATTTCTTAATGAAAATTGCCTGGTTTTCTCCTCTTGTTATTGCAGGTATTTGGGGAGCCACACTATCTTCTGCATTAGGTGGAATATTAGGTGGACCTAGAATACTCCAGGCTATTTCTAATGATAAAATTGCACCAAAATTCTTAGGGAAAGGTCATGGTGAAAGTAATGAACCGCGAAATGCTTTAATATTGACTTTTGTTATTGCAGAAATCGGAATTTTAATTGGGAAACTTGATTCAATAGCCGAAGTAGTTTCCATGTTTTATATTGCCGCTTATGGTTTTATTAATCTTGCTTATGCACTTGAAAGTTGGGCTAGTTCTGATTTTAGGCCAACTTTTAAAATTTCCAGATGGATTGGGATTGTTGGTTTTATAGCTTGTTTTGGGATTATGTTTCAACTCAATCCACTTGCTATGATTGGAGCTTTTGTAATAATGTGGCTTATTTATTTCATACTTAGGAAAAGAGAATTGCAACTTGATTTTGGAGATGTGTGGCAAAGTGTCTTTTCATCAATAGTTAGAACATCTCTTCATAGAATGGATAAGAAAGAAATTGAAGAAAGAAACTGGCGACCTAATATTATTTTATTTAGCGGAGGAAATGAAACACGCTCTCACCTAATGAATTTCGGAAAAAATTTAGTTGGAAAACATGGGTTTCTATCAAATTTCGATCTTATTGAAAACAAGGATGAGAAAATATTCTTTCCAAAACACAAACAAGCATTTAGCTCTGATGAAAGTGAACAGTATAAAGGGATTTTTACAAGAAGGCAAACATGCAATAATATTTATGACGGAATTGAGGCAATTGCTCAAACTTATGGGTTTTCAGGAATTGAACCAAATACAGTATTCTTAGGATGGGGACGAAGAAGTGAAGATTCTGAACGTTTTGCTCAAACAATTCAGACTCTTTCAAATCTTGACCTGAATATTTTAATGATGGACTATGATAAAAGGTATGGGTTTGGACAAAGAAAACTAATTGATATTTGGTGGAGAGGAGCAGGAAATAATGGAAATCTTGCACTCACATTAGCTAAATTCTTATGGCTTTCAGATGATTGGCGTGAAGCAAAGGTTAGGCTGATGATTGTAAATCCTAATAATGATGAAAAGGATGTTATTCTAAATGATGCAATTCAAGCTTTAGATAATTTAAGGATAAAGGCTGATGTTAAAATTATCAATAACCAAATTGAACGTAAAACATTCTATCAAATAATCAGGGTCGAATCTGTTAATTCAGATTTAATTTTTATAGGAGTTCCTGAAATTGAAATTGGTACTGAAAGAGAATTTGTTAAAGAAACCAATGCCCTTTGTAAAGATATTGGAACTGTTGTTTTAATTAAAGCTTCAACTTATTTTAAAGACTTAAAAATTGGAGTTCGACCCGAATCCAAAGAAATTAAACTCGAAAAAGGAAGAGGCATTGATTTAGTAATTAATGAAACTATTGATATTCCGGAAATTAAATTCCCTGATAAGAATATTTTAGCAAATCAGCTAAAAAGCTTGCAGGATGATTTATATGGAATAGTTGATGAACTTGACCAAGACCATATTTCAAAGCTGTTTATCCATCATGAAAACTTTATCAAATCTTTTAAGGAATTGTTTCAACAAAGTTTTTCAACATTAACCACTCGGGTTAATGAAGAAAACCAGTTTGAAAGAAAAAAAATAGTCAACAAAGTTCAGAACAAATTATTTATAAGTTCTAATAAGTTGATTGAGGAAGTTACGATTCAAAACTTAATTAATCAAAAGGAAATACTTGATGGAACTCTTAAACAATTTCTAGACTCTATTAATGACAAACTTAGTAAGCTGCCAAAATCAATTATCAATAAGCTTCAAAAAGAAGATTTAGTACCAGAAAAGTCAGATTCAAGCTCTCTTAAATGGTTTAAATTTAATAAAAGGCTTAGGTTGAAAACTACCGGCAAAGCTGTTAAATACAAAATTCAGTATAAAAAACTCGTATCATCTTATTTGCCATTAAAAGGCTATGCTGCACTTTATAAAACATTTGACAAATGGGGTTTGATAAGCGCACAGTTTATTGTTGAAATACAAAAACTAACAAGAAAGATTGATGAGAGCTTTCGTTTAATCGCAAATAGTGCTGCTGCTGAAAACCTTGATGAGATTGTCAATACTGAAATGCAGAAGATTTCATTAATGATTAAAGACGTTGAAGATTTAAATAAAGCTTCTTATAAGTCTTTGAAAATGCTATTTCTGAATAAACTTTCGAGAATAATTCAATCGATAAGTAATGATTTAAATCAGATTAACCCAAATAGTTTTATTCCTGAAGATGATGGTGAATCAGCTAAAGCAACTAAAAAATTAATTTTAAAATTAAATGAAATTCCTGATAAATGGAAAAGAAATCAAGAACTAATTTTAAATGCATCATATCTTGAATTCGTACTTTTAGCGTTTAGCTCAAGATTAAGAACAATTTATATCGATATTTTATACGAGCTATCCACTAAAATTGATGATGTTATTATAAGTGAACAATACAAAATTATTAAAAGCTTAAAAAAGCATCAAACGAAACTTAAGAAAAATGAAAAGGCTGATTTTAATTATATCTATAATAATGAGAACATCCAGATTGTAAAAATCACATGTAAAAATATAATTGATACCACTCTTAAAAAGATTAAGTCTGCCACGATGTTTTTTCCCGATACTATTGATTTAATGTCGGATGAATCCTATAATAATTTTAATAAGCAACAATATTCTAAGATTGAGTCAGCACATATTTCAGTAAGTCGTTTCCTTGATTATCTTGTTCAGATGGAGTTTATTGAGCCATTACAGAAAATCACAGACGAACTGCCTGAAAAGCTTGAAGCGGTTAATAATAGCATTTTAGATACCATAAGATTGGTGACTTTCAGTATAAATCAAAATATGGACGGTGAATTCCACGCAGATGAAAGTTTCCATACTAATATTATTGACTTTGTTGATGAGCAAATAAATAAACTGAAATCCAATCTTGAAGAATCCAAAGAAATTAAAGAGCAATCAGAGTTGCAGTTAAACGAACGATTGCATGCAATAAATGATAAGCTTTCATATTACTCATTTGTTAATTCGGCAAAGGATCTTAAGCAATATATAAAAACTCACGAAGGAAAGAAATTATTTGCAAAAACCAGGAAAACTCTAAAAACATCAAACAAAAAGCTTGGAAATCTTTTAAGCCAGGTTTGGTATCGCCAAAGTAGGGGAGTTCTTCTTGCAAAACGATTAAAGCAAATTGAAACAAACAAACAAGCAAAGGTTAATGATTTATTAAATATTGTAGATAAAATCTCATTCAAAGCTGAGGTAATTAATAAGATTCCATTTTATTATAAGCAGTTATTCTTACGTAAGCAGCATTACTTAAATGAATTCTGGTTTGGAAGAGAAAGAGAACTAAACCAGGCAAGAAATTCAATAAAAAGATATAAATCCGGATATTATGGTGGAATATTGATTCATGGTGATAGAAATTCAGGGAAAACTTTTTTTTCACAGTATATCGCATATAAATTATACGAAAATTCAACTTCTTATTTTATCAATCCACCAAATTCAGGTTCAATACTTAAAACTGATTTTAAAAATACGCTGCAAAACGCATTTGAATTAAAAGGCGATTATAAAACAATCTTTAATAATATTCCTGAAAATAGCATTGTGGTTTTTGAGAATATTGAATTATGGTGGGAAAAGTCAGAGAAGGGATTTGATGTTCTAAATGTCATTCTCGATTTAATAGAAAAATACAGTAATAAATGTTTATTTGTTGTGACTGTTAATACTCATAGTTTTAGCTTGATGAATAAGATTAAAAAACTTGAAAGCAGTTTTATAAATATAATCGAGTGTGCACCATTTAATGCCGAGCAAATTAAGGAAATCATTTACTTCCGTCATAAATCAAGTGGTTTGAAATTTAAGATAAGAAAACGACACGAAGATTTATATCTTAGCTGGAATTATGCGAAGCTTTTCAATAAATATTTTAATTATTCAAAGGGAAATGTTGGCGTGGCATTGCAAAGCTGGATTGCGAATATCACAGATTTTAATGGAAAAGTCCTAGAAATGAATTATCCTAAAATCCCGGATATTGAAGCCCTGGAGAATTTGGAAACAGAATGGCTAAATCTTCTGGTACAATTTGTTCTTGATAAGCGACTTTCGATAGAAAGATTGCTAAGAATAACACTTTTAGAAAAAGACCAATTAATTAAAAAAATAAATATTCTAATGCGAAGTGGTTTAATAGTTGAAAATACTGCTAATGTGTTTGAAACAAATCAGTTC
>JAIPBB010000131.1 GCA_021739805.1 Saprospiraceae bacterium | reverse complement strand
CCGGGTTTAATTCCTGCAACTAACGAAAAGCATAAATCAGCAGTAACAACAAAAGAAATTTCTTTTTGTTAAAAAGAAAAATAATTATTAAACTTGCATTCTTAATTAAATGCTTATGAATATAAATAGAAACAAAAAACTAATGCTTGCAGCGGCAGTAGTAATAATGTTAAATTTCAATAGCTGCGGAAAATATGAAGATGGTCCTATGTTTAGCTTAAAGACTAAAACAAGTCGATTAGTTGGAGAGTGGGAAGTTGTAAAGATTGATGGTGATAAAGTTGATGGTGATTTAATTATTGAGTTTGAAAAGGGTGGTGATTTTCAGGCAAATGCCGAATATGAATATGGAGGTTATTCTTATACATATTCAGCTGATGGTGAATGGGAATGGGATTCGAAAAAGGTAGGTGTAGTCATTGACTGGGATGACGGAGGAAAAGACGATTGGGAAATAACACGTTTAACCAAAGATGAACTTTGGTTTGAAGATGAAGATAAGGATCTTTGGGAGTGTGAGAAGCAATAGTTTTTTCTAAGGATCACATATTTTTTAATTTTAATATTTCTTTCTATACAAGATGTGATAAATTTGACTATCTAGTTAGGATGTCACATCCAAATATCTAATATTTGATTAGGCTTTCAATTATATTAGCTTAAATTTTACTTATTTGTAATTTTGTTTTATTTTTGAACAAGTTCAATATAATTATAAACTATTATACTATTATGTACATAAATAAAAACAAAAAACTAATGCTAGCAGCTGCAGTAGTAATAATGCTGAATTTCAATAGCTGCGGGAAATATGAAGATGGCCCAAAATTTAGTTTAAAATCCAAAACGGCAAGATTAGTTGGAGAATGGGAAGTGGTGAAAACTGAAAATGCTTATATAAATTTTGATACTATAAAAATTGAAGTTGATAAACTTGATAATTTAATTTTAGAATTTGAAGAAAATGGGGATTGTAATGTTTCTTTTGATTACACAACTGTAATTGCAGGATTTCCTTTTACCTATTCCGGCTCTGATAATGGAGAATGGGCTTGGGGCTCAAAAAAAGAATCTATCGAAGTGGAGTTTGACAAAATCGGCAACCTTGATGTTGAAGTAATGAGACTAACTTCTGATGAGCTTTGGTTTGAAGATGATGAAAAGAGCTTATGGGAATGTGAAAAAGTGAAATAATAAGATTAAAAATCAAAAAATATGATTTTAGAGAAAATCATTAATTGAATATTAAAATTTTGCATTTCCATAATAACTGGTCACCATAAAAAAACAGGTCATTAAACAATGACCTGTAATAATATATTATAATAAAATTTAATCTAAAACAATTTCTATTGCTAAAGTTGAATTGAAAAAGTCAGAAATTAAAACTAAAAATCAAGTCCTTTTCTAATTATTTCAGCTCTTTCTCTATACCTGTTAATTTGGTCTTTTTCAGCATCTACACCTTTTCCAAATTTTTTCATGCTTTTGTTATACATGTTTGATTTGAAAAGAATGAATTGACTAATTCTTTTAAATGCCTCTCTTTGGTCAAATTTTGGGAACTGTGCAAGTTCTTTAATAATAGTTTCTGTAAAACCTTCTTTGTCACCATCCCATATTCTTATAACCTCTTTTCTCTCAGCCTTTGACATATTAAAATCATGGTCAAATACTATATCGACCAATTTCCTTTCAGTTTTATCAACAGTGCCATCAACACCGGCAATTGCAACCATTCCGGCATAAATAATTTGTTTGTAATTGAATTCTGCCATGTTATTTCCTTTTTGAGTTATTTAATCATGTAAAATTAACAAAAATATTTATTTAAACAAATGTTTTTAAAAAATAAAAGTTTCGACTTTCAAATTTTTACTTCTTATTTAATATTTAAATGAGATTTTGTTTCTTTGATAATATTTTGCTGCACATCATTTATTATCTCTGATTTCTTGATTTTTTCAGGCTTAGAATTAACCAAATCCAATTCGTCAATGATATTTTTGGCTCCGGCAAATTTGTCAATTATAAATAAAACATACCTGATATCAACATTAATAGTTCTTTGTAGTTCGGGTTCAAAAGCAATGTCGCCACTCATAGCTTCCCAATTTCCATCGAAAGCTAATCCTATGAGTTCTCCTTTAGCATTAACAACAGGGCTTCCTGAATTTCCCCCGGTGATATCGTGGTCGGTTAGGAAACAAACTTTCATTATTCCATTTTCTCCATAAGGACCATAATCTTTTGCTTCATATAGTTTTTTAAGCTTTGGAGGAACAACAAATTCCCAGTTATCGGGGTCTTCTTTTTCCATAACACCTGCTAAAGTTGTAAAATAATTGAAATGAACAGCATCTTCAGGATAATAATCAAGTACTTTTCCGTAAGTTAACCTTAAAGTGAAGTTTGCATCAGGATAGAATTTTTTATCCGGTTGCATTTGTCTTAAGCCATCAATAAACAATCTCATTCCTTTATTAAGTTGTTCATATGAGCTTTTTTCCAAAGCATCATAAATAAAGTAATTGTCGAAAAAAGCTTGCATTGCAATAAAAACAGGGTCTTTCTGAATTACTTTTGCAGATGGATTTTTCAAAAACTCTTTAACTTTTTCTTCGCTAACCATTATTGATTTTGAATAAACAGCCTCGGCAAATTTTGTATAATCACCTTTATATTTTTTTATCATTTTTTTCAAATATTCAGGTTGTTGTTCGGCAGGAACATTCTCTGCATACATTTTCATCATTTCAGCCCAAAGTTTTTTATCAGTATCGAAATTAAAATCCTTGAAAAATTTTTCTGCACGATTTCCAATTCCGGCAACAATTTTATTGATTTTATCCTGATCAGGATTATCAATTGAAAGCATTTGAGCTAATCCTTGAAAATTCCTTGAAAAACCAATAACTTCAGGTCCTAAATATATTCCTTCAATAAAATACCATCTTTGTAATCCGTATTTTTTTTGATATTTGAAAGCTTCTTCAATGTCTTTAAGAGCATTTCCGTATTTAGCTTTGCGGGATGGATATTGTTCAGCCCAGCTAGCAAATTCCATTTCTAATTTTTTCTTTTTATCAGCCACTTTTAATTTCTTGAGACCTTTGCTCATTCCAATAAAGTTTTTCCAATAGTTTGCAATTCTTGAATATTTTGAAGCATATTGAATTCTAACTTTATCACTAGCAGCCATATCTTCGCCAATAATATCAAGTTTTTTTCTTCTGATTTTAATCCTGTTAGGATAAGTTTGCTCAAGATTTAAATTGATTCCATAAGATGTCATATATCTGTCAGTTCCACCCGGATAACCAAATATCATTGAAAAATCATTCTTTTTAACCCCGGCAATAGAAACAGGAAGATGATATTTTGGTTTCATTGGAATATTTTCTTTTGAATATTTAGCCGGTGAACCATCAGGAGCTGTATAAACTCTGAATATTGAAAAATCTCCTGTATGTCGTGGCCACATCCAATTGTCAGTATCAGCACCATATTTCCCAATTGATGAAGGAGGAGCTCCCACTAAACGAACATCATTAAATTCTTGATAAACGAACATATAATATTCGTTGCCATTAAAAAAGCTTTTTACTTCTACATGGTATTTCCCATCTTCAGATGCTTCTTTAACTAATTCATTAATTTTAATTTTGATAATACTATCTCTATCATTTTCTGACATATCATCCTTAACATCTCCAAGAACATCTTTGGCTACGTCTTCCATTCTAATAAAGAAGCTAACTGACAAACCGGGGTTTTGTAGTTCTTCCTCCTGCCTCATTGCCCAAAATCCATCAGTCAAATAATCGTGCTCAACACTTGAGTGAGACTGAATACTTCCATATCCACAATGATGATTGGTAAGAATAAGTCCCTGGCTTGAAATAATTTCACCAGTACAACCGCCACCAAACTGAATAATAGCATCTTTCAAACTTGAATGATTAACACTATAAATTTCTTCTGCCGTTAACTGCAAACCCATTTTCTGCATATCAACATAATTAAGACGTTCAACCAACATTGGTAACCACATCCCCTCATCAGCTTTAACAGCTGAATTAAATCCCATGAATAGCACTATTAATGCTACAATAATTCTCTTCATTATTACATTATTTTTATTAAACATATTTTTCACCTTTTTCTATTTTTACATCATTTACAAATTTTCTTATTTGCTGTTCATCTGTTTTTCGGCAAATCAACAAAGTATTTTCGTCTTCTACAACTATATAATCATCTAAACCTTGCATAACAACCAGTTTATCTTTTGGCATGTTTACAATACAATTTTTAGAATCATAAATCATAACATTTTTTCCAATAACACTATTTCCTTGCTCGTCTTTATTTCTTATATCATATAATGATCCCCAGGTACCTAAGTCGGACCATCCAAAGTCAGTTGCATAAACATAAACGTTATCAGCTTTTTCCATCACACCATAATCAATTGAAATGTTTTTGCAAACTGTGTATGCGTCTTTAATAAAACTATTCTCTTGTTCGGTGAAATATTTTGACTGACCATTCTTGAAAAGTGAACTCATTTCAGGCAGGTATTTATCGAATGAATCCAAAATACTTTGAATTGACCAGATAAAAATCCCTGAATTCCATAAAAAATCTCCGCTCTTTAAAAAGCTTTGAGCCATTTCCAAAACCGGTTTTTCAGTAAAAGTTTTAACCTTTTTTATATCAGTAACTTTGTCGTAAGTGATTGCATCATTAAATTGAATATATCCATAACCTGTATCAGGTCGGCTTGGAGTTATCCCTAAAGTGAGCAGCCAATCGTTATTTGCAGTTGCTTCAAGAGCAGTTTTTATAACATTAATAAAAATTTCTTCTTTTAATATTATATGGTCGGAAGGAGCAACTACAAGATTTGCATTTGGATTTTTAGCTGCAATTTTATTTACAGCATAAGCGATACATGGAGCAGTATTTCTCCTTGATGGCTCGCATAAAATTTGCTCATCAGAAATTCCTTCTAATTGAGTTTTGACTAAATCTTTATACTTTTCGTTAGTTACAATATAAATATTCTCTTTCAGGCAAACTCTTTCAAATCTCTTAAAAGTTTGTTGAATAAGGGTTTCTCCGGTTCCTAAAATATCTATAAATTGTTTCGGATAAGCTGTACGACTCATAGGCCAAAACCTTGCCCCGATTCCTCCAGCCATTATTACACAGTAGTTATTAGAACTCATATTGAATGTGTCAATTTAATAATTTCTTAGTAGTCAATTTTTTAATTTGGGTTGCAAATTTAATAAAGAGAGTTTTAATATGCACTATAAATTCAAAGGAATAACTTCAAGCATTGGGTGAAGGTAGTATATTCGATTGTTATTTAGGCTTATACACTTATAACGTTTTCTTAATTTTTCTATTTTTTTAAATTGTCTGCCATCATATAAGGAGAATTTTTGATTTTCATCAATATCTTCAACATAAACAACTTCCTTATTTTTCTTATTATAATTATTTAAAACTTTGTATAATCCAATATCAGAAGTTGATGAAGCAGGAGGATTTTTCATGTGTTTATTGAGTGCACTATAAATGTCAGGAGGAAAAACACCCGAGAAAAGAAAAGTTTCCATTAACTCAATAAATTGTAACTTCCACTCAACTCCATGAGGTTTGGCTTTTCTTTTATATTTCTCCCATACAATTAAATGTGCAATTTCATGAACCAAAGTAATTAAAAATGAATATTTGTTTAAATCGCCATTCACAGAAATTCTATGCAATTGGTTTTTATTTTGTAATGCCCTAAAATCGCCATACTTCGTTTTTCGATGATTAGTAATTTTTAGATTAAAATTATACTTAACAAACCAATCATAAATAATATCAATAGTGCCTTCGGGTAAATGTTTGCTAAGAATTTCTTTATATTCTTTCATTATCTAAAATCTGAATGTTTTTGATAGGCTCAGTTTGGCTAAATGGTGAGCAATCACATTTTCTTCTGGGAGGTTTTTTGTTATACTGTGTTTTACATGCTGACAAAAAAGCTGTAAGAAGGACTAATATAAAGAAGTTTATAGATATTTTTCTAAATCTATTCATATTTGATTTTTAATCGTGGTCAAATTTAGTTAATAATTATGAAATGAAAATAGAAATATTTAAACTCGAATTATGGAATCTGCAAATAAAAAATGCCACGAATACACGAATAATAAATCTATTTCACATTTATTGCAAAATAAAAATAGAAATATTTTTTCACACCTATTTTAATTATTCGTTAATTTAGCATAAATCTTTAGCTGAATGAACATTCCATTTCATCTTTGGTGACATTGTTTTTGGTTGTTTTTTTAATAAAGTGGAATATAGTTTAAGTAATTGATTGTTTTTATACTTGAAGAAATGAAAAACCACACTAAATTATCATTCTTATTACTTTTAATGGTCATAGTTATATTTGGTTGTAAAACTGATAAAAATCGAAATTGCTCTGGGCATTGGGACACAAGAATGAAGTTTGTTAATAATAGTTCAAATGATATAATAGTTGTTCATTCTAGTGATTATCCAGATACTATATCTACAAATCTAGAAAATCATACAAAAAAACGATTGAAGGGTATAGATGCTAATTCAACAGAAATAAAATATGAGCTTTGCGATTGGGAATCTTATTTTGAAGATATTAAATCAGGAATACTAATGGTTTTTGTTATCAGAGATGATGGACAGCAGATAGATGAAATTTTAGAAAATCATGTTCTTTTAAAGCGATATGATTTTACTTATCAGGAATTACAAAATTTGAATTGGATAATAACATATCCATGAAATAGTTGATGTTTAATTAAAGACTTATAAAGGAATTAAGAAAATGCCGAAAAATGACTTAGAAGTTTTAAAACAAAATAATTTCACTTTACTTATCCTTAATAGGTTATGAGAACATTAATAATATTAGGTTTTGTTTGTTTTGTTCTGCAAAGCTGCGGAAAAAAACCGGAAGCAGATTTTACATGGTCTCCAAAAAATCCTAAAGCAGGTGAAGAAGTGCAGTTTACCAATTTATCAATAAATGCTAAAAGTTATTCATGGAATCTGGGAGATATGAATATAAGTAGTGACAAGAATCCCAAACATACTTATGAAGACGCAGGACAATATATCATTGATCTTTTTGCATCAAAAGGATTAAGATCAGATGAAAAAACTGTTACTATAACTGTGGGACAATAAAGCAATATTACTAAGAGCATATTGAAAATCTGCTAATAAACCTCCATCTTCCTAACTAATCTTGTCTCTCAAATTCAATAGAGTGAAAAAATTGCCACGAATTCACAAATAAAAATAAATCTATTACAATTAACTTTACTGACTTAGCCAATAGAAATTTGCTTTATGAAAAAGCTACGGATTTTCCTCGGCTTTTTACTTTAAGCTTTTTTATAAAACTTTAAACCATCAATAAACCTGTAATCCTTAATGTTCAATGTGTAAAGTTCAATATCGTGAGTTAGTGCAGAGGCAGCAATAAAACCGTCCGGCAAAGCCAGTTTGTGGCTCAAAACATATTTGCCCATAATGTTAAGGAATGTATCACAGGTCTTTTTGTCAATAACAAGAACGTTAAGGTTTTTAAGGTCTTTATAAATCTGGTTAAGTTCCTTCTTATTTAACGCACCGTAAATAAGTTCACCGGCTGTAATGGTACTAATAGCAATATTTTGTTGCTTGATTGCTTTAAGTTCCGAAATGATAACAGGGTTGTTGCGGTAAAACTCAATTATAACATCGGTGTCGCAAAGCACTATTTTGTCCTGTCCCATGCCTGTTTTCTAAGTTCTTTAGCATTTACTTCCCTGTCAGCCCACAATCCGGCAGAGCTGAAAAAATCATATTTTGCGGAAGCCTTTTTCTTTTTTACTTTCACTACTTCCACAAAATCAAGTTGTTTAATAAGTTGCATCAGAAAAGATAATTTACTGCTGTCCTTTATGTTAAGAATTAATTGTTCCATAATTACAAAGCTAAATTTTGAACTTTACATTTTGTATTAATAGCAACAATAAAATTTTCAATCAGACACTTACCTTCTTTGTTAAGTTTTAAACTATTTGATTGCTACATACAAGAAGATTGCTACAAAAATACGAAAATATACAGCTTATTTAAAACATTATTGATAAAAAATAAAAATCTGCAAACTTAATTAACTACCATTTTCCTCACTAATATCTTTTTCTCAAATTTAATTGAGTAAAAAATTGCCACGAATTCACGAATAATAATTTATCTACTACAATCCAAACCAAATAGCTTTTCAAATGATGTTAGGTTTAGTTGTTGTTTATTGCAAAATGAAAATAGAGATATTTTTTTGCCCCTGATTTTTAAATATTAATTAATTTAGCAAAAATCTTTTGTTTAATGAATATTCTATTTCATCTTGGACGATATTTTCTTTTATTAAAACAGGTTTTCGGCAAGGCTGAAAAGCGAAGCATAATGTATAAAAGAATCTTATCCGAAATTGAATACCTTGGTATTGATTCTTTAGGAATAGTTGCAATAATTTCGGTATTTATGGGTGCTGTGGTTGCAATACAAACAGCTTATAATATTGATAGTCCCTGGATACCTTTATATACTGTTGGATTTACTACTCGCCAATCAATAGTTTTAGAATTTTCACCAACAATTGTCAGCCTGATTCTTGCCGGTAAAGTTGGCTCCCGAATTTCTTCAGAAATTGGAACAATGAGAGTTACTGAACAAATAGATGCTTTGGATGTTATGGGGATTAATGCACCAAACTATCTATTAGCTCCCAAAATAATTGCTTGTGTATTTATAAACCCGATATTAATTTCTATAAGTATGTTTCTTGGGCTTTTAGGTGGTTGGTTAGCTTCAATTTTAGGAAATTCTGTTACAACCGAAACTTATATTTACGGGCTTCAGTATTGGTTTATTCCTTACGAGATTTTTTATGCATTGTTTAAAACGGCAACTTTTGCCTTTATAATTACTTCAGTTTCGGGTTATCATGGCTACTTTACAAAAGGTGGTGCACTTGAAGTCGGTGCGTCAAGCACAAAAGCAGTTGTCTATAGCAGCATTCTTATTATTCTTTTCGATTTAATATTAACTCAATTACTTCTTGGATGATTAAAGTTGAAAACATATCAAAATCATTCGGAGAACATGAGGTGTTAAAGAATGTTAGTGTTGAATTCCAGAAAGGCATTACAAATTTAATTATTGGACAAAGTGGCTCAGGGAAAACTGTTCTTATGAAATGCCTGGTTGGATTGTTCGAAGTTGATAGTGGTGCTGTTTTTTACGATGACAGGAACTTTTCTGATATGACATTAAAAAAACGAAAGGAAATCAGGAAAGAAATTGGAATGCTTTTTCAAGGTTCTGCACTATTTGATTCTTTAAATGTTGAAGAAAATGTAATGTTCCCACTTTCTGTTTTCACAAGTCAATCCTATGAAGAAAAAATCGAAAGAGTGAATTTTTGCCTGAACAGAGTGGAATTGGAAAATATAAATCATTTATCGCCTGCTGAATTAAGTGGAGGAATGAAAAAACGTGTCGCAATCGCCAGGGCAATAGCTCTTAATCCAAAATATTTATTTTGTGATGAGCCTAATTCAGGACTTGACCCAAAAACTGCCGTTGTTATTGATAAATTAATTTCCGAAATCACCCAGGAGTACCAAATGACAACCATAATAAACACTCACGACATGAACTCTGTGATTGAATATGGCGACAAAATTGCATTTATTTATAAAGGAGAATTATGGTGGGAAGGAACTAAACAAGAGGTACTTTATACTGATAATGAAGAAATAAATGATTTTGTTTATGCAACTGAAATTTTAAGAAGAGTTAAAAGGTGATGTTTTAAGTCGGAAGTCAAAAGTTGATTCAGGATGCAGGATTCAGGATACATGATGCAAGATAGAGGATACAAAATACAAGATTCAAGATACAGGATGCAAGATGCAGGATGATAAGATGCAGGATGCAAGATTCAGGATGCAAGATTCAGGATGCCCAGACGGGCTTATAATTTTATGAATCCTTACGAAGCGAAGCTTGTCCGTATGGATTGACTTAGATTCACAGGATAAAATTTGATATTAAATGAATATTAAAACATTAAATGAAAAAACAATAACTCTAGACACTCTAAACTCCAAACTCTAGGCACTTTAGACACTCTAGGCACTTTTAAAATTATGAATTACCTAGATATTATACTCATAATTCCAATTATCTGGTTCACATATAAAAGCTTTTCAAAAGGATTTATTATTGAAATTGCCACTTTAGTTGCATTAATTTTAGGAATTTACGCAGCTATTCATTTTTCATATTTTGCTAGTGATTTAATTACCGACAATTTAGAAATTGGAGAAAAATATCTTTCTCTTACTTCTTTCACCCTAACTTTTCTTATTGTAATTGCGATAGTGATTCTTATTGGCAAGGGATTGGAGAAAATAATAAACCTTGTACTTCTTGGAGTATTTAATAAAGTTGCAGGAGCTGTTTTTGGCCTGGTGAAAACAGTTTTTATTCTAAGCGTAATACTTTTCTTTATCAATAAAGTTGATGAACAGGAAATACTTCTAACTAAAGAAACCAAAGAAAAATCAATACTTTATAAAACTGTTGCATCAGTAGCCCCAGCTGTATTCCCAAAACTTAAAATTGCTAAAATCAAGGAGTTTATGCCTGATGAAAAGGAAGAAATTGAGTTTTAAATAGTGCCTAAAGTTTGGAGTTTGGAGTGCCTAGAGTTTGAAGTGCTTAGAGTTTGGAGTACTTAAAGTGCCTAGGGTTAATAAATTTAATCGAATAAAGCCTTTACTCCCGGCAATTCTTTTCCTTCGATATATTCAAGCATAGCTCCACCACCTGTGGAAACATAACTTAGCTGGTCGGCAAGATTATATTGATTAATAGCTGCAACAGAGTCTCCACCACCAATTAGCGAATATGAGCCACTTATTGTAGCACTGGCAACAGCAATTGCAACAGCTTTTGTTCCTTGCTTGAAGTTTGCCATTTCAAAAACTCCCATAGGCCCGTTCCAAAGAATGGTTTGTGATTTTGTGATAATCTCGGCAAATCGTCGGCAACTTTTCCTTCCAATATCTAATCCCATCCATCCATTTGGAATTTCATCTGCAGAAACACACTTCATATTTGCTTCATTTGAAAAAGCATCAGCCACCATTGCATCAGTTGGAAGATATAAATTTACACCTTTAAGCATCATTTCCTGAACCATTTCTTTTGCAATTCCAATTTTATCTTCTTCTATTAAAGATGTTCCCACTTTGCCACCTAAGGCTTTAATAAATGTAAACGCCATTCCGCCACCAATAATCATATTATCAACTTTAGGAATCAGGTTTTTTATTATAGTGATTTTATTAGAAACTTTTGCTCCTCCAACTATTGCAGTAAATGGTGATTTGCCTTCATTTAAAACTTTTTCAAGATTGTTAATTTCATTGGCCAATAATAAACCAAAATATTTTTTATCTTTTGTGAAATATTTTGGGACAACTGCAACTGAGCAATGATTTCTGTGAGATGTAGCAAAAGCATCATTTACGTATATGTCTGCAAGAGATGCCAATTCTTTTGCGAAATCTTCATCCCCATTTTCCTCTTCAGGATAAAATCTTAAATTCTCAAGTAAAACAACTTCTCCCGGTTTAAGTTTTGCTACTACTTTTTTAGTGTTTACTCCAAAAGGATCACGATTGAAAATAATATTTGTATGAAGCAATTTTGATAACACAGGAACAATTGGTGTTAAAGAATAATCATATTCAAATCCGCCTTTTGGACGACCTAAATGAGACATTAAAATTATAGAAGCACCATCTTTTAGAATCTTCTTAATTGTAGGAAGAGACTCTCTGATTCGGGTTTCATCAGAAATTTGTCTGTTATGATTTAATGGGACATTAAAATCCACCCTTATTAAAACCCTTTTACCTTTAAAGTTGAAATTATTAACCGTATGAAGATCTACTTGCTTTACCATATAATAAAATTTAATGACTGATTAGCATTTTAATCAGGCTAAAATATAAAAATATAAAAAACTATTACTACGTATTTATCATTATTTTTTTCTTTTTACTGTTTTTTTTGATTGTTTAACTAAATTTGTCTCAAAAATTTGCAAATGAAAAATTATCAAGCACAAATAAAATCAAAACTACCAGGGACTAAAATCTCGATTTTCTCAATAATGTCACAGTTGGCAAATGAATACAAAGCAATAAACCTTTCGCAGGGTTTTCCTGATTTTGATATTTCATCTGAACTTATTGAATTGGTTAATAAATACATGCAAAAAGGCTTCAATCAATATTCACCTATGCAGGGAGTTAAAGAACTTAGAGATGAAATATCAAAAAAAGTTGAACGCACTTATGGGATAAAGTATGATGCCGATAAAGAAATTAATATTACTGCCGGTGCAACTCAGGCATTATTTTCGGCGATTACTGCATTCGTGAAAGAAAATGATGAAGTTATAATTTTTGAGCCTGCTTATGACAGTTATATTCCTGCTGTGAAATTAAACGGTGGAACAATTAGATACGCACACCTTAAAACACCTGACTATCATATTGATTGGAACGAAGTTAAGATGTTGATTAATCATAACACCAGGATGATTATAATTAATTCGCCTCATAATCCTTCGGGCAGTGTTCTAACATCTTCGGATATGAAAGAGTTGGAAAAGCTTACAAATAATACAAACATTATTATTTTGAGCGACGAAGTTTATGAGCATTTAATTTTTGATGGGATAACACATGAAAGCGTTTGCAAATATCCAAAACTTGCTGAAAGAAGTCTTGCCGTTTTTTCATTTGGCAAAACTTTTCATGCAACAGGCTGGAAAATGGGCTATTGTCTTGCGCCTGAAAATTTAATGGCAGAATTCCGTAAAGCTCATCAGTTTATTGTATTCACTTGCAATACTCCAATGCAATACGCAATTGCTGAATTTCTTAAAGATGAAAACAATTACCTAAAGCTTGGCGAATTCTATCAACAAAAACGAGATTACTTTTTAAAGCTGATTAAAGACTCAAGATTTAAAATTATTCCTTGCCATGGGACATATTTTCAACTTTTGGATTATAGTGCTATTTCTGACGAAAAAGAAGTTGATTTTGCAATAAGATTAACTAAGGAATTTGGGATTGCATCAATTCCAATATCTCCCTTTTATAGCGATGAAAAAGATAATAAAACCTTAAGATTTTGCTTTGCTAAAAC
>JAIPBB010000130.1 GCA_021739805.1 Saprospiraceae bacterium | reverse complement strand
CGATACATTTTGAGAAATGCTTCATAGATGACATTAATCTGCCACACATATGTCAAGAAAATCTGAAAGTGTGCAGTATTATTGATATTATAAAGCATAAGTTGTTACAGGGGGTAGCGTGATGTTGAACAGTCTCTTTCGGGGGGATGCAAGATTTGCAATCTCTTTCTTGACACCATCAAATCTAATATAACTAATATTAGTGTCAGATATATTTCTTGAGATCAAGATTATATACTTTTATAACTGTCTATTATGTAATGAAATATATAATAATTAGTTTTTAGAAGTCAGGTGTTCTGAGATTAGTTGATTGGTCGTAGTTCTCGCCCCTCGCAGACCGTCCATAGCCTTGGCGGAGGATGGACTTTCGGAGTACCGACAGCGGTGCAAGTCCTACTTAACTGGTAAATTATCATTAAAATTCCTGCTATGAAAACAAAAAAAACAGGGGGATGCCAGATATTCATTACTGGCATCCCCCCTAATTTCTCAGGCTTCTTGTTTAATCTTAACCCTGAAGGGTATAACTATAATAGTCATGGGTCAGAAAACAACCAAACTCAGTCCTGAAGAGGTTGCACTTGTATTGTGCATCCCCATTCAGGGTTGTTTTTATTAATTTCTTACATTTATATCCTGAAAGGATAATATTTCTTTTGCCCCTTATAAAGACAGCCGTAGGCAGCCGATATAAGGGGATTGAATAAAAAAAACCACCCCACCCCCTCCTCTAATCCGGCGAAGCTGGATTAGGGAGGAGGAGGGGGCGTTTTGTGCATTTTTATCCCCTCATATCGGTTTCTCCTTTATGAGGGGCTATCAAAGTGTTATCTCTTCAAAATATTAACTTGTATAAAAAATCTTAAAGAGATAATATTATACAATATTCAAAGATAAAACATGGGGATGCCAGGACAAAAAAAGAACTATTGACAGGGATAAATGGAATAGTTATTCATGTAAATGATCTGAAGAACAATGTCAGCTTTGTTCTTATATCCATAATTTGTTAGATGCACTTTTTCTGATGTGAGTGCAGATATTATGTGGCATAGTGTACTGGTTTACAAAAAAAGCAAGAAAGAGAGGTTATCAGGAATGAATTGTTATTGCTATGAAACTGAAACTGAATTTGTCTTCTGTGTTGAGGATGTTGATACACGATTTAAAGACAATCTTGAAGCTGCCTGGTTTAAGCCAGCAGAAAGTGGGTATCAAAAAATTTATAATAAAGATATGAAAGATAACGGTGTAAATGAGGATGATAAAGCATTGGTTGCGAGAAACTTCTCTCGATTAGGGAATTCAATGTTTGAAGGGATATTTGATTGGAAAGATGTTTTGTTACTATTAACTACCAGGTTTAAGGCAAATAATATTGAGTGGTTCATAATAGGTAGTTGTAGCGAAGCCGTACTTGGTGTGGATGTAAATCCGCATGATATAGATATAATCGTGCATACAAAAGATTTTTTCAGAGTAAAAAGCATAATGTCAGATTATGTTGTTGAACCATTTGTAGATAATAAGGGTACGTGGATTGTACGTTATTTTGGTCGTCTATGCCTGGCTGGAGCAATTATTGATATTGCAGCAGATACAAAAATGAATGCAGAGAATCATCAGTATGATAAAGTGAAATGGAATAATTATGGCGTAGTTATTGAGCCTCTATATAATCGTTATCAGACTGAACTCGTAAGGGGAAGAACAGAAAGAATAAAGGTTATTGAGGAGTATATGAAGTTAAAATAAATACAAACATCACCCAACTCCCATCACCCAACTCCCATCACCCATTTCCCATCACCCATTTCCCTATACCCCACCTCCCCAAAAAACCACATATTTCACCTTAAATTCCCCTCAAACTGTCAATAGACCACCCCTAAACTACCTAAACTGTAAACAGCATGACATTATGATGTTATGAGGAATGCAGTTTAGGCACTTTAGGGGTGGTCTATAGGTGGCTGGATTGCGGTGGGATGGGGATTTGAGAGTATGTATGGGTGATATTTTTGGAGTAGGATACAGGATAATTGAGCAGTTCATTAAAAAGGCAGTAGATAAAAATGAATATTTGTTTCATAAATATCTTGGACATATTAAATCTTAGATTATATTATTTTTAATTGATTTTAGCTATAGCGGAGGTGAACATGCAAAGAACTGGCGGGACACGTAAATTTCTGGAACATAACTGCGATATTCATGGCAGACTGGGAGATACCGTGTACCGCAGGAAGCGCAATGGAGAAAAATATACCTATCCCTATAATTTTCAGGCAAAATATGAGCCCACTGTGCTTAGCAGACGCAGTGACGCTATCATCAGAAAGGCAGCAGAATTCACTAATCCGCAGTATAAGGGCTTCAAAAGCATTATAAGGAAAATGTATTACTACACCCCATTTTTTGTTTATACCGGTGAGTATGAATTTCGTTGCAACACATTTTATAAAATAAGGCAAAAAGGGAATTATGGTATCGCTATCGATGGGGGAGTGGTGCAGAAGCAGAAACTGGCACCTCGGACATTGGCAGGATACTCATTTATAGAAGAAGGAGTTCACTGGCTGCGCTGCTATAATGGAACTGCCTTATACAGCGAACGGCAGGTGATAGTGATCTCTGACGATATCAGCCTGGAAGATGCTTATGATGACTGGTTTGATCTGCATCTGGCAGAAGTGCTGTCTCAGCCTGATCCGGCTTTTGCTGCCTTACCCATTTATCACCGCTATCTGAAGAGTGAAGGCATATATTTGGACTTTTCCGGTAAAGTTGAGGACTTTGTGATCTATCCGGCTAAAAAGCTAAAATACATGTATTCCCACAAGATAGGCAGCTATGAAAATAACAGTCAGACGAAGTATTTCTGTGAAGTGATGCCAAAAGTGCTCCAGTGCTGGCAGGAAGTAAGTCCCGAATTTACCGAAGTATGGCAGAAATATTATAATCGCTGGTTTCCGCTGAATTACCGTAAAGGAAAACGCGGTAAAGCAATAGGCAGCCATCATCTCTGGAGCAAAGCAGTATTTAAAGCCGTCCAGGTATTAGGTTTTGATTTGAAAACACTCAGCCCGGAGAACTGGCTGCCGGGAGTGGAAACTTTAGGTGATCTGCTGGATACAGCAGGTTTCGGTCGGTATGGTATGACATCGGCAGAGCTGAATGTGGGGATATTTGTTTGTTAATGAAAAAGAAGAAAAAAGGACTATTATCAGAAATAAATTGAGTTTCTGTTCTCAATCTATTGTGTGTTGCTGATATCTTTTATCTTGACCTGCGTATTAAGTTTTCTTTCTATGACAATGGTTGCGAGAAAGGGATTCTGGATAAATGTAAATTAATAAATGTCGGTTATAAGAAGAAGATAATAAGTGGACGAGAGATTTGTAATGAGTTAGAAGATTTTAAATCAATATGTTTTAGGAGAGATTATGACAAAATTTATGAAGTTTATTATTTTAGCTTTTGTTTTTATAATACTGGGTTGTGCGCCAGCAAGAATTGAACCATTACCCAAACCGGTTACTTTAGATGATCAAATTGATGGCTTAGTCAATCAAATTGTAAAAAGTCTATCCCAAAACCAAAAATCAACAATTGCAGTTGTTGAATTTTCCGATTTGCGTGGAAATGTAACAGATCTGGGCAAATACTTTTCAGAAGAACTCACTACGCGACTATTTCTTACTCAGAAGTTTAAAGTTATTGAACGACAATTACTTAACAAAATCATCGATGAGCAAAAATTAGGAGTAAGTGGATATATTGATGATAAAACAGCAGCATCTCTTGGACAAATATTAGGTATTGATGCTATTGCTACTGGGACAATAACTGATTTGGGGAAATCGATTAAAGTTAATGCGCGGCTGATATCAACTGAATCGGGTTCTGTTTTTTCTGTTGCATCTGTAAATATTCTTAAGGATGAAACCATTCTTAAATTAATAAATCAAACTAAACCAATAATTAGCACTAACAAAGATGATAAGAGCAGTAAATCGAATTTAGTTAATGATGAATCAGTTTTCTTCTATGAAGATTTTTCTGAAATAGAAGAAGGTCTGATACCTGAAAATTGGGTTGGTGGTTCTACATTGGCTGTAACTCCAGATACAGAGGGGAAAAAACGTAATTATTTAACAAATTTCAAAGAAGGCAGTCATCAATTTACAATACCAAACATTGATTTCCCAGATGATTGGAAATTTGATATGCAATTATTATATTCCTATTCTCACAATAGTCCGGGTACATATAATTTAACATACAAAATTGGAGCAATCGAATCAAAATTAGACATAACTACATACTATAGTTGGACAAAATTGTATTTTAATGGAATTTACATTGCGTCAGGAAAACCTTCACCAAATCAAATTAACTTGATCACAATTGAAAAAATAGGACCTGTTTTAAAATTTTTTGTGAATGGAGAAAAAATTAAAGCAATAAGAATTGACAACTTTGAAAAACCTACAAGTATTTTTTTTAGTTCTTCAGTAAGTTTTAATATTTATAAATTAGAAGGCATAATATTAGAGTAGATAAATTTCGTACTTCATGCTTAGGTGGATCAAGTAAAATACTTAATCGGGGACGATTAAGCTACATGTAGAGCAATCTTCCAGATTGCTTTTAAGCATTCTCTTTCGATGAATTCTAGTTGTGAAACAGTTCCTTAATGAGAATGGACTTCTGGCTGGGTTTTGTGGGTTAAGTAAAATACTTAATCGGGGACGATTAAGCTACATGTAGAGCATTCTCTTTCGATGAATTCTGGTTGTGAAACAGTCCCGTTAATGAGAGTGGGCTTTTTGCTGCAATGTAGAAACTGGGTTGATATAAATTATTATGCTATAACCATCTATTTAATCTGATAGCCGATAATTATTGCTAAGCCAGACTGGCTTATATCTGTGGGAAATACTCAGTCACAGCCGGAATGGTATTCATAGGAAAATCCTCCTGTAAAATACTGATAAGATAATTCCAGAAAGGTATTAAATGGCAGGTTTAAGCCTCCGCTTAGTCCGGCATATATACCGTTTTTAAGTTTTGTTTTGTCAGTTATCTCCTCATTGGCATAAAAGATATTATAACCGCCTTTCAGTTTACCATAAAACATCTTATTACTATATTGTCCAACCAGATACAAGGGAATGAACCCATACCTTTCGTTTTTGTAACTAAGATCGTCAGGCAAATCATAAGCTGATTGAAGAGCAAAAATATATGCAGCTCCTGCACCAGCAGAAAAAGTGCTGTTTCTAAACTTGATCAACGGCTGCAGATATTCGGCAAATGTTTCATAACCGCTATCAGTCTGGCTATTGCGTGTGTATCCCCATTCAGAAGCGGATTTACTCTGATAAGCAGCTGGGAAATCCAATCCCAAACCAATATTGAATTCTGAATGCAGTATTCCTGCTGCTAAGATAATTACTGTGAGGGCGATTAAGCTAAATAGACGTTTCATAATGTACTCCTTTTATCTTTTAATTTATTAATGTTGCAAGAAGTATAAATGAATAAATTATAGTCAATCTAAAAATGATATTTGTTAAACATATACCCACATTATCTTTCATCCCAAACTTCCCCTTTGAATTAACAATCTGAGTATGTTTATTGAGATGTAAGCGGGATGGAGAGATTTGTAATGAGTGAAGGAGGAACTTTCAGTGGGAATCTTTTAAAATAGAACACGGATTGGACGGATTGCACTGATGAACACAGATAATGTAATGTAAGACTATTAACCGCCAGTCTTCATTGCATTACGCCCCGGCAAGCAAAAAGCCGCTAAATGACACGAAAAAATGCATTTGTTTAAAATTATATAACCCCATACGGGGTAAATTATTCGGTGTTGGGTGTATTGTTGCTACAATTAGATAACATCTACGATGTAATAGGGAATAATATTTTTCCTGTCGATGTTTTAGTACCACGTAGTGGTTAACTATTTGTAGGAAAGGTATAACACCCAAAACCTATTTCCCGCTGGGGATAATTATCAGAGAATGTTTTCCGTAAACTAAGTGAACATGGTGAACACGGTAAACTCAATTGATGGGCATTATGGACATAATAGACATTATGGACAGAATGGATGGCTTTATTATGATTTTATTTGACATACATAGTAATTTTATAGAAAATAAATTAGGATAAATATAAAAAATAATATGGAGTGTGAAGATGGATTATAAGTATCTGACAGCCCCTTGCGGGATTGATTGTTTTAATTGTCCGGGGTATCTGGCTAAAGACAATCTGGAATTACGGAAGAATCTGGCACAGCGGATGAATATTCCTGAGGAGCAGGCATTTTGTGAAGGCTGCCGGGCGATGGTAGGAGAGATCAAGTTTATCGGTAATACCTGGCAGTGTGGGACTTATCTGTGTACAGAGTCTAAGGGAATTCATACCTGTGCTGAGTGTGGAGATGAGTTTCCCTGTGACAGGCTGCATCCTTATGCGGATAAAGCGGCTATTGTACCGCATAATACTAAAATATTTAATCTTTGCCTGATCCGTAAAATGGGATTGGAAGAGTGGGCAAAGGAAAAAGCCGGTCAGGTGAAAAAGGATTATTATCAGAAAAAGCTGACTGTTTGTGCTCCTTAAGAAGGGAGCATCATATTGAAGCTGAGATGCTGAGTAAAAAGAAGATAATATACCCAAAATGAAGGAAGGTGTGAGACATTTTGCTTAATGGAGAAATAAAATGAAGAAATACTTAATTTTGATACTTACGACTTTGGTTACAGGCATCTGGGCTACACAAATCTCAGAAGCAAAAGTAAAAGAATTGATAATGAAAAATCAGAATTTAATATGCAATTATGATTCAATTACTTATACAGAGTCTATCACATTTAATGATACAATGCACGCACTACCCAGAACTGACTATAATCTACTGGACTACATAACTAATGCCGATTCATTAATGTGCGGTATAACAAAATTTCCTTTTCTGGAAGATAATATCTGGGTGTTTTCACATGTTCAGGACAGTCTTACAATTTCATCCATAACATCTAACAATACAGCTATTGACTATTATTTACAGGATATACACTATGTTTTCGATAATGATTTAACGGAAATAATAAGACTTGAAGGTAAGATTTATACAAAATCCTCACTGTATGAAAAAGACTGTGAATATTTTCTTTATCAAGCTCACCATTCGAAGTTTGCTGATATATTTCTGCCGGACTCTGTTTCTTATTACTATTATTCGCAGCAAGATACAACATTGTCTCGGCCGGTTTTAACTTTATCAAATTCATATCAGATCATGGAATCCAGCAATAAAGAATTTATCGAGAATAAATGGGTAAAGAAGATTGATTGCTCAAAGTGCAAAATCACAAATGATGAAGAGCTTTTAAAACGCTTTTTCCGGGATAAAATATTTGAAGAGAAAATATGCTTTCTAACAGGTGAATTATTAGATTGGCAGAAAAACTTTGAACATATCGGAGCTTCTCTTGATTCCACAGTTACAGTGGAATTCAATATCATGAAGAACTATGCTGAATTCAGGGTCTGGAAAGTTTCATTAAGTGATGAAGCAGGGAATGGCACAGATTACTATGTTCAATTAAACACAGAATATGATAATATCAAAATTGCCAGAATCCGATCTTTTGTATTACCGGGTTTTTATTATCCAATGGCAGAAGAGATACTTGCCAATGAAAATTCAACTGCTGAAGAGCTATATTTTGCCCAGAGTATATTTTTGCAATTAAGCTCAGATAATAAATTAGCAGCATATTTCAAAGATAATAAGAGAGACTTTAAAAGGCTTCTAAAAATGTACCTAAAAGATGATAGAACTGATCTTATCATGTTTGATCCGATTGAGATAGCAAGTGAAGAAAACTCTAAATACACAAAGTTATTGAAGAATTTACAATTGTCATATATTGGAAGGAATGAAGAAGCCGGTTTTATTGAGTTCAGTTTAGGAGGTCATTTGGATAATAGCATTGGTTATATTTATTGTAAGGATGAATCAAAGTTACCATTAATATTTAAAAGTAATTATATATTATTAGAAAAGATATGCAAATATTGGTATTTGTACAAGACAACTTAAACGTGATTGTGAAATTGGACGTGGTGATGATATTTATTATATGGATAAAGCTGTTTTAAATTTCGGGAGGATACCAGATTAACCAGAAGTTGTCTTGACAACAAGAAACAGGATATCACAAGGATGTAATAAGGAGAATGGAAATGAAGGAAGAGACAAAAACAGGAGATGAATATGTTTGAGGAACTACTTGAGATCAATAAACGTCCAAGACCATTTGAGTATTATACCGCTTCAGAATTGTGGACTAATGAGCATACATCAAAGAAGATGTTAGAGTATCATTTGAATGAATCAATTGATGTTTCTTCCAGAAATATTAATTTCATAAACAAATCAGTTGCGTGGATAATAGAGCACTTTAATCTTAATAGTGATTCAGAACTAATCGATTTTGGTTGTGGACCAGGATTTTATACAACTCGGTTTGCCAGGAATAAAATTAAAGTAACAGGTATAGATTTTTCTAAAAGTTCCATTGAGTACGCAAAACAAATTGCCAGTAAAGAAAATTTGGATATTAATTATATTCAGGCAAATTATCTTGAATATGAATCATCCAAGAAGTTTGACCTAATTACCATGATCATGTGCGATTATTGCGCATTAAGCCCCCAGCAAAGGAAACTCATGCTTAATAAGTTCAAAAGGATACTAAAAAATGATGGCTCAATATTACTCGATGTATATTCATTGAACTATTACAACAACCAGGAAGAAAAGGCAATATATGAATTTAACCAGTTATCAAAGTTCTGGTCACCCGAAGATTACTACGCTTTTCAAAATATCTTTAAGTATGATAAAGAAAAAGTGATTCTTGATAAATATACAATAATCGAAAAATCGAGAAAGCGTGTTGTTTACAACTGGCTGCAATATTATAATATTGACGCATTAAGAAGTGAATTTGAAGAAAATGGTTTTAACATAGTTGAAGTATATTCTGATGTAGCAGGATCTGAATACGAAAGTGATTCTCTGGAGTTTGCAATTACAGCTAAAATTCAATGACAAGCTATAAAGCTCAGCATCTGTGTTTGAACATAAAATATAGGAGATAAAATGAGCATAATATTTTCAGAATTAGCCAGGGAATACCTAAAAATCCATTACAATGAACCTGTAATTGAGATAGAAAGATTAACAACGGGGCTTTGTCATTTCGTTTACAGGATCAAATTAGAATCCGGCTTTGAATATGTGATTCGAATTGGCAGAAAAGAAACTGCAGCTTTGATAAAAGGTGGAATATATTGGAATGAATACCTTGCTGACCTGAATTTACCTATACCCAAGCTTTTGCATTACGATGAGAACCTGGAGTATCCGTATATGATAATCGAGAAACTGGCAGGAAGTGATCTTTGTTATGTTTATGATGATTTGACTAATTTAGAGAAAGAGAAATTAGCCAAAGAAATAGTTGGAATTCAAGATGAGATATCACACTTAAAACCTAACAACTATTTTGGGTATGCAATAAAATACTTTGATGAAAATTTAAAAGGCAATACAAGCTGGAAAATTATTATTCACAATTCAATTATAAGATCTAAACGAAGACTTGAAGAGACAGGTATCTTTGATCTGAAATATGTGGATTTGCTCTTGTTGAAACTTGCAGAGTTTGACGAGTATTTTGAAGAAATCCAGCCTTTCCCATTTCTTGATGATATTACAACAAAGAATGTGATGATCTTTGGTGGAGCACTTACCGGTATTTGTGATATTGATGAAGTATGCTTTGGGGATAAACTGCAACATCTGGCACTTACAAGAATGGCACTAATTTCACAAAGAAGTAATTTAGATTATATCGAATTTATCATTAAAGAATACAATCTTAGTGATACAGAACTCAAAATTCTTGATTTTTATACTGCAATTAGTTGCGTAGATTTTATGAGTGAAATGGGGCAGAAATTTAATAAAGATGAAATACCCAGGATCGATATGGAAAGAATTAAATTTCTGGAGTCAGTTTTCAATAAATATTATTATTAATGGGATTTCATAATTGATTTTACTCATTGCAGCATAACAAATGTGTAGTAGATTTGGTTTCATATTGAGTCTGGATGAATATATAATGATCTTCGATGATCATATAACAGTCCAGAAAAATATTAAATTCATGTATTTATTAATTGAAAATACTGGCATAGCTGGTGGAAAGCGAACTTGAACCCGGTGTAGTGGCTTCAACCATTTCGGATAAATATGATTACCAATATGATTTCATTTGCATATAACTCTAATTTATGTAGAAGTCACTGAAGTGACTACACATCGTTCGCACATTATTGACATCAAATGAATTTGGGGTTAATTAGAATGGTCTTCTGCTTCTTTCAGTGACCTTCAATGAAAGCAATTTCGGGGGGATGGGAGTGAAAAAAAATATACTTGACAGGTAATAGTCATTATTACTAAATAAATTTAGTTTGTTATTATGTATTTTTTTTAAATTGTATCGGTGATTAGTTATTTTTGTAAAAAGGGATGATAGAAATAATTAATCAGCAAAGTAAAATTGAAATTGGGTATTATGAGGAGTTTTTCATGAAATCGAAGTCTATATTTATTTTAATTCTTATCATACTTGCAACCTTTTCTTGCTATGCCGAGGAGAATGGAGAATTTGATTTAGATGTCCATGGTTTAGATATATATACATTAGATAACTTGGACAATCAGCAACCAGGTGAAATAGACTGGAGCATTCAATACAGCAGGAACAACATGAATAATTTTAGTGGTTTTGGTTCTGTAATAAAATATCAGGAAAAAGATGGATTAGAATTTTGTTACAGAGTAGTTTATATGGAAAATGAAACACGATATTATAAAGAAACCCTTTCACATCTATCTTTCTTATGCGGTTCGAAATTCTATTTTAGTGATATAATTTATTTTTCTGTTTACCATAATTTCAATTATATAGAATATTTTTATGAGTTTAAAGATTATAGGCCATTAGACGAAACTAATCTTATTTCTGGTTATTCAGATACTGATAATGCTTTTTTATTCAGTCCATCAATAGATTTTAATCTTGGAGCTAATCTGGAACTGACCAAACATCTTAATCTTGGTTTTGAATATGGTTCTCAGATATGGTATTTAGCACCTAAGTTTGAATTTGACCACATTGGTGAAATAGATGTTTCAGAGGTTTATGATTTTCAGAGCAGTTTAATAATTTCTTATAAATTCTAATAGGAGGGAAAATGAGAAGAGTGGTATTATTATTAGTTGTAGTAACTGTGTTACTATTAACTGGGTGTTCATCAAATTATAACAATGTACAACATGTTGGCATTAAAAACCTGGAGTTAGCTCCTTTAACAAGTTCAGAATATGAAATAGTTAAAGATATAACCGGGACAGCAACAGTTAAATCATTTTTGATTTTTAGGATTGAAGGAGAAAATAATTTTGGATTTCTTTCTTCTACTTTACCATTAAAATCAGATTATGATCTGGCAAAAAGTAATGCAATCTTTAATGCCATAAATAGTAATGATGAAATCGATGCTTTACTGTGTCCAAAATTCATTAAAGAAACAAATGGCATTCCCTTTTTGTATAATGAAACTACAGTAACGGTAAAAGGGAAAGGAATCAAAATCATCAAGTAGTCAGGAAGAATATTAAATGGCAGGTGTTTTTTTTCATCTGCCATTTTTTTTTCATATTTTGCTAATTTAGCTGAAATTGGCAATATTGATGATGGTGTATCCACTATCGATGAAAATGTAATAGACAGAATACTCTCTCAGCAAAATGCACTCTAACAGACTAAATTCTTGACACTAAGCAAACAGCGGAATTTCTGGGTATCAGCAGAGCGCCCCAGTAGCTCAGCAGGATAGAGCAGTTCCCTCCTAAGGAAAAGGTCATGTGTTCGAATCGCGTCTGGGGCGCCATTATTATTAGCTGATTTAGCCCATTATAACGGCATTTATAGCGATTCCCCGATAATAAGCACCTTCACATTGTATCACAATAGTTACCAATAAATACCAATATTTTTGATATTTTTGTTGCTATTTTGTTGCTAATATAAAATACTGTCCTTGGAGGTTAAACTATGGAAGCGATAGATAAAATGAAAAAACTTATTAAGGCAGCTAATAAGGCGAAGCAGATTAAGATCCGCTTAAGGAAAGGCACAGCTAATAAATACAGCATCTATCTTGACCTTTGGCAAGATGGTAAAAGAAATTATAAATATCTCAATAAATACATAGTGGGTGATAAGAAGAACCATATCAAAGACCAGGAAACCATCAGGTACATCATAACCTACAGAGATAAACTGGAAACAGAGCTTCTACTAAATGATACAGGCTTAACCACAAAAAAGAATATGCTGTCCAATGCTGACTTCCTGGAATATTTTCATTCCCTGGCACTAAAGAGAAAGGGCAGTACTCAAAAGAAATGGCTCTCGCTTTATAAACACCTGATCACCTTTACTGGTGGTAAAATTGCCATAAAAGATATCGACAAGAGATTCTGCAGCAATTTTTACACCTATCTGAATGATAATGGTAATAATTCAACACCTAAGGTTTATTACATAGTTTTTAAAACAGCTCTCAATCAACTGGTGAGAGACGAGGTTATTAATTCCAATCCTGCCGTAGAAGCAGTGTCAAATGGTGATGTGAAGTTAAACCAAAACAGAGAAAGGCAGCGAGAATTTCTTAGTTTTGAAGAGATCAAAATATTGGCTGATACTCCCATGAACAGAGTGCAGGTTAAAAATACATTTATTTTTTCCTGCTTCTCAGGATTAAGATTTGGAGATCTGGGGAAGCTAACCTTTAAGCAGATTAATGGTGGTTACCTATATATAAGACAATCCAAAACCCAGGAAGATGAAAGGATGAAACTGCATCCTATTGCCTTAAAGATCATAGACGAACAAAAAGTGTTGCAGAAAGGTTCAGATAATGTATTCACTCTGATAGATAATAAAGCAGTAAATAAACACTTGAGAAGATGGGTAGAAGCAGCCGGTATCAGCAAAAAGATAACCTTCCATTGCGCCAGGCATACCTTTGCTACATTATGCCTGACAAATGATATTGATATCTACACCGTAAGCAAACTCCTCGGTCAAAAAGACCTGCAATCGACCCAGATATATGCCAAGCTGATAGATAAAAAGAAAGATGAGGCTATTGATAAGCTGCCAGAGTTGTAATAATTTGATAATGAAACCAAATTTTATCTAACCCAAGTTTACCACTAAATTTTCTTTTTCATCAATTTTGCAGAATCTAACCATATACCTGAAATCATAAAGGTATAATTTACAATGGATTGCTTTTTTGGGTATAAAATATTTTATTCAAATAGTGGCTAAATGG
>JAIPBB010000129.1 GCA_021739805.1 Saprospiraceae bacterium | reverse complement strand
AGACATTGATGACAAAGATGCTCGTGAAGGTGCCGGACTTGGACTCTCAATTTCAAAAGCTTATGTAGAAATGCTTGGTCGAAAAATTTGGGTTGAATGTGAAGTTGGGCTTGGTTCAACTTTTTATTTCACAATACCATATAATAATGAAAAAGCAGTGAATATTGAAGACAACACGAATAAAACAGAATTTATTTCAAAGCAAATTAAAAAGAAATTAAAAATACTTCTTGCAGAAGATGAAAAATCAGCAAAATTGCATTTATCAATTATTTTAAGAAATATGAGCAAAGAAATTTTGCACTCAAGAAATGGAATCGAAACCATTGAACTTTCTAAAAATAATCCTGACATTGACATAATCTTAATGGATATAAAAATGCCTAAAATGGATGGCTATGAAGCCACAAGACAAATACGAAAATTCAATAATAATGTGAAAATAATAGCACAAACTGCATATGCTTTGAAAGGCGATAAAGAAAAAGCCATTAATGCCGGCTGTGATGATTATATCTCGAAACCAATAAATAAGGAGGAGCTTTTGGAGAAAATTGGGAAGTTGGTGAAAAAATAGTTTCAAGTTTAAGGTCTAAAGTTTAAGGTTAACACTATGAGCAAACCCGAAACCCGAAACCTGAAACCCGAAACCCTTGCACTGAGCGAAGTCGAAGTGTGAAACCCGAAACCCTTGCACTGAGCGAAGTCGAAGTGTGAAACCCGAAACCCGAAACCTAAAACCTGAAACTAACAAATGGAAAAACAAATACTAAAAAACACACTTAAAATTTTAAAGGAGCAAAGAGGTTTTGACTTTAGTGGATATCGCCAAACAATGCTTTTTCGCAGAATTCAAAAAAGAATTTATGCAACCAAATGTAGGGATTTGAATGAATACTACAACTATCTTGAAAACAACACTGATGAATTCGATAATCTTATTGATGTTCTCACAATTAATGTTAGTAGTTTTTTTCGGGATTCTTTGCCTTTTGAGTTTATTTCCAGGATAATAATTCCTGAACTTTTATCACAAATAGCTGCCGGGAATGATAACAACCTTAGGGTTTGGTCAGCAGGATGTTCCTTTGGCGAGGAAGTTTATTCTATAGCGATATTAATAAATGAATTTCTAAACAAAGAAGACATCAAAATTAAACCAAACATTTTTGCTACCGACATTGATAAAAAAGCATTAATACGTGCTAAAGATGGTGTTTACAATGCAAATAGCATTGAGCATGTAAAATATCGTATCCTGAGCAAATACTTTGAAAAAGAAAAAGAACAGTTTAAACTTAGCAGTGAAATTAAAAAGATGGTCCACTTCTCATTTTATGATTTGCTGGATAAAAATAATTCTGTTCCCCCCGATAGTATATATGGAAATTTTGATATAGTATTATGTAGGAATGTTTTAATATATTTTGAATTTGAATATCAAAAAATTATATTTGACAAACTTTACAGATCATTAAAACCAAACGGATATCTGATTTTAGGGGAAGCAGAAACTCCAATTGAAGAATTTAAACATAAATTTAAAAGAGAAAATAATTTTAGTAAAATATATAAAAAGATTGGTTGAGTTGGTTTCAGGTTTCACACTTCGACTTCGCTCAGTGCAAGGGTTTCAGGTTTCAGGTTTCAGGATACAAGATACAGGATACAAGATATAGGATACAAGATACAGGATACAAGATACAGGATATAAAAAAGTAGGCAATAGGCAAAGGGCAAATGACTCCTGATAGCTATCGGGATTAATGACGCAAAGCAAATGACAGCGAAGCAAATGACGTCCGAAGGACAAATAACACAAAGCATAAATGATTAATTTGTGGGATAAAATCAGAATTTTCTGATTAATTCATAGATATTGATTATTTTTGAAGAAATTATAAATATTCAAAACAGATGCAGCGAAAAATAACCGATAAATTGATTGCGTGGAAAGATAATCCCAAACGAATGCCACTTATTGTGAGTGGTGCACGTCAGGTTGGGAAAACATATATTTTAAAAGAATTTGGGACACAGAATTTTAAACAGCTAGTTCATATCAACCTCGAAACAAACCTGCAGGTAAATTCATATTTTGAAAGCGATATTACTCCCTTACGCATTGTGCAGTTTCTCGAAACAGTATCGAATACTCGCATCATTGCAGGAGAAACATTGGTTATTCTGGATGAAATTCAGGCATGCCCCAGGGCATTGACTTCCTTAAAAACATTTTGTGAAGAAGCTCCGCAATATCATATTGCAGCAGCAGGAAGTTTGCTGGGTGTGGCGGTAAACAGGGATCAATTTTCATTCCCTGTAGGTAAGGTGAATGAGCTTTTTATGTTTCCGATGGATTTTGAAGAGTTCCTTTGGGCATTGGATAAAGAGTTGTTGAGCAAAGAAATATCATCTCATTTTGCAAGCATGGAAGCTTTACCGGAAGTTCTGCATATGCAAGCAATGGAACTGTATAAACAATATCTTATTGTTGGAGGAATGCCTGCCGTTGTTGCAGAGTTTGTAGAAACTAAAAGTTTACTTTCATCAACCGAAATTCAAGGTCGGATTTTGAATGAGTATATAGCCGATATGGCAAAATATGCTTCCCCGGCAACAAGTGTAAAAATAAGAGCTTGTTACAATTCAATTCCAACACAATTGGCTAAAGAAAACAGAAAATTTCAATACAAAATAGTTCAAAAAGGAGGAACAGCAACTTTGTTTGGCGAATCAATAGAGTGGCTTCATTCTGCCGGAATTTTACTTAAATGTCAAAAAATCAACCATGGGTATATGCCAATAGCTGCCTATTCAGATTTAAGCGATTTTAAACTTTATATGAGCGATATAGGAATGCTTACAATGAAATCGTCTATGGCACAGCAAACTATTTTGTCGCCGAATGAAGAAGATAATGGATTTTTGGGTGCTATGAGCGAAAACTATGTGGCTCAAGCTTTAATATGCAATGGATTTCCTTTGTATTATTGGAAAAATGAGAATACTGCCGAAATTGATTTTGTGCTTCAGATTGAGGGTCGGGTGATTCCTGTGGAAGTTAAAAAAGGACTTAGGACAAAATCCGTCAGCATGACAATGTTTGCAAAAAAATACAATAGCCCATACTCAATCAGGATTTCAGGAAAGAATTTCGGATTTGAGAACCAAATAAAGGCAATACCATTGTATTCAGTATTTTGTATTAAATCAGATCGAACTTATACCTGAAACTTGAAATTTGAAACTTGAAACTTGAAACTTGAAACTTGAAACTTGAAACTTGAAACCTGAAACTTGAAACTTGAAACTTGAAACTTGAAACCTGTCACACTGAGCGGAGTCGAAGTGTGAAACCTGAAACCCGAAACCCGAAACCCGAAACTATGGAAAACTTAGAAAACAAATCAAAAGAACAACTTTTAGAAGAAATTAATAAGCTAAATGAAAGTGAAAATAAATATCGATTGATTTTCGAAAATATGATTAATGGTGTGGCTTACCATAAAATTGTAACCGATAAAGATGGAAAAGCTATCGACTATATTTTCCTTGAAATTAATAGTGCATTTGAAGAACTTACAGGATTAAATGCAAAAGATTTAATTGGCAGAAAAGTTACCGAATCTATACCCGGAATTGAAAAAGACCCGGCTAATTGGATAGGAATCTATGGAGATGTTGCTCTGAATGAAACAAATATTCATTTTGAAAACTATTCTAAGCTATTACAAAAATGGTATTCAATTAATGCATACTGCCCACAGAAAGGCTATTTTATCACAATTTTTGAAGATATAACTAAACGTAAGCAAGCTAAAATTGAACTAAAAGAAAATCAACAATTATTAAATAAGGTTGGAGAAATTGCTAAAATTGGCGGCTGGGAAATGGATTTAACACAAGATGGAAAAGCAACATGGACAAAAGGAACCTACGATATTATAGAAATAAATCAGGATGAAGCTATTCCTGGATTAAATGAACACCTGAATTATTATTTTCCTGAATACAGGGAGATGATTAAGGATAAAATGAACAAGCTTATTGAAAACCAAATGCCTATGCAGTTTATTGCAAAAGCTAAAACAAAAAAAGGAAAAATAATCTGGGTGGAAGCTATTGGTGAAGCAGTGGCAGAGAAAGGAAAAACAATAAAATTACATGGCACATTACAAGATATTACTGACAAAAAGAAAGCCGAAAAAGAACTAAAAGAAAGTGAAGAAAAATATCGTCTTATTTTTGAATATTCAGGCAATGGAGTTGGATATTATGACTTAGAGGGTAGAATTATTAGCTTTAATCAAGTTGCTGCAAAAAGGATGGGAGGAAAAGCTGAAGATTTCATTGGTAAGTCAATGGTTGATCTTTTTGGTGAAAAGTATGGAAAAGAATACCAGGAAAGAATAAATAAAACAATATCATCAGCTGCAACTCAAACATATGAGGATAAAGTAGAGCTACCAAGTGGAGCATCATGGTATATTTCTAATTATACAAAAGTTAAAAATACAGAAGGTGAAGTAATAGGTGTTCAGATTATTTCAGATGATATTACACAAAGAAAGCAAGCTGAAATAGCACTTAAGGAAAGTGAAGAACAAATTCGTAATATTTTTGATAATAGTACAAATATGTTTTATTCGCACGACACTAATCATCAGTTAAACTATGTTAGTCCACAGGTTATGTCCATTTTAGGTTATACCCGGGAAGAAGCATTGATAAAGTGGACAGACTTTGCTACAGATAATCCCATAAATGATATTGGCTATCAAAATACACTTAAAGCTATACAAACCGGCAAAAGGCAAGCTACTTATGAATTAGAACTATTAAGAAAAGATGGTAAAAAAATCATAGTAGAAGTTAGAGAATCACCTGTTCTTAAAGATGGAAAAACTGTTGGCATTGTAGGTTCATTAAATGACATTACTGAACGAAAGAAAATTGAAAGTTCATTAAATGAGGCTAGTATATTCAATAAAACATTACTAGATACATCTCCCGACATTATTTACATCTATGATATTGTAGAAAGCAAAAATGTATATAGCAATCAAGGAATAACTAAGGTTTTAGGTTATACAGTTGATGAAGTCAAAGAAATGGGAAATGAATTAATTCCTTCATTAATGCATGAAGATGATTTCAAAATTTACACAAGCGAAACCTCTCCAAAATATCAAACTGCCAAAGATGGGGAGTTAATTGAGCATGAATACCGTATGAAACATAAAAACGGAAACTGGCTATGGTTACAATCTAAAGAATCTATTTTTCAACGGCTGCACAATGGTTCACCAAAACAAATATTTGGAATAATCAGCGACATCACTAATCGTAAACTTGCCGATATTGAGATTCAAAACAAAAATGCATATATCGAAACTATAATGAGCAATATGCCTATTGGATTCGGAATTAATACTATTGATGATGGAGATGTGAAATATTTGAATGATAAATTCCAGGAAATCTATGGCTGGTCGAAAGAAGTTTTATCTAATGTTTCTGTGTTTTTTGAAAAAGTGTTTCCGGATCCTGTTTACAGGGAAAAAATGAAAAAACAAATAATTAGTGATATGGAAAGTGGCGACCCAAAAAGAATGGTTTGGGATAATTTAAAGATTGTCACTAGTTCAGGGGAAGAAAGATATGTAAAAGCTTATAATATACCCATAATCGAACAAAACATTATGATATCAACTGTTCAGGATGTAACTGAGCAAAGAAAATCAGAAATTGAATTAATAGAAAACCAAAAGGAAATAATAAAAGAAAAAAACAAAGCTCAGCAATACCTTAATATTGCTGAAGTAATTCTATTAAGTATTGATTCTGATGGCATAGTTCAGTTAGTAAATCCAAAAGGTTGCGAAGTATTAGGTTATCCAGAAGATGAAATAATAGGAAAAAACTGGTTCGATAATTTTATACCGACAAGATTAAGAGAAACTGTTAAAGTTGTGGCTAAAAAAGTAGCTGCCGGAAAAATTGAATCAGTTAAATATTACGAAAATGAAATTCTGACAAAATCAGGTGAAGAACGAATAATTGCCTGGAATAATGCTCTTTTAAAAGATGAAAATGGAAATATAATTGGAACATTGAGTTCGGGTGAAGATATCACTGAACGTATTAAATCAGAAAATCAGCTTAGAGAATCACAACAACTTTTAATTAATGCTATCGACCATGCAGCTATTGGAATGTGTATGGTTAAAATAGATGGCTTCTTTGCAAACGTAAATCAGGCACTATGTGAAATGCTTGGCTATGCTGAAGAAGAATTACTAAAATTTAAATTCCAGGATATTACTCATCCCGATGATTATGCAATTGGTTCTGATGCTATTAAAGCAATGCTAAATAATGAAAAAGGTCGGGTCGTTTTTGAAAAACGTTATATTCATAAAGATGGTCAAATAATTCATGTAGTTGTTAGCTCAACTGTTATAAGAGACAAAAATGGAAAGCCAACTTATTTCTTTACTCAAGTTCGGGATATTACCGAATCAAAAAAAACTGAAGAAAAAATAAAACAATTAAGCCAAATTTTCGAAGATTCATTAAATGAAATATTTCTATTTGATGCCGAAACTTTAAAATTCACCCAGGTGAATAAGGCAGCACAGAAAAATCTTGGTTATTCATTGGATGAGCTTTTTGAGCTTACTCCAATAGATATAAAAACACAAATTACAACTGAAACATTTAATGATTTAATAGCACCTTTACTGAAAGGAGAAAAAGAAAGAATCATATTTGAAACAGTCCACCAACGAAAAGACAAATCATTGTATAATGTTGAAGTTCATTTACAACTTCTGAAACATGAACAAAAACAATTATTTGCTGCTATAATAATTGATATTACTGAACGAAAAAAAGCTGAATTTGAATTAATGAATAGTCTTGAACGAGAGCAAACTCTCGCTGATATTGTAAGAAATGCTCCTATTGCAATTGCTTTTGGCTATCCTGATGGCAGCCTGAATAATTGCAATAAAGCATTTTCAGACTTAACAGGTTACACTCAAACAGAATTACAGAATATTAGCTGGAACGATGTACTGACTCCCAAAAAATGGAATGATATCGAAGCAGAAGAACTTCAAAAATTGAATATTGAAAATAATATAGTAAAGTATGAGAAAGAGTATATTCATAAAAGTGGAAGAATCATGCCTGTTGAACTGACAGTTACAGCAAAATTCGATAACAATAATAATATTTTACACTATATTGGTTTTGTAAATGACATAACTGAACTTAAGAAATACAGGGAACATCTTGAGGATTTAGTTAAAACAAGAACCAACGAACTTCAGTTAAAAAATAAAGAACTTGATAATGCTTTAAAAGTCTTTGTTGGAAGAGAACTTACTATTAAACAATTACAGAATAGAATAAAAGAATTGGAAGTGAAATAGGTTGAGAGGGTGAGTAGGTTGAGTGGGGTGAGTAGGTTGAGTGGGGTGAGTAGGTTGAGTGGGGTGAGTGGTTGAGTGGGGTGAGTAGTTGAGTGGGTTGAGTAGTTTGAATGCCAACTTAACAACTTAACAACTCAACAACTTAACAACTAAACCACTTAACAACTTAACAACTTAACAACTTAACCACTTAACAACTAAACCACTTAACAACTAAACAACTTAACAACTAAACAACTTAACAACTTAACAACTAAACCACTTAACAAATTAACAACTTAACAACTTAACAACTTAACAAATTAACAACTTAACAACTTAACAACTAAACCACTTAACAAATTAACAACTTAACAACTTAACAACTTAACAAAAACAAAAATACAATAGAAATATGACTGAAATAAAATCAACATTTGAAACATTAGAAGTTTGGATAAAGGGAAGAGAATTACGCAAAAAATTTTCTAAACTTACAAAGAGTTTTCCATCTGATGAAAAGTACAAACTTACAGACCAGATAATCAGAGCGTCTCGTTCTGTTACTGCCAATATTGCAGAAGGCTATGGTAGGTTTCATTATAAAGAGAACATTCAATTTTGCAGGATTTCAAGAGGTTCGCTTTTTGAATTAGTGGATCATATCTATGTTGCACTCGATGAAGAATATATTGAAAAAAACATATTTGATAATCTCAAAAACGATATAAATGAAGAAATTAAATTATTAAATGGATATATAAAATACCTTAAAGGGCGAAAATAGAGTAAGAAGGGTGAGTTGGGTGAGTGGGGTGAGTAGTTGAGTGGAGTGAGTAGTTGAGTGGGGTGAGTAGTTGAGTAGGTTGAGTAGGTTGAATGCCAACTTAACAACTTAACAACTCAACAACTTAACAACTAAACCACTTAACAACTAAACCACTTAACAACTCAACCACTTAACAACTCAACAACTTAACAACTCAACAACTCAACAACTTAACAACTTAACCACTTAACAACTTAACAACTTAACCACTCAACAATTTAACAACTTAACAACTCAACAACTTAACAACTCAACAACTTAACAACTAAACAACTAAACCACTTAACAACTAAACCACTTAACAAATTAACAACTTAACAACTAAACCACTTAACAAATTAACAACTTAACAACTTAACCACTTAACAACTTAACCACTTAACAACTTAACAAAACATAAACAATGATAAAAATAGACATTAACAGTATCAGAAGCAGGCTGCTATTTTGGTTTTTACTTTTAACTATAATTCCTTTAACAACGGTTATGTTAATCACTTATACTCAGCAAGCAAAAAATATTGAAAAACGAACTTTTGATAAGCTTACTGCAATAAGAGATTTAAAAGTCAACAGACTAAATGCATGGTTAACAGAAAGAGAAAGTGATTTGCGAACAATGGCAACAAACAAAGAACTTACGGATCTGGAATATATTATTAAAGATGAATCTATTAACACAACTGACAATCATATCCTAAAGGAAGTAAATGAGATCATACACCGATATCAAAAAAACTATACTTCTTATCATGATATTTTTATAATAAATCCACATAACGCAAGGATTATTTCTACTACAAATGATTCATTATTAGGTAAGGATGTAAAGTCAAAAGATTATTTTAAAAACCCTTTAAAAACCGGAAAACTATCTTTCTCCGATGTTTATTATTCAGAATTCTTATCTCACAATACTATTACTTATTCGATTCCTATTTTTTGCACCCAACATAACGGGGAGCATATTATTGGAATACTTGTTGCCTATCTTGATTTAGACAGTACTTTATACAAGCTTCTCCTTAACAGAGTTGGGTTGGGCAAAACCGGTGAAACACTTATTGTAAATAAAGATGTTCTGGCACTAAACGAATTAAGATGGCATAAAGATGCACCATTAAACCTTCAAATTAGTGCTGAGCCGGCTGTTAAGGCTGCTTCCGGTCAAACAGGTATTATTATCACAAATGATTATCGAAATAAAAAAGTCCTTGCCGCATATGACCATATTGATAAAACTGGTTGGGGCTTTGTATGTAAACAAGATATGCATGAATTAAATGCCCCTATTCGGGTTATGATAAGGAAATATTTGATTATTTTTTCCATATACTTACTAGTTATTATTATTGTCGCTATAATTATAAGTAGTTCCATTTCGCGACCAATTATTGAAATAAATAAAATCACTCAACAAATATCAAAAGGTGACTTAAGGGCAAGAAGTAGTTCAAAATCTAAAGGAGAGCTTGGCTCTCTTTCAAGACAGATTAATGAAATGGCAGAAATGACCGAATCAAGAATAAAAATTCAGGAGGGGGTGAATTTGATAACAGAAGCAATGATTGGAAAATCATCAATGAATGAATTTGCTGATTCTTTAATCTATCAATTAAAAGACATTTGTAAAGCTGACCTTATTTCATTCGGAATTCATAGTTATTCGGCAAATGACTATGAAAACATAGCAACTATTGGCTTTACAAAAGAATTACTTTCTTTGTTGGAAGCTAAAGATTTAAAAGATAATTTTAATAAATTAATATCGAAAAAAGAAATTCAACGCCTGTCAATCCCGCCTAATACTATACATTCAAGGGTTAAGGATGTTTTTGGGGATATACCCTATGAAATTACATTTATTCCAATAGTGACAGATGATGTTATAGTCGCTGTTATTACAATACTTAACAAAAACAAATTTGAGAAATACGCTTTAGAAATTCTTAATCAGTCCTGGACAAATATTAATACTGCTTATTCGAATTTACTTTCCGGCGAAAGAACCAGAATACTTGCTGAACAATTAACAATAATGAACCGGCAATTGGAATTAAAAACAGAAGAATTGCAGGAACAGGCTGAAGAACTGCAAGCACAAGCGGAAGAATTGCAAGAGCAGTCGGAAGAGTTGCAAAATCAGACAGAAGAGCTACAACATACTTCGGAAGAGCTTCAGGAACAAAACATTGAACTCGAAGCTCAAAGAAAACAGGTTGAAGAAGCTAATAAACTAAAAAGTGAATTTTTGTCGAATATGAGCCATGAGTTGCGAACTCCGCTGAATTCAATAATGGCACTCTCACGGGTATTAATAATGCAGGCAAAAAACAAACTCAATGATGAAGAAAACAATTATCTCGAAATTGTTGAACGTAATGGCAAAAAGCTTTTGAATTTAATAAATGATATTCTCGACCTTTCGAAAATTGAAGCAGGAAAAATGGAAATTTCACCCGAATTTATTTCGCTTTCTTCACTTCTTAAAATGACTGCCGAGAATTTGCAAAGCATTGCTGAAGAAAAGGCTTTGGCTTTATCATTAAATATTCCCGCAGATTTACCTTTCATTGAAACTGACGAATCAAAACTTTATCATATTCTAACTAATATTATCGGAAATGCAGTAAAATTCACTGAAGATGGAAGTGTGGATATTTCAGTTCGCCAGGAGAGCAAAAGCCTTGTTGTCGAAGTGAAAGATAGCGGCATTGGTATTTCGGAAGAAATGCTCCCATATATTTTTGATGAATTCAGGCAAGTTGATGGCAGCACTTCACGAAGATTTGAAGGCACCGGTCTTGGACTTGCTATTGCTAAAAAAATGTCAAAAGTTCTTGGCTGTGAAATTTCGGTTGAAAGTAAATTAGGTGAAGGCACTGTTTTCACTATCACCATACCGATAAAATGGAGTGAAGACATTTATATTGTTGATGAGAATAATCACAAGAAAAAAACATCAAAAGCAAAGCCGTATGACTCCCTCCTATCAAAAGAAAAAGATATTGATGAAGAAAATAAGATTGCTGAATCTCACATCCTTATTATTGATGATAACGACGATGTTATAACCCAACTTAAAGCAGTTTTAAAAGAAGAAGGATATATTATTAATGTGGCAAGAGGAGGACAAGAAGCATTGGATTACTTCAAACATTCAATCCCCCATGGGATTATTCTTGACCTGATGATGCCCGAAATTGATGGCTTTGAAGTTCTTGAAGATATTAGAACCACTGAAAAAACAAAAAATATTCCTGTATTAATTCTCACTGCAAAAGACCTTACAAAAGATGAGCTGGCAAAACTAAGTTCAAATAATATTCAGCAATTAATACATAAAGGCGATGTTGATATTGATAAGCTGCTAAACAAAATAAGGTTAATGCTTAATATCGAACCAAAACTCGGAACTCGGAACTTTTACACTGAGCGGAGTCGAAGTGCGGAACTCGAAACTCGTAACTCGGAATCCGTAACTCGTAACTTTTACACAGAGCAAAGTCGAAGTGCGAAACCCGAAACCAATCTGCCAAACATCCTCATAGTAGAAGACAATCCCGACAATATGACTACGCTAAAAGCAATATTAAAAGGAAAGTATAATATTTATGAAGCTGTTGATGGAGAACAGGGGTTAAAGATTGCACAATCTCAACAACCTGATTTGATACTACTTGATATGTCACTTCCTGAAATGGAGGGTGAAAAAGTTATTCAAATTTTAAAAGGAAATGATAAAACAAAAGATATAGCAGTGATAGCAGTAACAGCACAAGCAATGCTTGGAGATAAAGAAAAATTCCTTGAAGCAGGCTGCGACGGATATATTCCAAAGCCAATTGAGCAGGATGAATTGTTTGGGGAGATTGGGAGATTGTTGAATGGTCATTAGATGGTCATTCGATAGTCATTCAATTGTCATTCAATAGTCATTCGGTTGTTATAAAAAATATAGAATTTGTAAATATAAAATAAAAAAAATGAAATTAGAAGAATTGCAAGTATATCAATTATCAATGGATATTGCGGAAAAGGTTTGGAATATCGTAATAAAATGGGAATATTTTTCTAAAGATACGGTAGGAAAACAATTAGTCAGAGCAGTTGATTCAGTTGCAGCAAACTTGAGCGAGGGATATGGAAGATTTCATTATAAAGAATCTAAAAATTTCTATTATTATTCCAGAGGCTCTTTATTTGAAACCAAAACATGGCTAACAAAAGCAAAAAACAGGAATTTAATAACTGAGGCAGATTTCCTTTCTTTCCAAACCGAAATAAATAATATTGGGATAAAACTCAACAATTACATAAAATCAATAGGAAAAGGAACAACAAATAACAAAGAATAATTCAAAGCAAATGACAACCGAATGACGCAAGCAAATGACGCAAAGCAAATGACGCCCGAAGGGCAAATGACACGAAGTAAATAACGCGAAGCAAATGACGCGAAGCAAATGACGCCCGAAGGGCAAATGACACGAAGCAAATGACGCGAAGCAAATGACGCAAAGCAAATAACACGAAGTAAATGACGCAAAGCAAATGACGCCCGAAGGGCAAATGACACGAAGTAAATGACGCGAAGCAAATGACTATCAATTAAAAGAAATGAACAACAAATAACCCACAAAAGATTATGAAAACCATCCTCGCAATCGACGACCAAAAAGACAATCTAACCACAATTGCTGCGGTAATAAAAACCAATTTACCTAATTGTGAAGTTCTCACAGCATTATCCGGAAAAGAAGGAATTGAAATTGCCCGAAAAGAGCAACCCGACACTATTCTTTTGGACATTATTATGCCCGTAATGGATGGTTTTGAAGTTTGCACAAAACTCAAGGAAGATGAACTGACAAAACATATTCCGGTGATTATGCTCACGGCAATAAAAACCGATGCCAAAAGTCGTGTTAAAGGTCTTGATATTGGTGCTGATGCATTTTTGGCAAAACCAATCGATTCAGTTGAACTTTCGGCACAAGTTAATGTAATGCTCAGAATCAAAGAAGCAGAAGATAAACTGCGTGAAGAAAAATTAAATCTTGAAGAACTTGTTGAGAAAAAAACAAAAGGATTAATCGAAAGTGAATTCAAATTTCGAAATATCATACAACAATCTGATGATGGCATTTCGATTACTGACGAAGAAGGAAAACTTATCGAATGGAATAAAAGCCTTGAAAAAATCACAGGAATAAAAGAAAAGGATGTATTAGGAAAATATATCTGGGATGTTCACTCTCAATTTCATGGGGAAACTAAACAATCACAGAAAGAATTAA
>JAIPBB010000128.1 GCA_021739805.1 Saprospiraceae bacterium | reverse complement strand
CTTGTTCATCAAATAATCCTCTATTTCCTGTTGTTTTGTATGTTTTTGTGTTCATAGCTTAATTGTTTAATTAAAACACAAATATACGTTTAATTGTTGGAATAACAATGATTTAAATAATAGAAGTCCCCTTAATTTTAACTCAGTTTTTGTTTCGGGTTACGCACTTCGACTCCGCTCAGTGCAGGGGTTTCGGGTTTCACACTTCGACTCCGCTCAGTGCAAGAGTTTCAGGTTTCACACTTCGACTCCCTCAGTGCAAGAGTTTCAGGTTTCGAGTTTCTGACGCTGATTTACGCTGATATATTATGATTTATTTTACTTTTCTCCCATTCACCCATTCTCACGCTCTCACGCTCAATTATTTGCATATTGCCTACTTAATCATTCATTATTGGGTGTTCGATATTCGTTATTTTATTTATTCATTTCTCTTATCTCGTTGCTTGAAGCTTTCGTCATTGCGAGCTGCCTGTGCTGAGCGAAGTCGAAGTAAAGCGAAGCAATCTGTCTATTATCAGTTTTGAGCTTAATTCAACGGATTGCTTCAGTCGTTCCTCCCTCGCAATGACGCTCTGAATTGGCTGTTTGCATGCTCTCAAACTCTCCCCTTCACCCAATCACCCCTTCTCCCTTTCTTTCTAATTTTGCCTTTGCCTTTCGACCGAAGGGAGTCCGTATGGATTACTTTTGCCTTTTCCCCTACTTCACCCTATTCGCCAACTGCCCACAAGCTGCATCAATGTCTTTCCCTCTACTTCTTCTAACGTTTACAATTATATTTTTACTTTCAAGGAATTTCACAAATTCCTCTGTCTTTTCTTTTGTTGATGATTGAAATTCTGAACCTTCTACATTATTATATTCGATGATGTTAATTTTAACAGGAAAATTTCTGCAAAAAATTGCTAAATCCTGTGCATCTTTTTCGCTATCATTAATATCATTAAACAGAATATATTCAATTGAAATCCTGTGGTTTGTCTTTGCGTGATAATATTTTAAAGCTTCAATAAGTTGTTTTGTCGGATGATTGTCGTTTGTGGGTATTAAGCTGCTTCTAATTTTATCATTTGCCGAATGTAATGACAAAGCCAGTTTAAATTTGGTTTCATCATCAGCAAGTTTTTTAATCATTTTAGGAATCCCAACTGTTGAAACAGTTATTCGGGAAGGCGACATTGCCATTCCTTCGGTTGATGTAATAATTTCAATGGATTTAAGAACATTTTCGTAATTGATTAAAGGCTCGCCCATTCCCATATACACAATATTTGTTAAATGAATTCCATGATGTTCGATTGCTTGTTTGTTTATAAAAGTTACCTGGTCATAAATTTCTTCAAACAATAAATTTCTATTAAAACCAATTTTTGCTGTTGCACAAAACGTACAAGCTAAATTACATCCAACTTGTGATGAAATGCATGCAGTAGCTCTTCCCATCGAAGGAATTAAAACTCCCTCCACCAATTCTCCGTCAGATAACTCAAATGTAAACTTTATTGTTCCATCTATGCTTTTTTGCTGAGAATGTAACTTAATAGAATTTATATAAAAATGCTCCTGGAGCAGTGTTCTAAGAGCAAGCGAAAGGCTTGTCATTTCATCAAATGAATTAACTGCCTTTTTCCACAGCCATTCATAAATTTGTTTTGCCCTGAAAGGCTTTTCATTATTGTCTTTTAGAAAGCTAGTGATTTCTTCGATAGAAATTAGTCTTATGTTCTTCTTTTCTTGAGGATTCATGGGTGCAAAAGTATTTAAAATAATGATTGGTTGAATAATAATAGATTTCTGTTTAATTCTAAATTATATAATTAGTTGGTCAATTGTTATTGAAATAATTTCCATATCAATGTTAGATATTACATTGTTTATCATTATCTTTACATTTAATTTCTTTTTTCATTTATTGAAACCAAGACTTATATTAAAAAATGGACTTATGAATAATCTCACTAAAACAGCAGTATTTATTATTTTTTTTATTGTAAGTCAAACAGCTTATACACAAACAATTATAACTCAGGATGGTAAATATGGTTTAATAGATAAAAATAAGACAATAATAATAAAACCTCAATTAGACAGTATTTATATTACTGCTCCTGATTTTGGAATGAGTGGGAAAGGAGCAAAAAACTATATTTTAAAACTAGGAGACAAATATGGCTATGCCTTAAATACAATAGATAAAGGCTGGATAATATCAGAAATTGAATTTGATATGATCAAACATAAAAGCATTGGTTTTATTACTGTTAGAAAAGGTGACAAATATGGTTTTGTTGCATTTTTTATTAGAAATGGTTCAAATATTTCAGGTTTTCACTCATTGGCTTGGGTAGAATCAATTGAAAAAGTTTATATTTCAGAGATTATTTATGATAATCTTGATAAATATATTAATGGAGATTCTGAATATTTATTAAAAGATAATAAGTATTGTCTATATATAGGTTTGAAATCTTTAATTCCTCCAATTTATGATTCTGTTCCTGAACTTATCAATTACTATTATAATAATGGTAATAAAGATTCATTATTTTTTTTATATGATGTAACAAAGAATGGGTATCATGGTGTTATGTTTGCATCATATAAAAATACTAAATTAGTTTTGCCCATAATTTACAAAAAAGGAGAATTATTTGATGTCAAAGAAAACGATATAGTAAAATTCATAATAAACCAAAAAGGCAAGCCAATTAAAGTTTTCAACTCATTAGATTCCACTTTTTTAACATTGCATTCAAATGGGCAACCACTACTATCTACTGGTACTGGCAAATATGTCGATACTCGAATATATTATTGTAATATCTTAAGTAAACTTACAAATAGATATGATTCGGTCATTAGTCGCAATGCGATTTATCACTTTACTTTGAATGATAGTAGTAAATTTCTGACAGAGAATAAAAAATATTTAGAAAGCAGTGTTAGTTATCAAATTATTCTATATGATGATATTACAGGAGAAGCAATTGAATACTGTAAACCAAATTGTAGATATCAAACAGGAGAAAATTTTATTGTTGAATATGATATTGGTACTCCGCAGGATAGCATAACTAAAATTTACTTTTACACACCGTTTGAAAAAAGAAAAATATGTTCATTTACACTGAATGATTCGTATAAATTCTTTGAATGGGATTATACCCGGGATGGAAATCATACTAAAATAAGGTTATATCGCAAAACAAACAATAAATATCGTTATAAAACATTGGGCTATATTAAAAATAGTACATTAACGTACAAAAGAAGAATTCCTTTTGTTGAATTTGCAAACTGGGTAAATTGGAGTATTTATGGAGGAGCTAGATAGTTGCATTAAAAATGATGGTTAAAACAAATAAAACCCTGGGCAAAAAATATTATACTAAATTTTAAAGCTTTATTGGTTGAAAACTTTATGCATTAAACTTAAAATCAATTAATAAAATTTTGAAATTTGAAGTATAATGCAATTAACCAAAAAACATAAAAAAATTGTTTTAATAACGATTGCTGTCATTGTTATAGCATTAGTTTTTTTATGCCTCTACAAAATCTACTTTAACAAAGCTAAACAGCTTGAATTCGGCTCACCTTTTCTTAATATTAAATCTGCATGGGTTGATTCATTGGTTGAAAACATGAGCCTTGATGAAAAAATCGGGCAACTTATAATTATAGAGCAAAGCAAAGCAAATAATGATGATATTGAATTATTAAAACAATGGATTCAAAACTATGGCATTGGCGGATTACGTTTTGAAACTGATTCACTGAAAAAGCAAATGCAATCTATTAATGAGTTCCAGGCTTTATCAAAAGTTCCCTTATTAATTCAAATGCAAACAGCAGAAGCTTATGCGGAATTTTTGAAAGACATTGTTCAGCTTCCAAAAGGAAATACAATTGATGCCATTTCCAATGATTCTTTATTAGATATTTACAGAAATATTATTGTTCAACAGAACAAATTACTTGGCATTCATGCTAATCTTTCGATTCCAATATCAAATAATCGGGATAGTGTTTATTTTCTAAGAAAGACAAAAAAACTTTGCCTTGAACTTCAGCAGCAAAATATTCTTGCCGGGATAAATAATTTTGAGATGTTTTCTAATATAGAGGATGATACCTCAGCAAATTATTTAAAATACATTCAGCCTTATAAAAATTTAATTATTAATGGACTTTCGTGCATTCACAGTAATTACAATAAATCCAATTCAATTTTTCTTAAAGATTATTTAAAGAAAGGGCTAAACTTTCAGGGTTTGAGTTTGATACAGGCAAATTCATGTGATGCCGGAGAAGCTTTACTTTCAGGAGCGGATGCTTTGATTGTGAATGATAGCATTGATTTTGTTTTTGAAAAAATAAAAAAACTAATTGATAAAGATGAAATTTCAATTAAACAAATTGATAATAAAGTCAGGCGAATTCTTTCTGCCAAATCATGGACGGGATTAGAAAATTATAAAGAAATAGATATTGAAAAATCTGAAAAAATAATCAGACGAGATTTTAGTGAATTATTTAAACGGAATTTAATTGAATTTTCGATAACTATTGTCAGGAATAAAAACAAAAGCATTCCCTTTAAAAATCTGAAAGACAAGAAATTCACAATTGCCAATTTCGGCAAATCAAATATTTCTGCTTTTGTTGAGTATTTTCAGTTTTACGATTCAGTTAGTGTGAAAAATTATGCTAAAAACACTTCCAAATTTTTAAACTTTGCTAAAAACAAAAATGATTCAAGCACTATTATTTTAACTTTTAATAATTTCAAATTAGACTCAAGCAAGCACCGAAAATTCCTGCTAAAACTTAAAAAATTAGATACACTTCAAAATATTGTAATTGTAAATTTCAACAATCCTGAAAACCTTAAACATTTTCAAAACTTGTCAACTGTGGTTCAATTATACGATAATGCTAAGATTGAACAAGAATTTGCTTCACAATTATTGTTCGGTGGGATTTCTGCAAAAGGAATTTTGCCTTTTAAAATTTCTGATTCTCTTCACTATGGAAGTGGAGAAAAAACAAAGAAAGTAAGATTAAAATACACCATTCCCGAAGATGCCGGATTAAATGATTCCATCCTTTCACAAATTGATAGTATTGCAAAAGAAGCAATTGAATTATATGCTTTCCCGGGCTGCCAGGTTTGGGTTGCCAAAGACGGAAAAGTCATTTATAACAAAGCTTTTGGTTATCACACTTATGATAAGAAAACAAAAGTCAAAACTACTGATTTATATGATATTGCTTCTGTTACAAAAGTGGCAGCGACAACAATTGCAGCAATGAAAATGTATGATGATAAAAAGCTAAACCTTTTCAGTAATCTTGAAGAATATTTTAAAAACACTAAAATCAATTACACCCGAATTAAGCCTGACACCATAATTAATATTGATACACTAAAGCTTAGAGAAATCGAAAATATTGATACATTTTTAACTAAATGGGACACAATTCAACTGAACGATTCGATGCTGATTGCTTATGACACTATTTATTTTAAGGTTACTCCCAAACTCAATATTTTCAAATCAAAGCCCTACAATCTTCTTATGCATAAATCGGGACTTTCTCCAAGTTTGCCTATTTTATCATTTCTTTATTATAGAAGAGATACAGTTGTTGACACTACTCTGCCCCTAAAAAACCGTAAGGATACAGTGGCATATTTATTTAACAAATATTATGGAAGAAGCTACATTAAAGACTCAATTACAGTTAAAATTGCAAATAATTTCTATTTAAAAGACCATTGGTTTGATTCCTTATGGGTTTTAACAAAGCAAATTAGATTATGCTCAAATCCGGTTTATCAGTATAGCGATATTAATATGATTATGCTTCAGCAAACAATTGACACCATTAATCAAATGAGTATTGATAAGTATATGGAAAAATATTTTTATCAGCCTTTAGGTTTGCAAACTATTTGTTATCACCCTCTAAAGAAATTCGATAAAAGCAGAATTACTCCAACAGCAATTGACGAATATTGGCGACAACAACTTATTCATGGATATGTTCACGACCCAAGTGCTGCAATCTTAGGTGGAATTTCGGGTAATGCCGGAGTTTTCACTAATGCTTCTGATTTGGGTGTACTATTTGAAATGCTAAGAAATAACGGCATTTATGGTGGAGAAAAATATTTGAATTCTGAAACTGTTAAACGATTTACATCAACTCAGCCCGGCAGTCACCGAGGTTTAGGTTTTGACAAAAACAGCTCTTTTATGGCAGAAAGTGCCTCATCAAACACTTATGGGCATACAGGTTTCACGGGAACTTGTGTTTGGGTTGACCCCGATAATAATCTTGTTTATGTTTTTCTTTCAAACAGAGTTAATCCAAGTGTGAAAAACTGGAAATTGAACACTTATGCAATCAGGCAAAGAATTCACCAGGTGATTTATGATGCGATGGAAAAGTGAAAGGGAGTTGGGAGTTTGGAGTGCCGGGTTCTTTACAACTCTATCTATCATTGAATGCCCCGTTAATTAAATATGACTGGAAATCACTCAATATTTTATAATCTATATTAGCAAGCTTAAGGTTGTCGTAATTAGTGCCTTGAAATTGCTTAAACTTTCGTTTAAAAGTCAAATAGTTCTTGTGTGTTGCTTTTGCAAAATTTTTTCGCTTCAAATAATCTCAAAGGAATAGATAAAATTTTCTGTATTTGAAAAAAATAAACTCTCAAATAGTTCAAAAGAGAATGTTATGTTGGAGTTCTCGATATCGAAACTAATTTTTTGTGCTTTATTAATAAAGGTATTAATTAAAATATTCAGTGTGAATTTATATGTTTTGATGGAAATTGTGGAACATTTTGATTTAATGTGCAACTATTATGCGACAAATATAGATTAATATGGGATTACATTAACATTAATCGTTAGATTATCTTTCGCACTATGGTCTAACATCCTTATTTGGCCTGCAAAAACAATTAATAATGAATTTTATGGGAATTTAGGTATATAAGAAAAAGTCTCCCCGGAAGGATTCGAACCTTCGACCCGCTGATTAAGAGTCAGCTGCTCTACCAACTGAGCTACGGAGAGAATTTCGGCAAATTTATCACTTTTTAATTTATTATTTAAGCATATTTTGAAAATCATAATTAATAATAACTTTTATTCGATGAAATATTTTTAAATTTGGAGAGTAATTCAATCATATGAACAATAGCGAAATAATTTTCTTTTCAATTTTTCTGGTTCTGATTCTTAGCATATTGATGATTGACCTGGGGCTTTTCAATAAAAAAAGTCATGTTATAGCTTTTAAAGAAGCTCTTATTTGGTCATTAGTTTATATAGGGATTTCTCTGGTTTTTTATGGTTTTATACATTTTAAAGGAGATGTGATTCATGGAATTAAATCAAAAGAAGACATACAACAAAAAATTGAAAAATACTCTCATCCCATTGAAATTGAATCACTAAGCTTTGAAGAAGCTGTTAAAGTCTATAAAAAGAATCTTGCACTAGAATACATAACCGGCTATTTAATCGAAAAGTCCTTATCTGTTGATAATATTTTTGTTATGGTATTGATTTTCTTTGCTTTTGGAGTAAAGGAAATATATTATAAAAAGGTTTTATTCTGGGGAATACTGGGTGCATTGGTTATGAGATTTATCTTTATTTTTAGTGCCGCAGCTTTAATACAAAAATTTAATTGGGTTCTTTATTTATTTGGTGGATTGTTAATCTATACAGGAATAAGGATGTTTATCACACGAAACAAAGAAGATGAAATTGATGTTGAACATCATCCCGTTGTTAAATTTGCTTCCAAACGTTTTGCGGTTTACCCTCGCTATGTCAGGCATCATTTTTTTGTAAGCAAAAATCATAAAACTTTTATTACACCATTGTTTATTGTTTTGCTGGTTATTGAATTTTCAGATGTGATTTTTGCTGTTGATTCAATACCTGCAATATTTTCGGTTACAAAAGACCCTTATGTGGTTTTCTTTTCAAATGTATTTGCAATACTTGGCTTAAGAGCTTTATTCTTTTTGGTAATAAATGTAATTCACATTTTCCATTATTTAAAAGTCGGACTTTCAGTTCTTTTGACTTTTATTGGTGTGAAAATGATATTTCATGATTATCTGGAATCTCTTGGATTTACAACAACTATTTCACTTTGGATAATTCTAGGAATACTTACTGTTAGTATTTTATCATCGCTTATGTTTCCAAAAGAAGCAAAACCAAAAGCAACGTTTTAAGTTGAAACACCAAAAATCAAATCCCAAATCCCAAATAATTTCCAAATTCCAATTATTAAATGTTTCAAACCGTTTTGAAAATTGGATTTTCGAAAATTGTTATTTATTTGTATTTTGGTGCTTGATTTTAGATGGCTATTCCTTTTCCAATTCCGCAATTAACTCATCAGTAAATTCAAGATTATGATAAACTTCCTGAACATCGTCATCATCTTCAATAATGTCGATAAGTTTCAAAACAGTTCGTGCATGATCAACTGATAATTTTTCAGTATTTAAAGGAATTCTTTCAAGTTTTGCACTTTCAGGTGCAATACCGAGTTTTTCAAGTTTTTTTTGCATTAACCCAAAATCTTCCATTGCAGTAGTAATTGTGAAGAAACCATCTTCAAGGACAATATCCTCAGCTCCACCGTCAATAACTTCCATTTCGAACTCATCCTGGTCAAGCTCACCAAGCGGAATTGTGAAAATACCTTTTCGTTCAAAAACAAAACTTAAACAACCATTTTTGCCAAGACTACCATTAAATTTGTTGAAATATGATCTGACATTGCTAATTGTTCTCTGTAGATTATCGGTCAGACATTCAACAAAAACACCAACACCGTGAGCAGCATAACCCTCATAATTTACTTCAACAAAATTTGATGTATCTTTATCAGCAGCTTTATTTATTGCTCTTGTAATATTGTCTTTAGGCATATTACAGCCTTTTGCATTTGAGATTGCTAATCTTAATCGTGGATTTGAATCATAATCACTACCTCCTTCTTTAACAGCAATAGTAATTTCCTTGATTACTTTCGAAAACATTTTCGAACGTTTTGCATCAATAGCACCTTTTTTTCGCTTTATAGTTGACCATTTACTGTGTCCTGACATGATTAATATGTTTTAAATTAAATTGAGGTGTAAATTTAGAAAATTATTTGATTTAGGGGCAAAAAAAAACCATCCGTAAATTGGTGGATGGCTTATAATATATATGGGAAAATTAAACTTAATTTCCTGATAAACTTATTCCTGCGGTGAATGGATACATAACCGGTCCTTCTCCATCTTCAAACAAACTTGATAATGCGTAATTTGCAAATAAATCCAATTTTCCCCAACCAATTCGAACTGTTGCTTCATATTTAATAGGATTCAAATGAAAATCATCACGTGATTTTGTTTTTTCTTTTTTGTCACCATCAGTGTAAACCATTTTTGTGTGTGAACCAACTTTCACTCCAAATATTCCACCAACGGCAATATGAAAGCTGTTAGTTCTGCTCTTGTTATTTGTTTGATATTCGAAAAGTAATGGAATAGTGAAGTAATTAACGTTTAATTTGCTTTTGGTATAATTGTGAATAGTATCCTTAAATCCAAAAATTGTTAATGAATCAGAAGTTAAATTAATATTATTGGCAAATCTATAATTGTTCATTTGGAATCCTAATCCTGTTGTTACTCCAAAATGATTTCTAATAAGATTAAAATTTTGTTCAAGAGCATTTATTCCAACTGACCACGATTTTTCTTGTTTAAGGTCGAGAAATGAATAAGTTGATGGCAGATTATTATTGTAATCACTATTTAAATATCCATTTAAACCTAAATCAAGTCCATCCCAATGACCATCATATTTCTTTCTTGATTTTGCTTTTTTTGCTTTGGAAATTTCTTTTTTCATATCATCATCGATAATGATAAGTTCTTTCCCACCAAGATTGAACTTTGTTGTATCAATTTTACCGGATGAAATTCCAATATCAGCAGTACCACTTGCTTTTATATCAATATTTTCGGGTGCTTCCAGATATTTTAAATCACTTGCTCCGGAAATACTTCCTTTTATTTCTTTTTTTGCATTTACTCTTGCGTCTGCTGCTCCACTAATATCGGCATTAGTGTATTGTGTTTCAAGAGCATATGCTTTTATATTGCTGGCACCTGATGCTTTAATCGTGTTTGTGTCTGCTTTCCCATCAAGTTTTACGCTTGCTGCTCCTGAAGCTTCAACAAAAAGTTCTTTAACTTCAACTAACAATTTAGTATCTGTTGCTCCTGCTGCATAAATTTTAAATTTATCAGTATTAATTACACCATCATTTTTTAGATTTACAACACCACTAAGTTCGATTTCTTTTAAATCTACATAAGTTACACTAATTGTGGAATTCGCTGAACTGCCGGCTGACTTAGATGAAATCTTTAAAACATCATTTTTTACTTCAACTTTAATATCTCCTTCTTTGTATTCTTTTGAAGTTTTAACCCAAATGTCCTGTGTTTCACCTTGCATAATAACTAAATTATATAGTCCACTAGCATCAATTTTTGTGAATGAAGGAAAATCTTCGGGAGCAATATTTGTTTTCACGTCTTCTTGGGAGTAAGAATTTAAAAAGAGAAAGCAAAATAAAGAGATTGCTATAATTTTTATTTTTTTCATGATAATTTATTTTTTGAATTTATAATCGTTTTTAGGACGAACAAGTATTTCAAATTGTTACAGCAAAAATGAAATTTAGATTTTTAAGTGGGGGGAGTTTCACACTTCGACTTCGCTCAGTGCAGGGGTTTGATGTTTCAGGTTACTTTTCTTTCGACTTCAGACTTCGGACTTCGGACTTTTTTTGCCTTTTGCCTTTTTCCATCCTTCTCCTTAGCCTAAGCCTTCTCCTTAGCCTTCTACAATTATTTCCTTTTAAACTGAAAAGAATCTCCAACAACGGCATAGGAAATAACTTTTCCGTATTCGTCAGTTTCTTTATCGAGTTTTATATTTTTATTGGATAGACGATTAAAACCTATTAGTCCTGCATCAGCAACTTCCCATAATGAAAACTTAGTGTTGTCGATTTGATAATCTTCATTATTTCTATTTAAAAACAATCGCATTCTTTTCAATCCGTATTGAGCTAGAGTTGAGTGTTCGTCTTTACTCTCCACATCGTTTTGAGCTAAATTTCTATAATACTCTGCCGAAAGAAATTCATAATAAATAGATGTATAAAAGTCTCTTTCGTCATCAATTTGGTTGATATTTTCTGATGTTGATGCTAAAAGTTCACTTGATGGAATTGAATTAACTTCATTAATATTTTGAGTGTTTCGAATTCGACTTTTTGCTTTAACCGGATTTTCAGCGTAAGCAGTATTATTTGTAATTTTATTTAAAGAAACATTATCAGTAGCTTCTTCAATAGATGATTTATTAAATTTCAGATAACTGCTATTTTGCTTTCTTTCAGCAAGACTGAGATTTGAGATTGGCGTTTTAGGTTGTGATAAGAAAATTGATAATAAGATTAAAATTGAAGCTGCGATTGAAACAGAATAATAAATTGTTTTTCGGGTGAAGACAGGTAAAACAGCTTTTTTTAACGAACGTTTATCATCATAAACAATATTAAAATCAGGAGTTAAAACAGTATTTCTAAAAATATCGTATTCCTTTTTAAGTTGTGGATTAGCCTGAAGGAAAACTTTCAGATTATGTTTTTTATTTAAGTCTAAATCGCCTTCAATATCAGCTATGAAAAATTCTTCGTAATTGTGTTGACCGATTTCATCAACAGCTTCAACAATTATCTTTTTTATAGATGATTTATTTGAGAATTTGATTTCTGTTTCCGGTACAAGGAAAGTTTGTTTAAATAATTTGAACTCTTTTGATAGTTCGGGGTTTTTCAAAAGGAAATCAACAAGTTCTTTTTGCTCTTTCTTAGCTAAATCACCTTCAAGGCTGGCAATAAAATACTCTTCGTAATTTTCTTTAGTGATTAATTTTTCAATTACAGGTTTTTTCAGGCTTTCTTTAAAATCAATCCCGATAGCTATAGGGATAATTTCTTCTTCAACAACAGAAATATCCTCCATTCCTTCAAATTCTTCTTTAAGGTCAGGATTGCTTTCCAAAAATAACAGAAGTTCGGCAACCATTTCCGGGCTTAAATTCCCGTCAAGGTAGTCGATTAAAAAAACTTCGTAGTTATTTCTGTTTATTTCCATTTTCTATTTAATCATTTAAGCATTATCGCATTACATCATTCTATCATTACATCATTCTATCATTACATCATTACATCATTACATCATTACATCATTATCGCATTACATCATTATCGCATTACATCATTATCGCATTACATCATTATCGCATTACATCATTATCGCATTATCGCATTCTATCATTGTCAAACTACCATATCCATACTTCCAATATAGTTTTTCAAAAACACTCTTGCTCTGTAAATATATACTTTCACTTGTGATTCATTCAAATTTACTATATCTCCAATTTCTTTATAGGAGTAACCTTCATAATCTCTAAGCATTATTACTGACCTTTGAACTTCGGGCAATTTATTTACCGCTTCATTTAGTATTTCTTTTAAATCAGAATATCCATCTTCATGTCCAAAAGTATCATAAGGTGCAATATCATCATAGTTTGTTTGCTTTTTGTCTTTCCTTATAGCATCAATCATTGTGTGATAAGCAGTTGTAAACAAATATGATTTTGCTTTTGAATAAGTAATATCTCCAACTTTCTCCCACATTTTAGTAAACGATTCCTGGACAACATCTTTAGCCTTGTCATCGTCTTTGATGTTTTTTAGGATAAAGCGATAAACACCATCCGAAAACTTATCAACGCAGGAATTATATTCAATTGTGGTCATTCAATAAATGTTAGAAATTTATGTGCTCCAAACTATGACGCATTAATAATTCGTAAAGTTACAGGAAAGAATTTATTTGTTCAAAAAAAATCTGATTTTAAAATTATGGTTGTATTATCTTTATATCTACAGTCATTCGCTTCGCTGTCATTAAGTAGTCATTCGCTTCGCTGTCATTCAATTGTTCTTTGCCAGAATTCGTTTCTAGCATTAATCTAATTTAAGAACAGCCAAAAATGCTGTTTGTTATTTGATCACACTATGAATTTATGTAGCTTCGTGCAGTTAACTAATTTAAAATACCATAAGCTCTATCACAAAATAACACCTTCTATCTATCTTTCTTTCTAACAGATTATCTGACATTTAACCAACTTTTAGCAAGCAAACTTTCTATAATAATAAAGAATCTAAAAACTAGGATTCTATATAGATTATCATTATATTTGTATGTTTAATTAAATCCATAATAAAATGAAAAAGCTCCTACCCTTAATTTTAGCAATAATATTAACAAACACCTGCTTTGCCCAACATTATTCAAAATATACAAACCACTGGTATTTTTTAAATAATGCCGGTTTAGATTTTTCAAATATTTCTCCTGTTGCCGATATCAATGGAGCTATTGACAATTCAGATGGTGGGTGTAGTTCAGCAATGTCCGATTATTATGGCAATCTTTTGTTTTATA